>MHBF01000113.1:0-249 GCA_001803225.1 Lentisphaerae bacterium GWF2_44_16 | reverse complement strand
GCCGCGCCGCTGTCGAGGAGTTTCGCCGCTTCATTTATCATCGGCAGGAGGAGACGGTTTACAATGAAGCCGGGGGAGTCTTTCACATTCACCGCTGTCTTGCCGCATTTTCCAAGGATTTCCTTAACTTTTGCGGTTGTGTCTTCTGATGTTTTATCCGTCAGAATCATTTCCACCAGTTCCAATTTCGTGGGGGGATTGAAAAAATGAATTCCCAGAAAACGTTCCGGCTTCCGCCAGCTTCCGGAC
>MHBF01000112.1 GCA_001803225.1 Lentisphaerae bacterium GWF2_44_16 | reverse complement strand
GAACTTTCCGACTGTTCCATTTTACCGGGGAGATGCCCCGAACAACTCATCCCCGCCATTAAATCCATTTGCGCCTCCATTTTCCGATGGGGCGCTTGATATTTTTTCCCAAAAATCAGGGAAACTTCAGGTTTTCTTATATTTTATATGAAATAATTTCATAATGCAAGTTATATTTGTAAAAATAATAAAAATTTTGTTCTGAATTTGTATTGACAAAGAATCTTTTTAATGTTATTATATTCAAATAGGAAATAATTTCATATTATGAAGAATAAAATTACAGACATAGCGAAAATGCTCAAGATATCCCCGGCTACGGTGTCGAGGGTATTTAATAAGCATCCTTATGTAAATGAGGATATACGGAAGAGGGTTCTTGAAACCGCCAGGAAGGTGAATTACGCACCCAAGTCAAACAGCAATAAAAATACCTTTGGCATAATGGTCAGCGGTACGGATGGGATATCCATTAGCACTCCATATGAAACACAGCTTGTTTTTTCGATATCCAAGATGCTTTTCAATGAAGGTTTTGCGGTTCAGATATTTTCCTTTCAGTCAATTCCTTATCTGCATAGTAATTCAGTGCGGGCTTTGATAGTTTTGTCTTCCGTTATCCCTGATGAGCTTCTGCAGGTGGGGTTCCCTGTAGTATCGGTGAATAATCCTCACGAAAAAACATATTCCGTCTTTACTGACCATGCTGAGGGTGCTCGGATGGCTGTTGATTATCTGGCCGGAAAGGGGCATAAGCGGATTGCTTTTATTTCAGGAAAGTCAAATTGCTGGGGGAATACCGAAAGAGAGAACGGGTATAGGGAGGGAGTGCGGAAGAACAGCCTCGACGTGGAGGATGCTCTTTTAAAGAAGGCTGATAATGAGAAATTGCTGGAAGCAATCGCATGTATAATGAAAGAAGAGCCGACGGCTCTGATTGTTGCAGGGGAGGGGAAGGGCCTTGTTGTGAATCACTCATTGTATCTCTTGGATAAACGAATACCGGATGATATTTCTATTATAACGTATGAGGACAATATAATTTCTCCTTATTTACAGCCGCCGCACACTACAATCAGCCAGAATCTCGATATTCTCGGCGCTAAAGCCGCTGAAATGGCCATTGCGGCTGCGAATGAAGGCAAATATGATGCTCCCTTCAGTGTATCTTTGGAAAATACCATCATAGAGCGTAGTTCTGTTAAAAATATATTACCCTGAATATTGCCTTTCTACTGAAGTAAGTAAAAATATGAAAAATTTTTCATATTTTATTCTTTTGCATCTTGATTTTACTCTCTACTTAGTTTAAAATATGTTAAAATAAACATGAAAAACTTTTCATTAGTGCAATATGAAAAAATCAGAAGACAGAGTTAACATTACTAAAATAGCCAGGAATGCGGGAGTATCCCTGACCACGGTTTCAAGGGTTTTTAACAAGCATCCGTATGTAAAAGAGGAAATCCGGAAAAAGGTCATAGCCGCCGCCCGTAAGATCGGATATGCGCCCAAGGGAAATGCCGTCAAGCGCAATATCGGGGTAATCGTGGAGGATACCGGCAATCTCCACAAAGATCCTTATCTGGCGATGATGCTTGCTTCTATCAGCTCACAATTGAGCAGTACGTCTCTGGGCATGGAGATTGTTTCCATGCGGAATCTGGATAAGCTTGAAGAAAACTTCATAAATATCTCCCTGGGAATACTATATAGCGAGGAAAGTATCCAGAAGCTCAGGAAGCTGAAAAATACAAGTGTCATTCTTCTGAATAACATTTCGGAAGGTTTTTCCAGTGTCTGTTCGGATCACAGGCAGGGAATAAAAATAGCGTTTAAGTATCTTTTTGACCACGGGCATAAGCGTATAGCCATGCTTAACAATGCGCTTGAAGTATGGGGCAATCTTGAGAGAAATGCCGGTTATATGGAAGCCATTTCGGAGGCGAAAATTGATTTTGATGAAAGGCTTCTGGGTATTTGCCTGTATGACAGCGCTAAAGAAACTGTTGAAAAAGTCCTTAATGCCGGGATAACAGGCATTATTGCATGTGGCGAAGGTGTGATTTTACGTGTGATGCACGAACTAAACCGTATCGGAGTGAAAATCCCCGACGAACTCTCGTTGATTTCATTTGAGACTGCGGGGGTATCTGAATATTTATGGCCCGCAAACACAACGGTCTCACAGAACTTTGATAGTATTGCCAAGAACGCGATAACTCTCATTGAGAAGCAGTTAAACGGGGAATTCGACAATCCCGTTAAGATTATTTTGGATAATTATATAATAGAACGGGACTCCGTAAAAACTTTAACTTCTCAAAAATAGGTGCTTATGAGAAGTAGAACAAATGAAAAGGCGCGGTATGCTGTTTTTACTTTACTTGAACTTCTGATTGTAATAGCTGTTATCGCTATACTTGCCAGCATTTTTCTGCCTGCTTTAAGCAAGGCGAGGGAACATTCAAAGGGGATACGGTATGTACCAACAAACTGAAACAGCATAGAGGCGTGAGACTGTATAATGCTATTGAAGCAATGCCATGCTAAATAAAAATAAAGGAGAGAAAATATATATGAAAGCAGTGTTCTTTTTGTTTTTCAGTCTGCTAGCAATGAATATCTTCGCGGCAGAAACTGTTTATTATTCCAGTGATTTCAAAAAAGACGGCAACAAGGGATGGGTTGCACAGGCACAAAGCTGGCAGAATGCCGGATTTTCAGGTAGTACTCCTGGTTGTTCTTCCGCTATTTATGTGAAAGGCTCAGAAAAACAGGTTTATCTGATTGCTCCTCATCTTGACTTCAAGGTTCGTAGTACAACGAATACTTTTATCGAACTTGAAGTTTATATTGACTCGCCTACACCTCCCGAATATCTTGCTTTTTCTCTGAAGCAAGCTAAAATTTCATTTGCTAAAATCTATTTATATCCGGCGGTAAAACAGTGGATAACATGGAAAATTCCGTTTTCCGAACTTAAAAATCCTGAAAAACAAAAATATGACGTTAATGCTCCTGTTACGTGGATACAGTTATTTTCAATGAAAAACAAGGCGGCTGACCCAGAGGAAAGCACCCACATGTATATCCGTTCGGTAAAAATATATCGATCTGCCGGGTATGTGAATGAGATGCAGAAAAAGATTTCAGATATCATAAATGAATGGAAAGAATTCAAGGAAATAAAAAAGGACGAGAGTTTCAGTCAGCCCTTAGTTGCGGATAATAAGAAACTTGATGGCAATTTTCAACTGGGTGCCGACAGTATCATATTTTCTTCCTCAAAATACATTACTCAGGCGAAGGTTTTAAAGGATAATCTTTCGAAAATCCTGAAGACTGATTTGAAGGAAACTAATCTGGAAGAGTCTGAAATTCCTCTAATTGTAATAAGCAATAGAAAACTGAAACTCCAGGAGCGGATTGACATAGCTAAATTCAATGACGATACATATCTGCTGGACATAAACGCTGAACGCATAATAATCGCCGGAAAAACGGAAAGAGGACTGCTTAACGGCGTATATTCTTTTCTCGACGGTCTGGGAATGCGCTGGTTTATGCCGGGGGATATCGGGTGCTGCATTTCCGAACTGGGCTTGCCGATTTATGTAAAGTCTCTCAGGGAACTCGCAAGTCCGTTTTTTGACACCCGGTATATCTGGTACGCCTGGGGCTTGTGGTGTAAAGGGTATAACACTGAAAGCGACATGAAACGTTTTGATGAATGGTGTGACGCCAACAAGCTCAGGAAAGAAATAGATTACATGAGTCATCACAGCTTTTTCAGAATGTTTCCCGAAAAAGAATATTTTAAGGAACATCCTGAATATTTCGCGCTCATAGATAATAAACGCATTCCCTGCACGGAAGGGGAAGGACAGATTTGCACGAGCAATAAAGATGTGCAGAAAATTACTGCTGATTATATAAAGGAGATATTCAGGGTACAGCCCAATCTGAAAGGTGCGTCTCTGAGTACTAATGACAATCCGCGTTCATGTGAATGCGAGGAATGTAGAAAATATTATATTGGCAATAGAAGAGTCAACGGTAAAACATACGCATACGGCTGTTGGGAAGGCGCGGATTTACAGATGGCATTCATGAATAGAATCCGTAATATGATAAAGGATGATTATCCCGATAAATATCTTTGCACTAATATTATATATGACAATATTGAGAGGGCCCCTGTAAAAGTGAAACCCGATCCACACCTGGTATTTTCCATGACGACAATGGCCTCATGCAAGTTCCATCCCCTGAATAATCCCGATTGTCCGTTAAACCGGGAGATATACGATATTTTCAAAGAGTGGGCGGCATTCGGAAATCCTATTTCTTATCGTGATTATGACCCGATAGTTTACTGGAAGGGGCTTCCAGCATACAACTACCGCAGGATTTTGAAAGACTTGAAAATGCTTGCGAAAGAATGTAGAAGGCCTTTGGGTTTCAACACCGAAGCCCATCGCTCATGGGCAAGTACTATTCCCAATTATTACATTAAAGCGAAGTTTGCTTGGCATCCTCATGCCGATATGGAAAAAGTACTTGACGATTTCTACCTGAAATTTTTCGGCCTCGCCGCTCTTGATATGAAAAACTACATGGAATTTTTTCAATACCTTTTGGAAAAATCTCCATGCCATCCGGTCGCAACGGACCTTGACAGTGTCGTAATTAATCTTTTTTCCGAAAAAGCAATCAAAGTAATGTCTTCCTATATCAATAAGGCAGTTGGCAAAGTTCCACGGAACTCTGTTTATTACAAGCGTGTCCAGATGATATCCATGGAGTTGGATTATTTGAAACTCTTTCTAAATATGTTGAAGGAAATGGATGCGAAAACTCCTGAAAAGGCCTTAATGATAATAGATCAGATGATTAAAAAAGTTAAAGAGATGCATTCTCTAAATCCTGATTTCATAACAGAAAAATATGTTCTTGAAGAAATCGAAAAACATAAAAAAAATTTTGAAGAGAGAGCAAGTTTGAAAAAAAGGAAAAAATATAATTAAGTTGCCCCTGCAATGGTTTTTCCGACTGGACCCTGAGAACCGTGGAATTAAAGAGAAGTGGTTTGAGATGAATTCAGATACATAAATGGAAAAATTTTTACATCGGAAACGTATGGAAGAATCAGGGATATGATTATGCCGGTCTGGCATGGTACAAGGAAAACGTCAGGATAAACGCGGACTTAAAAGGGAAAAGGATATTTCTTTTTGTAGGGGCTTTGGATGTGAGTGGAAGCTTTTATATCAACGGCAGAGAAGTTTATAAAAGGGACTTTGTGAAATCGGATGATTGGAAAACCCCTTTCGAATTTGAAATAACTGATGAACTTAGATATGGAGAAGATAATACGTTTGCCATATGTGCCAATGGCAACGGCTTGGGGGGTATATGGAAATCTATATTTCTTTTCTGGAAATAACGTTTACTTGAAAATAAAAAAGAAAAATATTTTATGGAAGAAAAAGTATTGTTGTGCGAAGAGGGTGTTTTCACTACCGGTTGCAATTACTGGGCCTCACATGCGGGTACTGCCATGTGGTCTGACTGGAAACCGGACATAGTAAAAAAGGATTTGGAACAAATCGCTTCAAGCGGAATGAAAGTCATAAGGGCGTTTCCTCTCTGGTCTGATTTTCAGCCGATAAAACTTTTGTATGGATGCAGCGGCGCTCCTCATGAATACCGTTTCGGAGAGGGTGCCTTGCCGCAGACTGATGCCGGACGGAATGGGGTTTCCGAAGAAATGATGGAACGTTTTCGCACCTTTGCCGATATGGTACATGAGAATGGAATGAAGCTCGCAGTCGGTCTGATAACAGGCTGGATGAGCGGGCGGCTTTTTGTTCCGCCCGCGCTTGAGGGGCGCAATGTCCTCAATGATCCTCTTGCTGTTATCTGGCAGGTGCGTTTTGCGAAATACTTTGTTAAGCAATTGAAAAATCATCCGGCGATACTTGCATGGGATTTGGGAAACGAGTGCAACTGCATGGGGACGGCGACAAAGGAAGAAGCCTGGGCCTGGAGCGCCTCTATTACAAATGCCGTAAAATCAGAGGATATTTCGCATCCCGTAATATCGGGTATGCATGGCTTGAAACCTGCACCAAATGCAATATGGAGCATTCAGGATCAGGGAGAAATTACGGATATCCTGACTGTGCATCCGTATCCGCGCTTTACCCCGCATTGCGATCGGGACCCGGTAAACACTGTCAGGAATTGTCTGCATGCCGTAGCGGAAGCCAGCATGTATGCCGATATAGGCGGCAAGCCGTGTATTGTCGAGGAAATCGGGACGCTCGGAAATATGATATGCAGCGAGAAAGTCGCAGCCGAATATATGAACACTGTTCTGTATTCTTCGTGGGCGCATGACTGCCGTTCACTTCTCTGGTGGTGTGCGTATGATCAGGACCATCTTGAGAAGGCTCCTTATGACTGGAATTCCGTTGAGCGGGAACTGGGGCTCTTCAGAAAGGACAGGACGAGTAAGCCTGTCCTTGAAGTCTTCAAAAAGTTTAATTCCTTTATTGATAAATTGCCGTTTGAATCATTGCCTCCGCGTATGACTGATGCCGTATGCGTTTTGACTCAGGGACAGGACAATTGGGGCGCGGCTTTCAGTTCCTTTATTCTGGCAAAACAGGCCGGCTTTGATATGGAGTTCCAGTATGCTGGACAGCAATTGAAAGAAGCGGAGCTTTACATAATGCCGAGTGTCTGCGGTGGCGCGCCGACAAGCAGAGCTTACTGGCTTGAACTTCTTGAACGTGTCCATGGGGGCGCTACACTCTTATTGACGCATGATGATTGCATATTGGCTCCGTTCAATGAGTGTTTCGGTCTTGAAGTCATAAGCAGGGAAAGAAGGAAAGCCCCTGTGCTTTTTTTAATGTTAGCGGACTGCTGGAATATCTCTTTTGAGTGCGCGTCAGACATAAAACTCAACATGAGAGCGACGACGGCGTCGGTACTGGCTTCGGAAGCTGACGGCAATCCGGTTCTGACATGCAATGAGTACGGAAAAGGAAAGATATTTTTCTTATCTGTTCCGATTGAAACTTACTTGTCTAAGCTGGCGGGAGCTTTCCATGCTCAGGACGCGCAGCCTTTCTGGAAAATATATAATCACATAGCAAAACCTCTTATCAGAAAAAACAGAAGCGTTTTCAACGATAATCCATTTATTGGAATAACTGAACATCCTGTTTCCGATACAGAGAGACTTGTTGTGGCAATCAATTATTCCCGTGAAAAAATAAAAACAGAACTGAATTTTACGGAATCCTGGAAGCTCAAGGAGTTTATTCTGAAAGAAGAGAGCGGCATCAGTCCGGAGCGGCCGTTGATTTTAAAAATGCTCAGAAAGTAGATTTTATTTATTCCCGGCTTATATTGAGGGTTCCAATTTTTAAAAAGATGAAAAATGAACCCTTATTCAAATATATATGATGTGATTATTGCAGGCGGAGGACATGCCGGTTGTGAAGCCGCGCTTGCCGCGGCCCGCGTCGGCGCCAAAACCCTCATAATCACTATAAACATGGACCACATAGCTCAGATGAGTTGTAACCCGGCTATCGGGGGAATCGCTAAAGGGCATGTCGTTCGTGAAATTGACGCTCTCGGCGGCGCGATGGGAAAAGTTACTGACGCGTCTTCCATTCAGTTTCGTATGCTTAACAGCGCCAAAGGCCCGGCTGTATGGTCGCCCCGAGCGCAATGCGATAAAGTCTGTTATCAGCGCGCGATGAAACGGGAACTTGAACTGCATGAAAACCTTGAAGTCAAGCAGGCTATGGTCGAGACTTTCATTGTCGAAAATAACGAAATCAAAGGCATCATTACAAACTTCGGGGACAAGTTTTATTCAAAAAGCATAGTACTGGCTTCCGGTACTTTTTTGGGTGGAAAACTGCACTACGGCCTGACCAATTTTCCCGGAGGCCGCGCTGGTGACCCGCCATCGGTAATGCTTGCAGAAGCGCTGGAAAAACAGCTAGGCCTGAAAATCGGCAGGCTTAAAACAGGTACTCCGCCGAGAGTACTGGCTAAAACAATAGATTTCACCAAAATGGCTTTTCAGGACGGTGAAGTTTTTGATGAGTATTTCAGCTTTTTTCCTGAAGAAAGGGCAATGCCGCAAGCCGCGCGCAAGGATATGCCGTGTTATATGGTATATACTACAGATGCGACGGCACAGGTTGTGAGGGACAATATCGATAAAGCACCGCTTTATCAGGGAACAATAAAAGGCATAGGGACACGTTACTGTCCATCATTTGAGGATAAGGTGATACGTTTTCCCCACCATGAAAAACATCTTCTGTACCTTGAGCCCGAAGGAGAATTTACGGAGGAATATTATATCAACGGCATTTCTACAAGCCTTCCCCCCGAAGTGCAGATAAAAATGCTCCATACCGTGCCAGGGCTCGAAAATGCGGTTATTTCGCGTTACGCCTATGCTATTGAATACGATTTTGTTTTTCCGGATCAGATAGAAAGAAGTCTTTCTTTAAAGAGATGGAGAAATATTTTTCTCGCCGGGCAGATAAACGGTACCAGCGGTTATGAGGAAGCGGCAGGGCAGGGGCTTGTGGCCGGGCTTAATGCGGCGCGTTTGTCAAAAGGACTTGACGCGATGGAACTCGGAAGAGACGCCGCTTATATCGGCGTGATGATAGATGATCTTGTTACAAAAGAAATAATCGAACCTTACCGCCTTTTTACAAGCCGCGCCGAATACAGATTGTTTCTGAGACAGGACAATGCCGACATGCGTTTGTGTGAAACAGCCTACAAAAACGGGCTGTTGTCATATCCGAAATATGAGAAATTTAAAGAATACAAGAAGCTTTGTGAAAATGCTGAAGAACTTTCTAAAAAGACTAAATACGAAGGAGTCGCTATTTCGGTACTGCTGAAAAAATTTAAAGGCGTCTTCAGTGGAAAATCACAGATTCCTTTCCCTCCCGGAATACTGAATCTCAACATGGATGAGCTCAGAGACCGCAGAATAATGAACCAGCTTGTGATCAATGCGCATTATGAGGGATATCTTAAGAGAGAACAATTGTCCATAGCAAAACTCGTGAAACTGGAAGAATGGCGCATACCGGCAAGCTATTCCTACGAAGGGATTTCAGGTCTTTCCAATGAGTCACGGGCGAAACTGACTAAAGTCGCTCCCTCAACACTGGCACAGGCCGCCAGGATTGACGGCGTAACACCATCTGAAATAGCGCTTCTTCAGGTACATCTTTCGAGAAGAGGCCGCTAAAATACAAAAGCGGATTAGTTTCAGATAGAAAATCCGGTATATTTTTTATTGTCCCGATTATTTTGAACTTGCCCCGTTCCGGCTATTGAATTTTCATGTTTTATGTGTAAAATAGAAGTTTTGTCTATTGTAGTATGAATAGGAGAATTTACCGGAATGAAGAAAAAACATAAACACGAAGAATATACAGAACACGAAGCACCTTCTGCCGGAAACAATGACGCTCATTGCGGAAATGATGGCGCCAACTCGTCGGTGGATAGCACTGTTGACGTAAAGGAAAGTATTGATAAAGCCTCGGGAAAAATCCATGAGCTCGAAAAAGAACTCGCGGAGAGCAGGGACAAGTATCTCAGGCTTTACGCGGAATTTGAAAATTATAGAAAACGGGGCGCAAAAGAGCTTGCGGTTGCGCGCTCCTCTGCTCAGATTGATACTGTCATGCCGTTCCTGATGATATATGAACATTATATGATGGCCCTTGACGCGGGGGAGAAAACTAAAAATCTCGAGGCCATGAGAGACGGACTGAAGATGATACTTGCTGAATTCAGGAAGGCTGTCGAAGAACTGGGTATCGAACAGCTGACAAATTGTGTCGGTTCTGACTTCGATCCGAATATTCATGAGGCTATTCAGAAAGAACATTCCGACGAACATGTGGAAGGAAAAATTATAAAGCAGTGGGGGGCCGGTTTTAAAATGAAAGACCGCCTTCTGAAACCGGCGACTGTTGTTGTCAGCGCCGGGCCTGCGCCGTCACGGACGGAAAACGGCGCAAAAACTTCCGGCAACTCTTGATAATAAAGGATAATTCATAATCATGGCTACTGACTACTATGAGCTTCTGGGTGTGACGAAAGGAACATCTCAGGAAGAAATAAAGAAGGCTTATCGAAAGCTTGCAATAAAATATCATCCCGATAAAAATCCGGGCAACAAAGAAGCTGAAGAAAAATTCAAAGAAATATCTCAGGCTTATGAAGTCTTGAGCGACCCAAAAAAACGCTCAATGTATGACCAGTTCGGTCATGACGCCTTTACGAGAGGCGGCAGAGGGGCTTCGGCTGGCGGTTTTCATGACCCGTTTGATATATTCAGCCAGGTTTTTGGCGGCGGTGGCGGCAGCAGTATTTTTGAAGAGCTTTTTGGTGGCGGCAGGCGTTCCGCGAATTCCACCAGGGACGGGGCGGATTTGAGATATGATCTGGAAATTGAATTTGAGGATGCCGTTTATGGCGCCGATAAGAAAATTATAATACCAAGACTTGATACCTGTTCGGCATGTGCCGGAAATGGCTGTGAGCCAGGGACATCAAAGATTAAATGCCCGCGTTGCGGCGGTAGCGGTCAGATATCGCTTTCTCAGGGATTTTTCAGCATAAGACAAACATGCTCATCGTGCCAGGGCACAGGGCAGATTATCAAGAACCCGTGTAAAAAATGCAATGGCGAGGGCCGTGTAAGAGTCGAGAAAAATCTTCAGATACATATTCCTCCCGGTGTTGACACCGGCTCCAGACTGCGTGTCGCCGGAGAAGGCGAATGCGGGTATAGAGGCGGACAGTCAGGAGACCTTTACGTTGTCATCCATGTCAAAGCGCATGATGTTTTTCAGCGCGAAAACAATGATGTCATTTGTGAAGTCCCCATTGAGTTTACCATAGCCGCGCTTGGAGGAGTAATTGATGTTCCGACCGTTACCGGCGTTACCAAAATGAGGATACCTGAAGGCACACAGAACGGGACGGTGCTCCGGCTGAAAGGTAAAGGCATACCCTCTTTGAGGGGCGGTGTTCGCGGCGATCAGCACGTTAAAATTTTTGTCGAAGTCCCCACTCATCTCAGCAAACAGCAGAAAGGGCTTTTCGGCGGTTATGCTGAAATCATCAATATTAAAAATCACCCGGAAAAAGAGGCCTTCCAGAAAAGGGCTAAGCGTTTTCTGAGCGGTGAGGCGGAAGAACCACAATAATCGTGCTTATAATGCCGGAATTTTTCTTATGGCGGAAAAAGATAAAAAAAGTGACAATGTCCTGATAAAAAATAAGAAGGCTTTCCATGATTACGCAATCCTCGAAACCTTTGAAGCCGGCATTGAATTAAAAGGAACTGAAGTCAAAAGCTGTCGCCAGAATTCAATAGCCCTTGTCGATTCTTTTGTAAAAATAGAGAACGGACAGGCAACTCTTCTGAACTGTCACATTTCTCCCTATACCTGCGGCAACAGATTCAATCATGAGACGCTGAGACCGCGCCGCCTGCTTCTTCATAAGGCTGAAATCCGGAAGCTTGCCATTCAACTCCGGGAAAAAGGCAACACCATCATTCCTTTGAAATTCTATCTTAAAAATGGAAAGGTCAAGCTTGAAATCGGTGTTGCCAAAGGCAAAACGCATGGCGACAAACGTGAAGCCATGCGACGTTCCCAGGACGAAAGAGACGTAAGGCGGGAAATGTCCCGCCGCTGAGTTTTTTATTCTTTCAGGGCCAATGTTTCACAGGCTTTCAATGTGATATCACAACTGTTTGCTGATACTTTTATTTTCTTTCCACTTATTATATCCGTAAGTTCTTTTGATTTTATTTTTTCTCTGAATTTTAGTTTAAACTTTACTTTTCTGCTGTTGAAATTAAGCAGGAATATAAGCTTATCTCCTTTGCTGTTTCTCAGATCGCTGATCTCTATATTTTCGACTGCTTCAAGAATTTCATATTTGCTGCAAGCCTCTGCGTTTTCCAGTAAATCACTTATTACAGGAACTATGCTTTTCTCATTGAATTTTTTGTAATTTTTGAAAATATTTCCTGCAAACCAGAGGGCCGTTCCTTTGCCGTATTTGTTTCTGACGACAGCCGCTTTTCCCGACTTGTAAGTGTATAGTATTTCCGCTCCTTTTGCGGGAGTTATTTCCGCGCGCATGTCATCATTCCATAACTTCACGGCAGGGTATTTTGATGCCTTTGCCGGGAACATCTTTTCTTCTGTGCTGATGCAGAGGTAATCATTGATGGAACCACCGAAAACTTTTTCAAGTCCGAAACCTGGGGCGCGCTGATTTATTCTACTGTTTTCATCAACTACCGCAAGCTTCATGTCGGCAATTACAATGCCGCCGTTTTTGACAAATTCCTCCAGTTTCTTTGCCGCTTTTTCATTGAAATTCAGAACGCAGGGCATGATGAGAACTTTGTAGTTTGAAAGTTCCCCGTTTAATATGTTTTCTTCTGTTATATAATTGCATTGAACATGCATATCCCAAAGAAGTTTATATGCTCCAGTCCATGCGTGTTGCCATTCCTCTGTTGTGCCGTTGACGTGATGATAGCTCATGGATTCAGAAGATACCAGTATTGCTGCATCGGCCTTGTAGTATTTGTCATTTATAAAAGCCGCGTTTTCCTGAAGGACTCTTGAAATTTCAGCATTTGCCAGAGCCCTTTCGGTAACGGAACCATCCCATCCCATGAGATTAAAGCCATCCGTCTGAGTGTCCGTAACTCTTCTGCCGTATTTCCATAACAGTATCATCTTGGCCCCATGTGCCACGGACTGCCAGTGTGAAAGTTCACGTTTGGGTATTTCGTCCCATCCCCATCGCTTGTAAATTTCAGAATGAAAGACCTGTCCGGCCTCCGTTTCCAACACCCAGACGGCTTTTCCTTCCGCCTTTGATGTGCTTCTTATTCTTGAAATATTCGAGGCGCTTTCATAGGGTTCATAATAGCATGTATAAAAAGAATAGCCTCCAATGTCGACTTTGGAGTTTATTTTCCAGATGTCGACGCATCCATGCCTGTAAGCGTCCATTGCCGCGCTCACGACAATATTTGAAGTGGCAGGTCTTTTCTGCGTATCATGTTTTTTTATCAGGGAAACAACATTCTCGTCAATTGCGGCAAGTTTGTCTTCATTGAAACGGAGCCAGTCCAGTCTGGCCACATGTCCTCCCGCCGTGAAGCCCGCGCCCATGCCCGGTTGCACGTCTTCCCAATTCTGAAAATTTATCGGAAATTCTGTTCCCCATATTTCATTCAGTTCGTCCAGATTGTTTTTGTATTTCTTTTTCAGCCATTCCCTGAAGGCCGCGAGCGAATACTTGCAGTAACACGGTTCTTTCAGGTAATTTTCATTCCACGCGTTCCATCCGATAAGCTTATCGCTCTTTGAAAATCTTTTGACAGTCCTGATGGTGAATTCATCGGCTTTCGCTCTGTAAACAGGATCATCGAGACAGATTTTCATCCGTGTGCCGAAATGAGTTTCCGGAAGTTTCGGATTGGCAATTACGTTCTGGCATTTATAATTTCTCAGGAGCCACTGTGGAGGGTATATGCCGCCGAAACCGTCAAATACCCCGCCGACATTGAGTATCATCTGCATATCATGTTTTTCCGCCAGCTCAAAAATATAATCCAGCTTTGTATAATCGTATTTGCCTTCTTTGATTTCAATTCTGTCCCATGCCACAAAGCATCTGACGGTATTGAAATTGAGCTTCTTCATCGTCTTGAAATCCCCGTCCCATAATTCCATCGGGGCGTCCCCTGATTTTGCGTACGGACAATACGATACACCGAACATAAAATTTTCTTTTTTCATCTTTATTTTCCTTTCAGATATGTTTCCTGCGATTGCGGTCTGATATCAGTGAGGGCCCCGGTATAATGCCGCAGATTGCATTCTATGTATGGATGTTTTTCTATTTCCTTTTCATTTATGTCAATTCCCAGTCCAGGCTTGTCCTGTATCTTCATTGAACCATTTTCGAAGATAACATTTTCGTCTGAAATTTCTTTTCTCCACGGCACATCTGAGCTCATGGTTTCGAGAAAAGCAAAATTGGGGACACATGCGGCAAGTTGCAAAGTGGCGGCATTTGCCACCGGGCCGCTGGGGTTGTGCGGGCAGAATGGAATATGATGAGCTTCCGCCATTGCGGCGATTTTTTTCAGTTCCATAATTCCTCCTGCGTGAGATACGTCGGGTTGTATGAAATCAGCACAGCCGAGCCTGAAAAATTCACGGTAGTCATATCTGCTGTAAAGGCGTTCTCCCGCGGCGATGGGGACATTGACGCGCTTTTTGACTTCGGCAAGCCCCTCTTTGTTGTCCGGCGGTATGGGTTCTTCGAACCACATGACGTCAAACTCTTCAAGCGCGAGTCCTATTTTGACGGCTGTAGGAATATTAAACCTGCCATGGCCTTCTATGAGCAGGTCAACATCATTGCCCACTGCTTCCGATACAGCGCGGATACAGTTCAGAGCCTGTTTCAAATCCCGTCGCGATATGTTCATCCATGCGGAGCCGAATGGGTCCCACTTGAGTGCCTTGAAGCCTGCCTTTGCCGCTACTTTCGCTTTTTCGGCAAACTCCTCCGGGGTTTTAGCTGGCGCGAACCAGCCGTTGGCATAACAAGGAATTTCATCGCGGAATTTCCCGCCTAGTAATTGATAAACAGGAACGTTGAGAGCTTTTCCCTTTATGTCCCACAGCGCCATTTCCACGCCTGAAAGGGCGCTCATAAGCACAGGCCCTCCGCGCCAGTACGCGTCCCTGTAACAGTCGTGCCAGAATTTCTCGATATTATGCGGGTCCTTGCCTATGAGATAACGCTCCAGTTCCATGATGGCCTGCGCCACGGTGTGTTCCTTGTATTCAAGGGTTGCTTCACCTACTCCATGTATGCCCTCATCCGTGAGAACTTTTACAAAAACCCAGTTTGTACGATATGCGTTGCAGATAAATGTTTTCAGTCCTGTAATTTTCATTTTTCAATCTTTCATATATTATAAAATTTATCGTATTTCATCTCAAAAGATTTTATCTCTTCTGCAATGCATTTTTTAATGAACGGCAGAGGATCGGCGGTGTTTTCGGAGAAGAGTCCGTAATGCATGGGGAGCGCGGAAACAGGGCGGAGTTTTTTTACTGTTTCAAAGGCTTGTTCCAGTGTCATATTGCCAAGTTTTCCATTGATACAGATTAATACTAAATCCATCTTTTTGAGAAGCTGATTGGATGTGATTTTTTCATCAAATTCAGTATCACCGGATAAATAAACTTTTTTGTTATCCGCGGAGATTATGATACCGACGGCGGAGGGATCGGAATGCTTCGCAAAAACCGGCAGGACATCAAATCCGGCAAGAGTTTTAGTCTGATCAATTTGGAGCAGTACTCTGCGTTTTTCTGAAATCTCCAGTTGCGTGAAATGATTGAAAACGCGTTCCGGTCCGGCTAAAACACAGTCGGGATATTTTCCCGAAATTTTCACCACTGTTTCAGGGTCAAGGTGGTCCAAATGGTCATGCGTACAGAGCAAAGCATCCGGCTTGAGCTCTTCTATTGACAACGGAAACTTCACCATGCGTTTTACTCCCTTTGTCTCCAGAAAGTCACTCATGTAAGGATCAACCAGCAATCGTTTATTATTGGATTCAAAAAGAAAACTTCCCTGCGTAAGCCATCTGAATTTCATGTCAAACCTCACAGTCTATTGGATATTGTTGTGCCGCTACTCCTCCGTCAAGAGTGAAAATTTCTCCGGTAATATTACGGGACTTTTCAGAGGACAAGAACATGGCAAGCTCTCCCACGTCATCGTAGTCCGATTCTTTTCCGAGGGGAACATTAAGCCTTCTTCTTTCGACGGCGTTTTCAGAAAGCGTTTCCCATCTTGATGTACGCATGTAGCCAAGCGCTATTGCGTTGACCCTTATCCCATGTGCCGCGACTTCAATTGCCATTGCTTTTGTAAATGAATCAACTGCCCCTTTGCTGGCACAGTATGCGGCGCGCTTTCTCAACGCCCTTGTCGCGCATGTGGAACTTATATTGACTATTGCGCCGGGGCCTGATTTCATCATTTCAAGAGCTGCATATTTTGAGCACAGAAAAACGCCACGCGCGTTTACTCCCATTACTTCGTCCCAGAATTCAGCCGTAGTGGACATGATATCAAAGCCGACGCCGAGATGGCAGGCGTTATTTATCAAGACATCCAGTCTCCCTGTGAGGTCAATTGTTTTTTTTATTATTGCGCGGACATCGTTCTCTTTTGAAATGTCACCAATGGCCGGAAATGTATTGTTAAAACCCTCTTCCTTTAAATCCCGGATTGCTTTTGAAACGTTTTCCGGGTTTCCTGAATTTATTCCGACAGTCGCTCCGGCATTGAGAAATATTCTTGCTATTCCAAGTCCTGTATGCCTGGAGGAACCTGTAACCAGTACTGTTTTGCCTTTGAAATTCATATATTTTTCATACCTGTCTGTTTATTTTAATTCATCAAAAACGCGAACATAATCTATAATGAAATAATCAGGAAGATTTGCTTTTCTTAATTCTTCCGCAGGTGTATTTCCGTTACGATAGCCATTGCATTCGGTAGAAACCAGAATGAATTGTTCACAATCCGAAACCGGACTGTCAATGTGCCACGATTTTTCGCCGTCAATATAATAGGTGTATCCGTTATTACTCCAGTCCAGTCCGAAGACATGAAAGCCGTCCGCCGTATCTTTCAATTTGCGATTACCTGAACCGGCATGCTGATGGTTCGCGCCATAACCGTTCCAATGATTATTGTGGGAAACAATTCCATCTCTGGTAAAATTTTCCATGATATCGACTTCAACGCCTGAACGGGTCGGGTCGGGAGTTGAACCAATAATCGGGGACTGCAACCAGAAAGCCGCCCACCAGCCGGACTGTTCAGGAAGTTTACAGCGTATTTCATAGTATCCGTATTTATGCATGAAGCCGGGTTTGCTGAATTCACCAATCGGCCATGTGAATTTACCGTATGCTTTTCCGGGACGGTCCATGTAATTTTCACCGGTTTGTAAATGAGGAGAATAGAAATGTCCATCTTTTTCATAAAGCTCAAGCAATAGATTGCTGTGTCCGTCGAGCGTTACACCGCCTTCATCAGCGAATGGCGGGGAATGTTTCTGCTGCATGAGATGCGTTCTGAAATTCCACTTAGTCCGGTCCAGCGTATTTCCATCAAATTCATCATTCCAGACCATTTTCCATTTCTTGGCTTTCGGCAACAAACTTTTGACATGATTCATAGTTTTATCTTTCTGTTAAAATTTTACTTATTCTTTCTGCTGTCTGACGTGTAGCCTGCAGTATATATTCTTTGTTTTTTTTCATGAAATTATTCTTTGGCACGGAGCATCCGAGCGCGGCAAGCATTGTATTCCTCTGGAAAATCGGATAAGCGAAAATAATCAATTGCTTACCTTCATCTGAAACAAAAGCATTCTGCTTTATCTTACAGAGTTCTTTCAGAAGTTCGTCTTCCGAATTTATTTTTTCCCAACGTTCCCCGGGAAGTCCGTTTTTTTCAATATATTCCTTAATCTCTGTTTCTGCCGAATATGCCAGAAGCATTCTTCCGGTAGCTGTCGTATAGATGTCTTCATAATAAGGTTTGTCGATTATTATCTGGAGTTCAGGATTTCCGTTATGATGATACGGCACATAGCGCCTGCCGTTATTCAGGACAGCGATAAGGACGGATTCTTTTATTTCCTCCGCGCATTTATGTATCAGCGGCCCGGCGATGTCTATTATATCCTTTCTGTATGAGGAGCCGTGCGCAAGCGAATATGCCATAGGGCCGGGGATGAAACCTTTTGACAGGGGAGTCTGTTCAAGATATCCCATAGAGACAAGTTCCTTTACAATTCTTGAACAGGTAGGTTGTGCCAGATTAAGCTTTTTTGCCAAATTTCCCAGAAAAACGGCTTCCCCTTTTTTTTCAGCGACGTTTTCCAGTATGCCGAAAGCTTTTCTCAATACTTTTATCATTCTTAACTCCATTCATATTGTGAATATTATTTTCACTATATGAATATATGATAACATAAAAGGAAGTTGAAGTCAATACTGTTTGAAAAGAAACTGGAATAATTTCAGAAGAGGCAATAGGGGAGTGAATTATATCATATAAGAGTCGGCGTTTTCGTCGTAAATCTTTGCTTCGGAAGCACGTTTATCGGTCATTTGTGATTCTATGCTGTGTTTTTCGACTTGTCCATCGATTTCCAGCATTTCATAGCCCATATAACCCTGTTGCAGGAGAGATGAGACTATTTTAAGGAAATCTTCCTTGTCCTGTCCTGAAAGATTGAAGTAGGAATTAAGACGCCCGGACTTTCCCAGATTGAAAAAATTATCAACGGCACCGAAAACATTTGTGGAACCTATTTCGTTTATGACGGACGGAGTTTCTGTCATGAAAGCTTTTTTTGCGTAACTTGACGAGCCGCTTGTGCTTGACAGTAACGAACTTGTGTATATCGTGCTGTATTGTGAGCTTATCGATACCATGGCGGCTTTCCTGTTGATATTAATATCCTTATTCTATACTATCGGTCTTTCGGGGAAATTATTTAGTTGTTTAACTGATTATTTTTATCCTTTGCCGGGATACATGGCATTTTTGTCTGAAAATGCTATTGTATATATAATGATAAACTATAAACAGGGAGTGCTGATTTTATGGAAAAATCTTCTGTAAAACTTGATGTTTTCAAGGTAATGGGAGACGCCTGGGAAATCCTGAGAAAAAACTTTTTCAAGTCAATTGCAGGATGGCTTCTCGGAGTCGCGGTAATTCTGTTTTTTCATATTGCCATGATGTTTTGCAAAATCATAGGGCTTTACATTTTAAGTCACAGGGCTGAATCGAATGAAAAAATATTTTCCATGATTTCCGCCTTGCTTCAGGTTGCGGAACGCTTCTGTTTTTTTCTGGAAATATTCGCGGCCTGCTGGATAATGGGCGGTCTCTGTTATTATTTTCTGAAGCTTGCCCGGGGCGGCTGTCCCAAATTGAGTGAAATTTTCATTCTTGACGCGCGAGCATTTAATTTATTTATTTCCGCTTTTCTCATATTTATCGGGACTTTTGTCGGTTTTCTCTTCTGTATAATACCGGGGATAGTGCTTTTTCTGATGTGGTCACAGGCGTTTTTCCTGATAGTTGACCGGAATTGCGGCCCGGTGGAGGCCATGCGGAAATCCGTGAATATGATGAAAGAAAATAAGCTGAAATTATTTTTTATTCTGATAATCCTGGCGCTTATCGGTTTTCTGCTCAATTTCTGTACCTGTTTTCTGGCAGTAATATTCATCGCTCCCTGGAAACTGCTCATTCTGAGCTGTTTTTATTCGGAACTCTCCATTGATAACCCGTAAGAATAAAAAGGTACGGGAATGACAGAGCAACCTAAAAAAGGAGCGGCGGCAACCTGTGTTGTCATG
>MHBF01000111.1 GCA_001803225.1 Lentisphaerae bacterium GWF2_44_16 | reverse complement strand
TGAACCAGCATAAATAAATCTTGCAAAACTGCTTTTATTCATAGTCAATTCTCCGTCACTCTATAGTCATTTTCTAATAAGGCGACTCGGTAATTAAACTATCATCGCTATAGGGGTCTTTCAAATTTTTATGGAATTTTTCTGTTTTTTTTCTGTTAAGTCTTTGTTAATAAATAGATAGAAATGAAGTTTTTTATTATCAAATTACGCAATTATCTGCTTTAAATTACCCGGGTTGGATTTTTCCATGCCTGTAATTCAAAGGAGAAAGCCCAGTCCGTTTTTTGAAAGCCCGCGAAAAACTGTGCACTGTCTCGAAAGCCAGTTTCGCCGATATTTCAGAAATGTTCATATTTGTATAAGAAAGCATCTCACATGCCCTGCTTATCTGTGCTCTGATATGCATTTCTCTAGGGCTCTGTCCATGAGTTTCCCTGAAAAGACGTCTGAAGTGAGATTTGCTCAAACCGAAACGTTCCGACAAAGTTCTGATATTGATTTTCCATTCTTTTTGCTCTAGAAGCATTCTGGCGGCATCCCGCATTTTCAGGGAATACGGTTCCGGTTTTTCGCCCGAATTTCGCGCTGAATGCAAAAGTCCGTATATCAATTCCAGCATCATGCCCGAAAGAAGCATATCTTTGTTTTCGATATGGGGCATAAGGCGGTGTTCAGTGTATATCCGCCTCATCAGAGGCAGGAGAAAAGCTGAATTTGGGATATTGAGTTTGCCTTTCCATTTGGATATCACAGGATCTTTAACGGGAGGATGTATTTTTTCCGTACAGCCCGTCATTTCAGTCGCTCCGCCCGGAATAAGGGCATCCCAATGACTTCTTTCAGGTTCGTATATCAGGTCAAAATGTATATATAGACAACGCATTTCAGCAGAAATCCCTCTCATTTCGTGCAGTGTATCCGGAGGTATCCATATCACATCCCCGTTCCCGACGTCAAAAGTCTCATCCCCGACTGTAAAAACCCCTTTTCCTTCCGGTATATATACGAGCAGATAATCAAGCAGTCTGCGCATTTTCAGGAACCAGGGTTTGCGCATATCGTCCCCGCTCTGCCTTACGTAAGGGCGCAGTATTCGCATCCTCTCCATCTCAATGGCTGAAGGAGTCTCAACTTTTTTCTGTCCGGGAATTGTAAATTTCTTCATAAATAATCGTTTCTGATAAAAAATAATTATAAATGCTAAAGATTTAAGCACAAATTTATAATACAATTGAAATTATAATAATCAATAATGATATATAAATGGGAGAGCATAAAAATGAGAAAACCTGATTTTGAGAACATTCTTCTGATATTGAACAGAGAAAAACCGAAAAGGCCGACACTTTTTGAATTCTTTATGAACCAGAAACTTTATGAGGAAGTTTCCGGGATAAAAGATCCTGAAAAAATCGATATGGCACGTATAAAGACTTTTGAAAAACTCGGTTATGACTATACTACTTTTCATTGCAGTTTTGTCTTCCAGAGAAACGAAAGGGCGCACGACAAATCTGTTTCACTGAATGAAAATCCTACGATAAGCGACAAAAAAAGCTTTGAAGAATATCCCTGGCCTGACGCTGAAAAATTCGACTATAGCAAACTTGAGAAAATAGCTCCTGAAATTCCCGACGGCATGAAACTGATTGTGCCGGGACCCGGCGGAGTGCTTGAGAATGTCATTTCGCTTGTGGGGTTTGATAATCTCTGTTTCATGCAGTTGGATGAACCTGAACTGATGAAGAACATTTGTGATGCCGTCGGAAGCCGCCTTCTGAAACATTATGAGATAGTTTCCGCTTTTGACACCGTGGGCGCCCTCATATCAAATGATGACTGGGGCTTTAAGACGCAGACGATGCTGGGCCCGGCCCTGATGCGCGAATACATTATCCCGTGGCATATAAAAATTGCCGAAGCCGCTCATAAAGCCGGAAAACCGGTCATATTGCATTCCTGTGGAAACTTGGCGGAACTTATGGACGATATCGTCAATGTCATAAAATATGACGGAAAGCATTCTTACGAGGACAACATAAAGCCTGTCGAGGAGGCTTATGAGGAACTTTGCGGCAAAATCGCTGTAATGGGCGGCATTGACCTGGATTTCATATGCAGAAGCACCCCTGAACAAGTATATGAACGTTCAAAAGCCATGCTGAAAAGAAGTTCGGAACGCGGCGCTTACGCTCTCGGTTCCGGCAACAGCATACCTGAATATGTCCCGGTGAAAAATTATTACGCCATGATATCCGCGGTTAAGGATTCGTGAGTTTGAAAATGGCGCTTGGATTTTCAATGCCGAACTTCTTCTGAAGGTCTGAAGGCAGTCTGTTGAAAAGTTGTATAGTTTCCGGCATGCTGTCTGGCCCGATGCGGAAGCCCCCCGGGGCTGTATAAAAATGGTCACAGCCTATGAAAAAACGGTCGGGAAATTTGCGGAAAAGCTCAAGCCATTCTTCCTTAATGTCTCCCTCTTTGTCAAGAGGATAATTTACGGGAAGGCTGTCAACGGCCCTGACTTTTATGCTCATGTACAAGTTAGGATACTTTTTCAGGAGCTCTTCCATAAGCCTTACGCTCCTGTTTCCGGAGTTGTCCCAACCGGCGTGCGCCCATATAATCACGGCTTTAGGATTGTGCCCGATAAGTGTTTCAAAAGCTTTAATATTAGGTTTCAGTGTCTTGGGGTTAGGCGGCGATTTAAGGTGCGCCGGGAGCGGCTTCTCCTTTGTTATTGCTTCCATGTGAAAATCTATGGGCAGATTGTTTTCCGCTGCGATGTCGGCAAGGAGAAGAAATAAAGGGTGGTCCGGGGGCGCGCCCTGATAATTATGATTTGGCCCGAGGCTGAAGTGTTCCGCCGTCATTTCTCCGAAACCTGAAACACCTTCTTCGACTAATTTCAACGCCGCTTTTTTAAATTGGGCTTTCATTTCATTAGTGGTTTTACCAATCCTGACGGCTTCGTTTATCATGGGATTGAGGGTCCCACCGCCGCCGAAAACCTTAAAACGCCCCGGATAAAGCTTCAGATACGGTATAAGCTTGTCAACATCATAAATCCCTCTGTGACCGGCCGGAAACGGCGGCGGCATTACTATCATGGTTTTTATGTTTGCCTGGTTCATCTTGCGTATTGTTTCCGAGACGGCATCCTGATAACGTTCCTCCATTCGCCCGCGGCCCCTGAAAAGCCCGTTAATATGATTATGCCCGTCAATGACGGGTATATCAAATTTAGTATCCGAAGAGTTTTTATCCGCGCTGAAAACAGCAAACGACGTAAACAGACAGATAAAACACACTGAAAATATAATGTATTTAATTTTCATATCCATAATCCCCCATTGTTTGTGTTACTATTAGCATAAAAGGTTGCTTTATTCCAGAAGAAAGCCTCTCTTGCTGAACAATTGCTCTGGCAGCATAAACTGTAACTTTCTTGATAATTTTGTCCTTTATCTATTGCTTTTTGTAATATTTATGATATTATATAACCATAATAATACAAAATCAGCTTATGAAAACTCATCAGAACAAAAAAGAAAAAGTAAAAGAAACTCTGATTTTTCAGATACTTTCCGGGAGTTTGAAAATAGGGGACAGGATTCCGCCGGAAAGAATATTCTGCACATTAAACAATGTCAGCAGAATCACTGTTCGCGCCGCGCTTGCGGAGCTTGAAAGCGAAAGAATCATTGAAAAGCGCGGGCGCAAAGGGATATTTGTCCGTTCCAAACCCGAAGTCCCTGATATTAAAAAAGGCAAAACCAGGCCGCGCAGGATTTTGTATATCTTTTTCTCCAGCTTGAAAAATCATCCTGTCTCAAACGCGCTGTCATTTGGGAACATTTTCCGTGGAATTGACAGATACGTGAATGAACGGGGAGGCATCGCGACATTGCAGAACGGCGAAAGCTTTCTGAGAAGTACCGAAGAAGAAAAACGGCAGTACGACGGCATAATAGTAGGCGGCACTTCACTTCACATACATTTGCCGGAAATTCTGAAACTCAATATTCCTCTGGTTATTGCCAATTCATTGATACCCGGTACAAAAGTTGACACGGTAAGTCTGGATTTTCACGAAGCCGGATATATAGCCGCAAAAAAACTCAATGACGCGGGTTTTCAAAATCTCCTTCTGCTGGGCACAAAGTATGAAGGAGAAGATTTTCTTCAGCGAAGTGTCCTCTGGGAATATCGTGGCGTCAAAGATTATTGTTTCTTGAATAAATTAAATAAACCTGTTCTCCATTCTATATGCATCAGCTGGAAAAACATCAGAAACAGTATACCGCCTTTAGATAAAAATTCCTTAAAAGAATTTAGAAGAATTTTAAGTGATAAGAAAATTAACGGTATAATATCTTCTTCCGAAAGTTTTTATAATATACTGAAAACTTTGAAAAATGAAGCTTCGGATGCTTCATACGAATTTCCCAGAACAGTGTTTATTACCGAAGGCGGAAAACATCTTTCGGAAGACAAATCCATGGAGATTATCCTTGACCGTGAGTCACTCGGTTTTGAAGCGGCTAAAATGCTTTATGAAAGACTCAAAAATCCATATCAGGATATTGTAAAAAAAATAATTTAAATCAACCTGTCGTGTTAACAACATGTAAGGACATATGTCGAATATGAAAAAAATTTATGAGAAGATTTTAAAGGAAGTCAATTGCAACTGGCTGATGAAAAACACTGAAAGACTGCTTGAAATTGAATTGGGGCAAACTTTTGAAAATTATAAAAGGGCGGCTGAATATACCGCAAAAATTATAAGAGAGGCCGGAATAAAGAATTGCGAAATCATTAATTTTCCGGCGGATGGAAAAACTGTTTATCAGGATAAGCGTATGCCTTTGGCATGGAACGCTACAAAAGGACGTCTGACCATAAAAAAATCCCCTCTGAAATTTGATGATCCAGTGATAGCCGATTATGAGAGGCATCCTTTTCATCTGGTGAAAGGTTCGGTGTCCACTCCTAAAGAAGGTTTAGATGTGAGGATTATAACTGAAGCTCAGCTTTTCAGCGGAGAGGACGCGGAAAACTGTCTCGTAATAGCCAATTCTTTGACAGCGCCCAGGCCGGAAATGCTGAAGGCCGCGCTTGATTTGGGTGCGCTGGGACTTGTCACTGATTTTCTGAAAGGCAGATACGATACGCCGGACGGGGTACAGTGGGTCAATGCCTGCACCGAAGGAAATAACTGGCATGTACAAGTTGATGACAGGCCATTTATATGTTTCAGCATAAGCCCCCGCACGGGGGATATGCTACGCCAGGCCGCTTCATCAGGAGAAGTTACCGCACTGATCGAATGTGACGGAGTGCGCTCAGAGGGAGAACTGCCCCTTGTTACAGCACTTATTCCAGGCAGGCAGGAAAAAGAATTGTGGATAGTTTCCCACCTTTACGAGCCGTTAAGCACTGACAATTCCAGCGGTGTTGTCGCTTCGATTGAAATAGCCCGTGTCATTAAGAAACTTTCAGATTCCGGCGAAATTCCGATGATGGAATTTTCCCTGCGCCTTATTTTTGCCATGGAAATGTACGGTTTTGCCGCATTCGCCGAAAAAATCGGCAAAGCAGGCCGAGCGAAAGCAATAGGCGGCATTAATACTGACGGCATGAATATTAGTTCCAAGTCGGTTTTTCAAATCTATCTGGCACCTCCGGGTACGGCGTTTTTCGGAAACAGCTTCATGGAAAACCTCGCGGAAGAACACCGCGGCAATGGCAAGCCATACATTGATACCGTGATTGAAGAAGGATTTTACTCGGATGACACATTCCTGAGCGAACCCTCGAATGGAATACCTACGCTTTGGGCTTTCGGACGCAAGGAATGGTGGCATAATTCGGAACAGAAAATGAGTATAATCAGTCCGGAAGACTTTTCCATCATGACGGCCTTTATAGGAACTTGGGCGGCATCGGTACTGACTGCCAATCGCAAAAATCTGCCTTCAGCCATTGCTGACGCTTCAAGTTACGCTAAGAAACATTTATGGGAAGAGGCGCGCAGAATAATTAACGCTTATTCGTCAGGGGAATCGCAAAATGTATCTTCTCTGAAAACAGAAATAGGCGAGCGCATGAACTACCGTCTGAAAAGAGACGCGGAGTGCCTGGCTGATTTTCGCGAAGTTTGCAATTTGCCGTTAATTGCAAGCGAAATAAAAGGACTTGAAGCTGAAACCCAAAGTATAATTTGTGAATTGGAAAAACAATTAAAATGTATTGCGCCTGAAATTCAAACCGTTAAAGAAAACAAATGGTTCAATTACTCTGATTCGATAATTCCCATACGGGCGGTTACTGGATTTCCCTATGACTTGGCGGCAGTTCCGAAAGAGGCCAGAATCAAGCTTCCCGAGGGCATGATTTACGGGCCCTTCTCCAGAATTTTCGCGAATATGGATGGGAAGAAGAGCCTCCAGCGCCTCATAAAGGAAGCTGAATGGGAAACAAATACTGTATTCCCGCCAAGCCAGATAAAAAAATATATTACTGGAATCGCCTATCTGACTGAATACGGTTACCTGAAAACAAAGTTTAAAAAGCAATGCGGGAAAAGTGAAATTCTTGCCGCGCTCAAAAAAGCAGGTATTAAAAAAGGCGACTTGCTGATGGTACATTCTTCGCTTTCTGCCTTCGGTGTGATAGACGGAGGCGTGGAAACGATTATTAGCGCGCTGCTTGAGAGTGTTGGAGAAAAAGGCACATTGCTTTTCCCTACATTTACCAGACCGTATATCTATTTTGAAGGCTCTCCGAATAAACGTAATAATTACAGGCCTCATGACGACTGCGATCCGGAACTTGTTTCTGTCGGTTCCATACCGAAGGCGTTTCTGAAAAGAAAAGGCGTGAAAAGAAGTATTCATGCGACACATTCTTTTGCTGGTATCGGCCCTCTGGCTGAAAAATGTCTTTTGGAACATTTGGAGAGCGACCCGCCTTCATGCAGACGCGGTCCTTTGGGAAAACTCCTTGAATTCAAAGGGAAGATTCTCCATTTCGGAAGCGGAGTGGCTACAACAACGTTCCTGCATTTTCTGGAAGACGAAATGAATCTGCCGTACCTTCAAAACGCTGTTTGCAGAGTGAAAAAAGGCAGAGAAACAAAAACTCTTCTTATACCGAAACATCTGCCGGGACATCGGGATTTTTATACGCCGAAAGCTGAAGAATGTAAATTTTTCAAAAAGATGAACGCCGAAGGGCTTCAGATAAATGAAGCAATTCTAGGGCTTGGAAAAATCCAGGCAATAAACGCTGAGGAGCTTTACAGACTTGGCATGAAAGCAATTAAGGCTGACCCTGATATTCTCCTTTGTGACAGTGCTGAATGTTTCTTCTGTTCAAAGTACCGGAAGAAAAAATGAGGCGTTTTCCGAGAGTCTGAAAGTTCTGTCTGTTACTTTAATAAAGTTTTAACTTTAACAATATCGATTGTATTGGCATTGCCGGGAAAAGGAAAGTTTTCCAATTGCCATATTTCAGTAAAAGACGCGCTTTGACCGGGTTTGATTATCTCTTTCGGACCTATAGGTTCAAGCTCACAGAATTTTTTGTGATAGTAAATGCATACGGTCATTCCTGTAATTTCATTGTAAACACGATCAGGATAGACTGGAAATTTCTTTATAAACAGAATGTCATTCGGCACCATGTATGCAAGCCATCCGCTGGAACTGTCAAAGCCGAGTTTGGAATATTCCGGGCAGGCTTTAATGATAATAGAATCATCTTTCACAAGAATATTTTCATCTTTCGGCCTGAAATCTATAGTGTTTCCTTTATACATAATATATTTTTCAGGGTAATGACTGTCCGGGGTCAGCGGTACAATACATATGCCGTCCGGCGGGGCAAGCGTCCTGCTCCAATGACAGTAGCTGACGGTTTTATCTGAAATATTCCTGATTGTTTGTGTAACGGTTAATATGGAGGAGTCCGGGGCAAGATTGAAATTGCGGATCAACTGTACGCCGGTCTCTTTGTCCTGCGCACTTGTAAGAGATGCGGAAAATTGGCCGGTTATTTCCGCTGTCCATTTGCCAATCCACAGATCAAGGTGCTTTGGTACGATGCGTTCCGGACCAATATCCAGCCTGCCGCCACCGGGATTTATTTTATCTTTACCCGGAACGTAAGTCCATCCGTCCTGCTCTCTATCCAGATAAATCGCGTTTTTCCCATTCAGGGAATATTCCAGTACCCGCCCTCCGCATGCGCCGGATAAAACAAGTTTTACACTTTTATTTTCCAGCTTTATGCAATCCTTGTAACCGCAATATTCTACAATTTCACTGCCACCCATCTTGCCGCCTGCCGTTAATATAGAAACAGAAGCCATCAGAAAGAATCCCGCTTTATTCATGCTCTTTCCATATTTAATTTTTACTGATTTTCTCAGCTTCTAAGCAAGATAGGGCCCGGAGTAGATTTTTCAAACCGATAAGCGGTTTTATCTGAAGCAGGGCTCCTTAGAAAAATCTGACTTTCTTGTGATTTTTTCCCATTTTCTATTGACATAAGCAAAAAAATATTGTAGAATATGTTTATTATTAATAAACACTGTTCATCAATACGAGACAAATTATGATACAATCAATTGAAAGAGCTATAGATATTCTGGAAGAAGTTTCAAAGCGCGGGGATTGGGTTGGAGTGAGGGAAATCGCCCGGGCCGTGAACTTGAAAGTGCCTACGGCACAGCAGATACTGAAAACGCTTCAGGCCAGGAATTTTCTTGAATTTAATGAGGAACTGAGACAGTACAGGCCGGGGTTTGGCCTTTGGCTTATCGCTGAAAAAATAAACCCTCTCAGCCTCCTGGCAAATAAAATAAAGCCTCATGTCGATAATGTTTTCAATGAAATCGGCGAAACTACAGTGGCCCTGGCCCTGATAAATTCGGATGTGAAGGTAGTCGACTGGCGGCAGTCAAAACATTCACTGGCCGTAATAGTCCCGGATGAGGAAAAAATAATAAAGATACCCCATCAGCTTGCGGGCGGGAGAATTGTCCTTGCCTTCAGCGAAAAACATTATCTCCAGTCCTACATGAAAACCCTGCGTTTACCGGAAAAAGGTGAAAATCTTTTCCGAAGTGAAAAAGATTTTCTCACGGAAATAGAAAGAATCCGTGAAGAAGGATACGCCCAGACTGAAAATGTTTTAAACAGCGGCATAACGGCGCTTGCCGTCCCGGTATTTTCAGAAACAGGTGCTTTCATTATGGCCCTTGCGTGCAGCATGCCCACGGGCCGTTTCAGTGAGAAGAAAAAAGAACAAATCCTGAAAGTTCTTAAAAAAACAGCGGAAGAAATTAAAAATAATATTTTCCATGAGGATTTGAATATACTCGAAAAATGAGGAAGGAAGCATGAATAAAAAAGTAAAAAATGTTTTTTGTAAAGAGTTTACACTCATAGAGTTGCTCGTTGTAATTTCAATAATAGCGATATTAGCTTCTCTGTTTCTGCCAGCATTGAAAAGTGTGCGTGATACTTCCCGGCAAATAAAATGTACCTCTAATTTAAAACAAATAGGGCTTGCTATACAAATGTATAGTAATGACTATGATAATTATCTTCCGATTATCGGTGAGAATGGTTTTATTATTTATGATAAGATAGGTGTTTATATGGGACTAAATGTACCCAACAGTTATCCGTTGACTATCTGTGATTCTAATAGAGAACAAGTTTGGGTTTTTGGGAATTGGAAATCAAATTACGGTTTTTCGAGCAAATTATTCAGATATAAATCTGTAACAACTGATACTCCATACGTAAAAATGAATCAGATTCGAAAGCCGAGTATGGTGATTTCAGGAACAGAAACTATTGCCAGAACATTTTCTCCTCGCGTAACTTTAACTGCAGATGCGTTTGTCATGTTCAGCCATAAAAATAAAGCAAATGTCATGTATCCTGACGGTCATGTAGCGGTGCGTAAAGCACCTTGGCCATCTTACACTGCAGAAGAAAACTTCTGGAATCCTTTTTGTAATGATTAATAATAGAGTTTATGAATATTTTAAAGGAAAAATTACTATGAAAAAAGTCTTATGTGAACTGATTTCAATTCTTCTCTCTTTTACTGCTTACAGCGCTCAGTGCGTGAACTTTTCTACAAACAGTGCTTTTCCATTCATAGAGTGGTATGAGAAATATGAGGCAGGCTCTACATACGTTATTGATATTTCTTCTGTAGAAGATTTTTCAATGGATAAATATGAGGGGAAAAGTATTGATAGTTTTTATGTACCGGAAAAAGCTCTTAAAGCGGGCAAATGGTATTTCAAAGTTTTTAAAGAAGATAAGAAAAAAGCGCTTATCACTGAAGGTTCTTTTGAAATCAGCAATGAAGAGTTAATAAAATTCAGACTTCCTCAAGCAAAGCTAAATCTGTTGACAAAGGAACATCCCCGCCTAAAGTCTCTGGCTTTGGCTTCTGAGGTAAACAAAGATGAAAAAATAGACGAACTTTGCAAAACAATTTTTCCTGGAAAGCTAATTGATCTTTCAACAGATATTGATAAAAAAGAAGCTTATTATGTTGTTAAAAATTACCATTCACTTCTTTTTCCTATTGCTTTAGTAATGGAAAAAGTTGCTTTATATGGATTAAAATACGAAAATACCCAGTGTAAGGAATTTTGTAAGAGGAACGCTTTATTTGCAGCTGAACTAAGAGGTAAACAATCTACATATCACATTACTTCAGCCTTAGCCTACTGTTATGACGTGGCTTGGGATATTATGAATGATGAAGAACGCGCTAAGGTAGAAAAAAGACTTAATGAATTGAAAGACTATCTTTTTGAAAGTATGTTCAATTGGCAACATGGTATTACTCATAATCTGTTTTGGCGCAGGACACAACATTTCTTTATTGCCGGAGCTGTATTAGTTTCTCCCGGATCTCTTACGGAAGAACAGATTAAATACATTTTAAACATGCTTACATACAAAGCATTGCCAGCTTTAGGTAGTCAAGGTACAAGCCCTGAAAGTTTGGCATATCATTCTTTTGGTGGCAAATGTATAGTTTCTGCAGCTAAAGAGGCAAATGAACTTTATAAATTCGATTTATTTAAACATCCTTGGCTACAGAGTGCCGGAATCTTTCCCGTATATTGCGCGCCACCGATGGGTTACGCAATAACTTTTGGAGATAACTGGCGTCCGAATCATGGTATGAAAGGACCTCTTAATCTTGATTTCGAAAAACTCCTTAACAAAAATATTCTTAACCCATATGTTTTCTGGTATTGCGGAATTCCTGAACACGATAATATCAAAGCCAAGGCACCTTTTGATATTCCGCAATCAATTTTTTACAGAGATATCGGCTGGTGTGTGTTTAATACCTGCCTTGTTGATGCCAGGGAAAACATTGGGATTGCTTTTAAAAGCGGAAAATATTTTACTTCCCATCAGCACTCAGACCAGAATAGTCTCATTGTAAATGCGTTTGGAGATGCCCTTCTTGTGGACGGAGGATATTATAATGCAAACAACAGGGAATACGCACATTCTTCAATGGCGCACAATACTTTAATGATCAATGGAAAAGGGCAGAATAAAATAAAGGACATCGGTAATATCAGTGAATTCTATGACAGTACCGAATATGGATTTTGCAGAGGTATAATGAATTCAGATAGTTTATATGATGGTAATTTAAATTATTTTGAGAGAAATTTATTTTTTGTCAAGGAAGGTTTTATTGTTATATGTGATTTTATAAAGGCCAACAATGAAAAAAATAATCTGGAATGGCTTTTGCATTCTCAGAACCGGGATGGAATAGAAGTTAAGGATCAATCATTCAGAATAAACAATAGCAATTCCCAGCTCAGAGGTGAAATACTTTTGCCCGAAAAAACTATTATGACGGTAGAAAGTGCCTATAAAATACCCGTTACAGACAGATATTATAATATTCCGTTGCCTGAAAATTTTGTTGCCAACGAGCAAATACTTAAGTGTCAAACAAAAACTTCCCAAAAAGAATCGCTCATTCTTGCCGGAATGCAAATACAGAAAAAATCACTTGCTAATTCAGAAGATATTAAATTCAGGCTCATAAAACTTCCAAATGCCGTAGCTGTGGAATTTAATTCTTATTACGTGTTATTTAACAAACAATCAGAACATGTGAAATTGGATGGAATTGAAACAAATGCCGAAAGTGCCGGATTTAAAATATCAGAGAATGGCGAACTCGAAAGCGTTATGCTTATTAAAGGAAATTATTTTAAATTCAAAAATAAAGATATTTTTAAGTCAGAACAAAAAATAAATTGGAAACTATCCGAAAAATTTACTTTTAACAAAATCAACAATCCTATCCTCTTGCTGGATGGAAAAAGCGGGGGATATATTTCAGGTTCATTAAGAAAAAGTAAAACTTCCTTATCTCTATCGAATTTGTCCGGGGCTTTAAATATTGACAGGAATGGTCTTTTTAGTATTCAGCTTGCCCCCGAATCAAAAGCAAAGGACAAGGTTTTTGTTAGAATAGGACAAAAAGGAACCATACTTTCCAAAGAGAATAATTATACTGCATCAATCTGGCTTAATTCGGGCGGAAAATTGATAAACATTTTGGGGAATGGAGATGTAACAGGAGTTACTATTAATTTTATTTCTTCAGAAAAGTTTACAGCGTCTCCTTATAAGGTAAAGAATTCTGTTCTTAATATTGAAGCTATAAATACTCTTGATAAATGGTCTCCTGAAAAAGCACAGATCAGTTTAGTTAATAATAATCTTAAAAAATATCGTGTCGTTTTTTCCAGAGAAGGGGAAGAGGCGGCATGGGAGCTCAACATTCCTTCCGATGGTAAATATAAATTGGTATTTGCAGGCGCTAAAAATGCTGTTTTTGAAATATTTGTTGATGGAAAAAGCTGTGGAATAAGTAAAATGGAAAATATGGAAAAAGAAAAAACTACCATGGTTTGTCCTGAATTATTCCTAGAAAAAGGGAAACATACTTTAATGATTAAATATCTGGATGGTTTGTTTTTCATCGATAATTTTTTGTTGGATTTGTAAATAGTTTTAAAAAGGAAATATTTTTTATGAAACTGGAAAATGTTACGTTGGAAATGTCGTTGAAACCTTTCTGGAATCCGGAGAGGGAAAATTGCAGAAAAATCTGTATGGAAATGTTCAGGCAATGGGAACCGCTTTGCCGTCATTCGGACAAAGTTTCCGTCATGCTCTGGATTGGGGACGGGTCGGAAATTCTTGACTACCGCGGAAAGCCTGAAGATAAATATGACTGGGCAAGATATATCGGATGCATAAACAGAGAACCGGATGAAGAACGGCTCAAGCTTGATCCTGAATGCCGCCAGCTGCACACAAAAGGCAGACTTTACCGGGATGACGCGCCGGATTTTGATTATCGCTTTTTAAAAGACTTGATAAAGATAATAAAAGAGACTGGAAAAGAATATCTGAAAAAGGAAATACTGCTTGGCGCAACATTTGATCCGGGGCCGGAATTTGCCAAATCTTCTTTTAAATATCAGAGGCACCCGGAAGTCTGCACCGGAACATTCGGAGGACCGAAAAAAGACGTGGTATCGTGTTCCGCTGTTCTGAAAAAAGATAATTTCAGTTATGCCGGATTTCCGTCGGGAATACCTGAAGGAACTCCTTTCGGGCTTTTTCTCGGGAGGCAGTCAAAATGTTTTCTTTCCGATTTAGACTTTGATTTTATATGGTTTTCAAACGGTTTCGGCTTCGGGATATCTCCTTGGAACCATACAGGGCTACTCTTTGACGGGAAAAAATATTTTCCGGAAAAAGCTCCCGCCGCCGTAAAGGAAATGCTTGAATTCTGGAATCTTTTCAAGAATGAATGCCCATATCCTGTATATGTCCGTGGAACGAATATGTCAACGGGAATAGATATTGCTTCTGACGGGGTCCCTTTGAAGGAATTGTATGAAGGAGGCTTTATGGCGATACCGCCTGTAAACTCTCCATGGGCGGCGATAAATGAGGATTTCGGCCTGGAGCTCGCGGGATGGATGTCGCATATCGCCGAACTGCCGGAAAAGTCTTTCTGTTTCCGTTTTTACACTCACGATCCATGGTGGGTCAATTCGCCGTGGCTTGACCGTTACGAACGCGAACCCGGAGATATTTACCTGCCGATGGCAGTTTCGCGGATTGAGAAAAATGGGCAGGTACAGGCAGCCTCATCGGTAAATTTTCTGACAATAGATGATTCCTGGGGAAATATGCCTGAGCAGGTACCTTCGGAGGTTATCCCGCATCTGATGGAAGCTTTCAGGCACGCTGCGGACGAGCCGGGGCCTCTGGTCTGGATATATCCATTTGAAGAATACCACAAGTGGATAAATCAGCGCATAGATGAAGTCATGTTTGGGGATCTTCTCATCAGAGACGCGATAAACAGGGGCCTGCCGCTGAATACTGTTTGCAGTGTGAAAAATTTCATTGAAAACAAAAAGCGTGATGACGCATTCCTGAGCAATAGAATACTTATCAGTCCCGTGCCGGAAGACGGGAGCGAATGGGAAAAAGCCCTCTTCAGGCACCTTGAGGCGGGAGGAAATGTTTTTATTTACGGGCCTTTGCGTCATGCCGGTAAAAAACTGAAAGAAGCATTAGGGATAAAACTTGATAAAGGCCTGGATGGAAAAATGTTGATGGAATTAAATGAAGGCATTAAAGATCTCATTGAGAATTTAGCGCCTCACTGGGATTTCGAACATAATCCTGTTTTATCGGCGGGAGGAATTGAGGAAACAGGCGGGGAAAATGTATTGGCGAGTTCAGGAAACAATAAAGAAAAACGCACATACGCGGCGGAAGTTTCATTCGGGAAAGGCCGCCTTGTATGGTTGAGGGGAAGCGCGACAATGTTCTGCGCGTACAATCCTCCTGAAAAAATAGCGGAACACCAGACACTGCCTTCGGAGGCCGAACAATTTTATCCGGAAAGGCTTTTTCCGGTCTTGCTTGAACGCTTCGGATGGCGTTTTGTTTTTCACCGCGGCGGCGAAAGACAGAGAGAACCTGTAATGACGTTGAACCGCAGTAAAAACGCATTTTACTTCTCAGGATTAAACCGCAATACTTTTGTTGAAATCGAATTTGCCGCTTCCTTCGGCGGGCCGCTTATAACAGGGCAGGAACAGCGGGTAAAAAACAGTTCATCATTTTATCGTTTTTCGAGGACATGGCATCATGAATTCCGCATTTTCGCAAGACAGAAAAATGAAAGCATAGTCTCATGCAGGGAAAATAATGTGCGTCTGCATGGAATTAAACGAAGCCTGAGATTGAATGGCCTGGATGAAGCCGAGCTTATTATTTTCCCTGATGCCGAGAAAAATCCGTCAGTTTTGCTGAACCCGAAAAGTCCATACGTCAATGGAAAATTTGCAGAAGTTAAACTGGTGGAGGAGAACGGTTGGAAATTTTTCAAAACGACAAAAAAAGTTTCGGGACGAGTCTTGATTTACTGGTAAAAAAAAACTGGAATTCAAAATGAAAATAAAAAGAAGAAAAGAACTTTCGGCAAATATCGGATTGCTTGCAGTGGGACATCACACTTACTGGAAACAGTTCGACGGACTGCTGGAGGAGATGAAACATAAAATTGGAATTCTTGAAAAGAAAGTGGAGAAGAACGGCGTAAACGTTATTAAATTCGGACTCATAGATAATGCCGAGGGTGCTTACAGAATAGTAAGTGAAATTAAAAAAGCGGAGCTTGATGTATTGTTTATAGATATGGTAACTTACGCTACCAGCTCGACATTCGGCATAATCGTCAGGGAGATAAATGTCCCGATAGTCCTGCTGGCTCTTCAGCCGCTGTCCGCTCTTGATTATGCGAAGGCTTCGACATTCATGCAGCTCTGTAACGACGATTTCTGTTCAGTCCCCGAATTCACCGGAGTTGCCATGCGGATGGGCAGAAAAATTCCAGAACTCATAATAGGACAGCTTGAAAACGACGCGGAAGTTGACAAGGAAATAGCAGAGTGGTGCTCAATCGCGCATGTATTGCATGACCTGAAAAAGGCCCGCATAGGGCACATGGGCCATGTTCTTGAAGCAATGCTTGATATGCACACTGACCCGACAGCCGTAACTTCAACTTTTGGATCTCATGTCGTACAATGCGAACCGGATGAGATAATGAAGCATTTCAGGAATATTTCCGGAGATGAGAAGGAAGTGAAAGAAATGAGAAGAAGAATTCTCGAATTCTTCGATACCCCCGATCCTGTTTCAGACCCGATAACTGTAAAACTTACAGAAGAAGATCTCGATACCGCCGCAAAAGCCGCTGTAGCGCTTGAAAAATTCATTCAGGAGAAAAAACTCGACGGCCTGGCGTATTATTATGAAGCGGAAGAAGGATCGGAAATGAGAAAGCTGGTAACGAATTTCATCGTCGGCAATTCCCTTCTGACCGCGGCAGGATTTCCGATGTGCGGAGAATACGACATCAAAACATGCATAGCCATGCTGATAATGGACAGATTGGAAATAGGCGGAAGCTTCGCGGAATTTCATCCGATTGATTTTGAGAGGGGGACGGTACTTGTAGGCCATGACGGGCCGCATCATCTGAACATAGCCGATTGTAAACCCGTAATCAGGAGTCTGAAAAAATATCACGGCAAGCCGGGTTCCGGCGCTGGCGTTGAATTCAAAATAAAGGAAGGCCCTATAACCATGATGAGCATCGGAGTGAAGGCGGACGGTAAATTCAAAATGATTATTGCCGAAGGCGAATCCGTCAACGGGCCTGTTCCCCCGACTGGAAACACAAATACGCACGGACGTTTCATGCCCGATATAAAAACATTTTTAAAGCGCTGGGCGGCGGAAGGGCCTACGCATCATTTTGCGCTGGGCATAGGGCGTCATGCGGAGACATTGAAGAAAATAGGGAATATTTTAAATATAGAAAATGTAATTGTAAAAGGAGAAAAATAATATGACTGCCGACAGGGATACTTATCTCCGGGATATTTCCGTGCTTCTGTCAAAGATATGGCCCGCTAATAGGACTGTCAATATAGTATGCCACGGGCACAGCGTCCCGGGAGGCTATTTCGGATTTCATGTGGTAAATACTTTTAACGCCTATCCTCACTTGCTACATTTGAAATTGAAAGAGAGATATCCGATGGCTTTGATAAATGTAATTGTTACGGCTGTCGGAGGAGAAAACTCAGAAAGCGGCGCTGAAAGATTTGAGAGGGGTGTTCTGTGCCATAAACCTGATTTGATTACGATGGATTATGCTTTGAATGATTGCGGAATAGGTTTGGAAAGATCGCATAAAGCGTGGTCTTCAATGATTGAAAAAGCATTGTCGCAGAATATAAAAATAATTCTGCTTACGCCAACCGGGAGAATGGACGACAAGGCTGAAATACTTGAACAACATGCGGAACAGATAAAAAGTCTGGCTGACAAGTATGGACTGGGGCTTGCCGACAGTTTCGCGGGTTTTAAGAATTATTGTCTCAATGGAGGCGAACTTTCAGATTTGATGTCGTGGATTAACCATCCCAACAGAAAAGGACATGAAATAGTGGCTGAAAAAATCATGCAATGGTTTCCGATTCTTTCTCCAGGAGAAATAAAATGAAAACAGATAAACCGATAGTCTGCGCGTATTATTTCCCGAACTGGCACCGGAACCGTCAAAATGACAAATGGCATGGGAAAGGCTGGACGGAATGGGAGGTACTCAAATGCGCACGACCAAGATTTCCCGGACATAAGCAGCCCAAAATACCCTTATGGGGATATGAGGATGAAGCAGGCCCGGCTGTCATGGGCAGAAAAATTAAAGCGGCGTCTTCGCATGGGATAGACGGATTTATTTTTGATTGGTACTGGTATAAAGATGGCCCTTATAGAAACAGGTGTCTTGAAGAAGGATTTCTGAAGGCCCCTGATCTTGAGAATTTTAAATTTTCAATAATGTGGTGCAACCACGAGGCTAAGCAGGTGCATCCAGGAAGCAGAATGTTTCCGGCGCCAAGTTTATGTTCCGGCGAAGTATCCCCGGATACGTTTTTCAAAGGCACTGAACACTGCATAAAACATTATTTCAGCCATCCTAATTATATGCGTCTGGACGGAGGGCTTTATTTTTCCATTTATCATCTGATCGAAATGGTAAATAACCTTGGCGGGACAGAGAGCGCACGGAAAATCTTTGATGATTTCCGCAGCCGGGTAAAAAAGGCCGGGCTTGGAGAACTGAACCTGAATGCCGTCGGCATGGAAGGACGCACGGATTTTCCCATGAAAACCAGCGATAACGCTGATGGCAATTCCGAATCAAATGTTGATGAATTAGTTTCCGTTTTGGGAATAAATTCACGTTCGGGACATGGATGGAACAAGCAGAAATATGCCAGCTCCTTTCCATTTTCGGATTATTATGAGTTCGCTTTTAAAAACATGGGAAACTATGAACATTTAAGTTCTGATTACACTTTACCGTTCAATCCTGCCGTATGCATGGGCTGGGATGTCAGCCCGAGAGCGGTACAATCAGAGGTTTATGAAAATGTCGGATATCCTTTCATGCCCATACTTTCGGACAACAGCCCCGATGAATTTGAGAAGGTCTTACAGCACGCAAAAAAATTCATGTTGTCCGAAAAATCCACCGGAAATATGCTCCTTATAAATTCCTGGAACGAATGGACCGAAGGCACCTATATTGAACCCGATACAGAATATGGATACGCTTACCTTGAAGCGGTAAAACACGTGTTCGGTTGAAGAATTTCAAAACTTTGAATGGAGCAGTCTGCATAAGTCATTAATACCAACAGCCATAATTTTTCCGTCAAGCCGATAAGTATCAGGTCCCGGATAAACAATGTAAAGTTGCTCCAGTTGCAAGTCTGAAACAGTAATTCTCATTGATTTTGAAATTTTCGGGGTATCACTGTATTTAACTTCAAATCCGTATTTTCTGCCGTGTTTGAATATCAGGAGATCAAGCTCAGCGCCTGAATATGTGGCCCAAAAATAAATGTCCCTTGAATTCGTTATGGAAAAAATCTGTTCAGTTACAAAGCCTTCCCATGAAGCGCCAAGTTTCGGGTGATTTAATATGCTGTCCATGGTATCAAGAGAGAGAAGAGCATGTAAAATCCCTGAATCACGAATATAAATTTTCGGCGCTTTTACCTGACGTTTTTTCAGATTTTCATGCCAGGGATGAAGTTGTCTGACCATATAAGCGCCTGATAAAATATCAAGATAGTTCCTTGCCGTAGCTTCCGCACTGCCGATGGACCTGGCAAATTCCGCCGAGTTCCATAACTGCCCGTGATAATGAGCCGTCATTGTCCAGAAGCGACGCAACGTTTCAGCAGGAATAGTAATTCCCAATTGCGGAATATCCCGTTCAAGAAAAGTTCTGATGAAATCATTGCGCCAGCCAAAACTTTCTTCCGCCGTCTTCGCAAGATATGACCTTGGAAAACCACCCCTTTCCCATAATTTTTCGCTACCGGATGAGCTGATTTCAGAAAGGTTGAAGCCGGACAAGTCAACAAATGAAATCCGACCGGCCAATGATTCTGAAGCATTTTTCATAAGGAGCGGTGCCGCGCTGCCGAGGAGGAGAAATTTTCCATGACGGCCGGGCTTATCAATAAGTACTCTGATGATTTCAAAAAGTCCGGGCTTCTTCTGAATTTCATCAATTATGACGCAGCCTTTTTCTCTTTCAAGCGCCAACATGGGATTTTCAAGCCTGACAAGGTCTCTTGGATTTTCCAAGTCAAAAAATTTCCCTTTCAGAGAGACATTCAATTTTCTCGCCAAAGTCGTTTTACCGCATTGCCTTGGTCCCAACAGTGCTGTTGCCGGGCTTCTCGCAAAAGCTTTTTCAAGAGCGTTTAAAGCATACTTTCGCTTTATATTAACCATTAATTATCCTTGAATATCGTTAGATTACTTAACTTTTTTCAATGATATATTAATACAATTTTTACTCAAATCAAGGTGGTTTTTTTAAAAATGTTTTAAATATGACTAAATATTGATAATCGAAGTTGATGCTGTAGAATATTGTCATATCGTTTAAATGAAAAAGATTTTCAAAGAAGGAGTACAGCTATGCCGGATTTCGGAATGCCGTTTTCAGGTCTCGCCAATGGGAAAAAGCTCACGAAGGAAGAACTTATCAGAGCGATAAGATTTATGGTGGCTGCGGAATATGAGGCGATACAGCTTTACATGCAACTCGCGGAATCGACAGACAATAAACTTGCCGTTGAAGTCTTAAAAGACATTGCGGATGAAGAAAAAGTACATGCCGGAGAATTTCTCAGGCTTCTGAAAGAGCTTGCCCCCGATGAAGAAAAATTCTATGCGGAAGGCGCCGAAGAAGTCGAAGAGGAAATAGCAAAAATGAAACCGAGAAAAGGACGCAGGTAACAAAAATTTTGTTATCCATGATTTTATTCAAGGTGTGGACAGATTTACTTTGTTAAGTCCGTTTATAGACTATTTCAGGGTCAACATCAGGCATGAATGCGCTTTCAATACGGTGTTTACGGTATTGGCTTTAAGTTTCACGCTTTCGCCTGTCCAAAAATTGACCGCTGAAGAGGGGTGTATGTTCTGTTCTGAAAGATTTAACGAAAATTCAGCTTTTTTGTCTGTCCAGTTTATAATCATGGCCCTGTAGCCGTTTTCAGTTTTCTGTATCCAGTAAGCAGGGAATTCACTTTTAAAAAGATCAAGAGCTATACCGCCATCACCTTTAGGAGCGGAAACGGTTTTTCTCAGAAGCTCCAGGCCCTTTTTATTCAGTTTCGGAAGATTGTCCGAAAGATTTATCGCGCCGCCGCTTATGAGAACAAGACTTAAAAGCACAATCGTTTCATCTATAGTCGTATCGACCAGGCTGGAACTGAAAAGAGGCGGATAATTCTTGCCTTCCGGCTCTACATATACCAGACAGGCTTTAAGGCTGTGCAGTTTCGGGTCGTTTGCGGTTTCGTTGTTGCGCACGAGTGTAAAATCCGGGTCATTTACCCAGAATTTATTATGGCTCCAAAACCTTGCGGCGATTGAAAAAACATTTTCCGTTACGGCATGCCATGAAGAATGAATATCGGCGGAAGTTCTGACATAATCGACATATTTTGTTCCAGCGTCAAAAGGATAATTGCAACCAAGTATCCTGGCTTTGCCCTCTGTGGCTTTTCTTGTGGCCTCTACTACATTTCTGATTATCTGTCCTTTCGGCACTGACGGATCGGCAAAACACGGCGCAAAAAGAGTTGATGCCAGAAAATCCAGCTTAAAATACTCGTAGCCCATTCCGACATAGCGTTTAAAAAGTTCATATATCCACTTTTTCACTTTTTCCTGAGTGGGGTCGAGAACAAAACCGTAACGCTTCATGCAGGTAAACGCCAGACACGGCAGACCTGAACGGCCTTTTGCAAGCATATCGGTTTCATTCTGGGATATTCTGGCGTGCGGCTCCATTATCGTAGGAGCAAACCATAGGCCGGGAGCGAAACCCATCTTTTTGAGATTCCGCGCGAGTTTTTCCATGCCTGACGGAAAAAGAGAATTGGCTTCCCATTCACCGTAACAATACTGCCAGCCGTCATCAACGATTATTCTCTTTATATGCTTTGAAAGCACCGGGTCGGAGGCTATGAATTCGGCATTTTTCAAGACTTCATCTTCCGTTATTGTCCATCGGTAATAGTCCCATGAATTCCACCCGGCGGGGCAATCGCATATCTTCTTGCTTTCTTCTTCTTTGTTGTCTTCAGCCCAGTCTCTCATAAGTTGATGACCGTCTTTTGAAACATAAATCCATAACGGCTCAGACTTGATACTTTTCCCGCAGCACGGGTCAAAAAGCGTTGAGACTTTCAAATCCTTTATGTTCGCGCCTTTGGCGATGCCGGAAACAGTAGAAACATTTTTCTGTATCAGCGGATGGGAAAACTGCATAGACACGCCCTTGGAACTAAGCAGACACTGGAAATGACTGCTGAAGCTTTTTTCATCGGCAACTGGAAATTTCACCAGGCGGCATCCGCCCATTTTCCTGCCGTGTGAGAGAAGATGTTCAACTTTAAGTGTAGAAACGCAAAGCGCCATCAAAGATACTTTTTCATGCTTCTTGTTTAAGTTTCCTGAAAGTTCAATACAGACGCCTTCCACCCCGCCCGCGTTTTTTCCTCCTGATAAAGTCAGGGAAAAAATCCCCATTTCATTTTTAGAAGAAAAGACGGTTTGTGTTTTGGAAGACTTTTTAAGCGTCCATTTGAAATCGGATACTTCATTTCCGTCAAAAGAGGCGGATACAAAGCAGTTTTTCAGAGTAAAGCCCGGAAAACTGAGACTGTAAAGATTTTTGACAGGTTCAAAATCGACTTTTATATTACTGAAAGTAAAAGATATATTTTTCATGAATTAAATCCTGAATTAGTTTGTTCTCTAAAAATAGCATCTTAAAGTATGATTGTAAATATCAGTTTTTTTTGCTATGACGTCCTTTTGCTATTGGAAAAAATGCTGAAAAATGAGATAATAGACAAATGTAAATATTAAAAAAGGAGAAATCTGATGCCAAAAAATATTTTTTCTCTTTTGATGTTTGCTTTTTCCGTGTGCGTTATTTGTTTACAGGGACATGCACAGACAACAGAAAAAAGCCCTATTCCCAAAAGCAGGATTATTGAACTTTCTGAAAAAGCGGCAGCGCTGGCACAGAGCAAGCTTTCCGTAAACCCCAAAGACGTAAAAGGCCTGGTCCTGGTAAAATTCGCGCATCATTTCAATTCAGGTGACCGCGCTTTATTGCTGCTTCGCGCCAAGCTCAAGTATAATATCAAAATAGAAAAACCTGAAAACGAAGTAAGCGAAGCTGATTTTCTGAACCTGCTGACAAAAAGCGCGGAGCTTTTCCGTGAACCCGGGAACGATAAGAACAGACAGCTTATGGGCATAGTATATTCTATGATAAGGCTGATACAGCCTAACAATGAGGATGCGCTTGTCGTACTTATGGAGCTTCAGGATGCGGGCGCTGAAACGGAACTTGACAAGCTCCTTTCTCAAAATATATCAGATTATGAGAATCCGCAACCTATTGAATACGACCCTAAAGACCCGCGTTACATAATATCCAATGTGAAAAAAACAATAACCGTTCCGGCGGATATTCCATGGACTGACACATGGGTCAAGGTCAAAGAAGGGAAAATCATAAGGGTTAAAGCGACAAGGCTTTGGAGTATGGGTGGCGGTCCTTTTCCATCGACGGACGCCAATGGTTATGACAATGCCGAACTGGTCAAAAACAGAAAAGAAGGAAAGAGTTTTCAATATTTTACGTACAAAACAACCTCGGCGACAAAAATGAGTTCCGTGAAAAGAAGCAAGAGTGAAGGTTCCGCAAATCTCGGGTCTCTCATAGCAAAGATAGGCAACAAAATATATCCTGCCGGACTGGAAAGCACTTTCAGGGCCGATACTTCCGGGGTGCTTTTTTTCGGGCCTTATGAGTGGGACGATTATTCGGACAATACCGGATTTCTGACGATAACATTTGAAGTCGCAGACAAATAATTCCGGGTTTCTCCCTGTCCCGTCCTCTTTTAAAACTCCCCATACCGCTTATATTATTTCATCGAAAGGTTAAAGCGCGTGTTGAAAGATAATTATGCGGAAAAAGCCCTTACTCCTTTGAGCATGGGGATTATGGGAATACTGACCGGAATAATCGCCGGAATTGCCGCTATTGTTTTCCGTCATATAACCGGGTTTGTGCATAATCTTTTTTTTCTCGGCGAGTTTTCCATCTGCTATGATCCCAATATACATACGGAGGCAAGCCCGTGGGGATGGCTGATAATATTCGGTCCTGTAGCGGGAGCGTTGCTGGTGGCTTTTCTTGTCAAGACCTGGGCGCCGGAGGCGAAAGGACATGGGGTCCCTGAAGTCATAAACGCGATATATTACAATGATGGGAAAATTCCGATAATAGTAGCTTTTATAAAGAGTATAGCTTCAGCGCTGTCAATAGGTTCCGGGGGTTCGGCCGGCAGCGAAGGCCCTGTCATACAGGTGGGTTCCACTTTCGGTTCAGTGCTCGGCACGTGGATATCGATGCCACTGCGTCAGAGGATAAGCCTGATAGCGGCGGGCGCGGCGGCGGGGCTTGCCGCTACTTTCAACAGTCCTCTGGGAGGAGTGGCATTTGCCTGTGAGGTAATGCTTCCTTCCGTGAGTGCCATGAGCATAATGCCTGTGATACTTGCTACTGTAACCGCTTCATATATAGGAAGGCTTGAGTTCGGCACGGGCCCCAACTTCAGTGTAATTGACTTTTCCATACCTGATCTTGCCGCTATAAATCCGGGAATTCTTCTCTGTCTTGTGCCGCTCGGGATTTTTATAGGGCTTGCGGCTGTGGCTTTCGTCAGGGGAATTTACAAAGCGGAAGATTTTTTTGACGCTCTGCCGGGCAATTACTATACGAGGCACATGTTCGGTATGTTTATAATGGGCATTGAGATGTATCTTTTTCTACGTTTCGCGGGACATTATTATGTTCAAGGGACAGGTTATGCCTCCATAATGGATATTCTTAACAATCTTATTATGAACCCGTATTTTCTCATTCTGCTTTGTTCGGGAAAATTGCTGGCGACCTGCCTGACACTCGGCTCGGGGGCATCCGGCGGGGTTTTTTCACCGTCCCTGCTCATGGGCGCGGCGCTGGGATCGGCTTTCGGTTTTGCCGTTCAGTCGCTGTTTCCGGGGCTTCATATAGACCCTGTAATTTTCGCGCTTGCCGGGATGGCCGGGATGGTTGGCGCGGCGGCTGGTTCTGTTCTTACGGCATGCATTATGATATTTGAGCTTACGCGTGATTATAACGCGATCCTGCCGGTAATACTTGTGACGGGAATTGCCTATATAACAAGAAAATTGCTTTGCGACCCGAATATATATACCCTTAAGCTCATAAGGAGAGGAAAGAATGTTCCGGAAGGCCTCGAAGCCGGTTTCAGTATTTCTGAAAAAGCCTCCGACATCATGAACAAATCTTTTTATATGGTTGAAAGCTCCCTGACAGTGGACAAGCTCAAGAAAAAATATAAAAAGTATGGGAAACCGGATTTTATCATCATAGAAAAAGACAGACAGATAATCGGAATTATTGAGAAGAAAACTTTGAAGTTTCTGAAAAAACATGATGAAAGAAAAATCGGAGATCTTCCACTTGAAGACTTTATTTTTGCCGATAAAAACACGTCATATCAGAAAATGTTGAGAATAATGGACACCCGTAACGTCCGCATTGCGGTTATATGTTCAGACTCCAAAGCTTTGAGTCCTGCTGAAGGCATTATAACAGCGGACGAAATAACGGTGCTGAATGAGAAACTTTCGGGAAAACTGGCTTGACCGGCCCCTGAATCCCTTTTGCGGACAAACAATCAAATTAAATTTATTATAAAGACATTTGTAGAGTAAAAATCAGGTGTTAAGTTATTTACCCTGTAGTTAAAAATAATTGATGAATTTTTCTTTTGACGGAGTAAATGATGACAAGAAAAGAGATCAGCGATTCAATAGTCAATATTATAAATGAAATACTTCCGGACGGTGATTGTTCAGGTCTTGACCCGGACAAACGTTTAAGGGACCAGCTTGAATTGGATTCCATGGATTTTCTCGATATTGTGATGGAATTGCGCAAAAAATACGGGGTAGAAGTACCGGAAGAAGATTACCCGAAACTCGCCACTCTGAACAGTTGTGCCGATTATCTTGAACCGAAAATGAAGAGTATTTAAGGGGGGACGGAGTCCCTTTTTTCAGTGGATCTCAACTCAGTTTGAGCCGGACTAAATTCTTTTTTGCCCTTCAACTTTGTTTGTAATGAGAGTACGTAAAACCTCGGAATTACTGTGAATAAGAATGAACTGAAAAAAATTATTTCGCGTCTTGAGAACGGCGGCATCGACGTTGTTTCAGCGCTTTCCGAAATCGCTTCCGCGAAAAATGTTTCCGATACGGGTTTTGCCAGAATAGACCATTCCCGTTATATGCGCTGCGGTTTTCCTGAATTTGTTTTCGGGGAAGGAAAAACACCGGAACAGATTATCAGAATAGTTTCAGAGATAAAGAAAAAATCCCATCCCGTCCTTGTAACAAGGCTTGCGCCTGAAAAGGCGGCAAAAGTACTTAAAAAATTTTCCGGGGCAGAATACGACAAGCTCGCGAAAACTTTCCTGATAAGAACGAAAATCAAAAAACCTTTGTCCGGCAAAGTGCTGGTGATAACGGCAGGGACTTCTGATCTGGGAGTCGCCCTTGAAGCAAAGTACACAGCTGAATTATGCGGATGCCGTACGGAATTGATAGCTGATGCCGGAGTGGCTGGCATACACCGTCTCTTTGCTGAGAGCAAACGCCTGAAAGAAGCCTCAGTCATAATAGCTGTCGCCGGTATGGAAGGCGCTTTGCCCAGCGTGATAGGAGGGCTTGTTTCCTGCCCGGTAATAGCAGTACCCACAAGTGTAGGTTACGGTGCTTCGCTTGGCGGCTTCTCAGCTATGTTCGCAATGCTGAACAGCTGCGCCAATGGAATAACGGTGGTCAATATAGATAACGGCTTCGGCGCAGGCTGCGCCGCCGCGAGGATACTTAATACTTGCAAATTGCCAAAGCAATGACAGTAAAATCTCTGCTGTAAAACGCGCAATACTTTTAAAGAGCATTTTTAGCAAGACAAAGGCAATGTTTATCAATTAAAATCAAGAGAGTCGTATCATTGCCGCCATATTCGTATTTTATCATTGGTTTACTTACTTCTTCCGGAATTAATTGATTTTTTTTCTTTTGCGTATTTTAACTATCAATATTTTGCTTCTATATTATAGGCAATTCTATTTATTTTTTTATTTTGAAATGAAATGTGTTATGAGTAACAAGTACCCGAAATACAGATGCCCGGAGAAAATAGCTCTGAAAAACCGGAAATGGCCTGACAAAGTATTGTCTTCAGCTCCGGTATGGTGTTCTGTTGACTTGCGAGACGGCAACCAATCCCTTCCCATACCAATGGGCCCTCAGCAGAAACTTGAATATTTCAGACTCCTTACCCGTATCGGTTTCAAGGAAATTGAAGTAGGTTTTCCATCCGCTTCACAGGATGATTTTAATTTTGTCAGGGAATTGATTGAAGGCAATCATATACCTGATGACGTGCGTATTTCGGTGCTCACGCAGTCGCGGAAACATTTGATTGAAAGAACCATTGAGTCCCTTGAAGGAGTTAAGCAGGCCATACTGCATTGTTACCTCGCCACTTCGGACCTTCACGGGCAAATTGTTTTCGGCAAAAATCGTGATGAAGTCAAAAAAATGTCTTTCGACGCGACAAAAATCATAAGCAAGTCTATCGCAAATGCCGGGATGAGCGGCTCCATAGCTTATGAATTTTCACCGGAAGAATTTACAGACAGCGATATTGATTATGTCATTGATATATGTACTGGAATAAAGGAAATATGGGGTAAATCCACTAAAAGAGACCTCATATTTAATTTGCCGGCGACAGTGGAAAGGCGCCCGCCTTATCAGTATGCCGACATGATAGAATATTTCTGTACAAAATACCCGTATCTTTCGGAAACATCTGTAAGCTTGCATGCGCATAATGACCAGGGCTGTGCCGTGGCCGCCACTGAAATGGCGCTTATGGCCGGGGCAGACAGGGTTGAGGGAACTATTTTTGGACACGGAGAACGCACTGGAAATCTTGATATATGTATTTTCGCTCTGAATCTTTATTCCAGAGGGATTGAAACAGGCCTTGATTTTTCAAACATGCCGGAGATTGTCGATCTAATCGAGAGAGTGTCAGGTATTCCCGTTCATCCGAGGCATCCTTATGCCGGACAGCTTGTTTTCACGGCGTTTTCAGGTTCTCATCAGGATGCCATCCGCAAGGGCATGGAGTCAAAGGAAAAAGCTTCGAAGCTCTTTAAGCAGGGCTGGAAAGTCCCGTACCTGCATATTGACCCCGCGGATATCGGGCGCAGTTATGAAAAACTTATCAGGATCAACAGCCAGTCAGGCAAGGGTGGAGCGGCTTATGTGCTTGAACATGATTTCGGAATATATCCTCCTAAGGGAATGCATCCGGAAATAGGTTCCATTGTTCAGGCTGTCGCTGATGAAAAAGGCACAGAAATAAATTCCGCCGAGCTTCTTGAAATTTTCAGAAATAATTTCATCAACGCACAAGGCCCTTATTCTCTGGTTAAGTTCTCCAGAGTGGCTGAAGACAGTGATAATGAGACAGTAACTGTAAAACTTTCCGTCAAAATGGAGGATAAACTCCTCGAACTTAAAGGAAAAGGCAACGGTCCCATATCAGCGGTCGTACAGGCCATACATAAGAGCAGGAGTTTTATCGAATTCATCCTTGATGACTTTTCAGAACAGACCCTTGGGCACAGCGCGGACGCCAAGGCTATGGCTTATGTAGGCATAAGACGCACTTCGGATAACAGAATGTTTTACGGGGCCGGAGAGCATTCCAATATAGATATGGCGGCTATCCTCGCGGTTTTTGCCGCTCTCAACAGAGCTGTTTTAAATTAAATTTTATATTAAAATCAAATAATTTTAAGGAATCAGGCGACTATGAAAAACAAGTCTCTTACAGTTATACTTATCCTTTTGGTAATTATAGCGATTCATGCCGTAATACTTTATTTCGTATTTAAAAAAGACCATAAGGAGACGCCACCGGTAAATCCGAAAGAAACTTCTCAGGCAGCTGAAAAGAAAAACGCGGAGGCTGAAAAGAAAACTAAAAAACATGAAAACCCTCTCTTCGGAAAATTCTTTACATATAGAAATGCCGTTAATGGCAATATTCCCGCGCTTCCTGAAAGCAAAAACGCCACTTCAGGAATACTCGTGGATTTGGGCACCAGAAATGTGCTCTGGGCAAAAAATCCCCGTAAGGCCGTGCCGATAGCCTCAATGACCAAGATGATGACAATACTTCTTACAATAGAAGCTGTTGATAACGGGACCATAACAATGGATACTCCCATCAAAGTGACAGGAGCTTCCATGAAAATAGGCGGCAGTCAGGTTTATCTTGATCCAAAGGAAACTTTCCCTTTGAAAGAGCTTCTTAAATCCGTTGCGATAAAAAGCGCCAACGACTCCGCTTATCTAATTGCGGAATATCTCGGAAACGGCGATGTAGCCATGTTTGTGGAAAATATGAACAAGCGTGCCCGCGAACTCAAATTCCCGAGTACCCGCTTCTTCAATCCGCACGGTCTTCCTGAAGACAACCCCGAACATGATAATGTAAGCAGCCCGGAAGCACTCGCTTTTCTTTCTGAACACCTCCTTGAATATCCTCAGGTAATGCAGTGGGCATCCACATGGTCGGAACCTTTCCGTGAAAAAGGTAATCCCCATTATCAGATAATGACCAACCACAATCACCTTATAAATGAATGCCCCGGCGTTGACGGCATGAAAACAGGCTGGATAAAACGTTCCGGCTTCTGTACCACTGTAACATGCAAACGCGCCGGAAAAAGACTCGTCGCCGTGGTTACCGGTTTCCAGAGCAGAAAGGAACGCGACGCGTTCGTGAAAAAACTTCTTGACTGGGGCTATCGGCAAAATCTAAAAATATCTGCCGGAAGTTCCGCTTCAGCCGGAAAAGACGACGAACCATCTGCCGCCGCTTCCGTTGCTGAACCACCGGCAAAGACCGAAACCAAACCAGTATCAAAAACCACATCCAAAACAGCAAAAAAGAAAAAGAAATGAGTACTGAAACTTCCATGAAACTCTGGGGCAACGCCCTTAACGGCAAAGCCTTTGAACCAAGTCTTGATATTTACCTCATAGATTCGGAAAAACCGCTCGGCACCGTACTTATCTGTCCTGGAGGCGCTTATGCACACCGTGCTCCCCATGAAGGAATTAATATAGCCAAACGCTATAATGAAATGGGCTTTCAGGCTTTCGTTGTACATTACAGCGTAGCCCCTGAGCGCCATCCAGCCCCCTTGAATGACGTTTCAAGGGCGTTGAGAATAATCCGTCATAATGCCGTCAAATGGAAAGTGAACCCGTCAAAGATAGCCGTCTGCGGTTTTTCTGCCGGGGGCCATCTTACGGCAAGCTTAGGCGTTCATTATGATAAGGCCCAGGATATAATCGCTGATGAAATCAGCAGGGAGAACAATCGTCCTGACGCGCTTATACTCTGTTATCCTGTAATATCCTCGGGAGCTTACGCCAATAAGGGCTCTTTTAAAAACCTTCTGGGAGAGGACGCTTCACCGGAAATGCTTGAAATGATGTCCCTCGAAAAGCAGATCACTGAAAAAACCCCGACATCTTTTCTGTGGCATACCGCAAATGACCCGGGAGTTCCGGTGGAGAACAGTATTATGTTCGCTCAGGAACTTAGCAAATTTAAAATACCCTTTGAGCTTCACATTTATGAGAATGGCCGTCACGGCCTCGGTCTTGCCCCTGATGACAGCCATATAGGCACATGGTTTGAGCTCTCCGCCCAGTGGCTGAAAAGAATGGACTGGTAATCAGGCAAAGGCTTTGTCTGTTTCTTTTGTTTTAAGCTTGCCGTCGGGGGTGTCTGGAGTTTCCAGCCCGTAATCCGCCATCAGTTCCGCGTATGCTTTCGGGAGCCATGTCGCGCTTAAACCGTTGACGTAAAGTTCAGGATGCCTGAAGTCAAATCCCCTTATGTATTTTGTCATTTCACATTCATTGCGGAGTGTTTCCCCAATATCCCTGAGAGCCAGGGCTTCCAGCCTGGCCCTTTCATGCGCTCCCTTGTTCTCAAAAAGCCTGACCCTTATAAAACGATACAGAAAATGCACAATGTCTCTGGTGTAACGGAAACGCCGCGCGTCCAATACGAGTCTTTCGGCAACTTGAGGATCTTTGCATTCCAGCAGTACCTGATCTACTATTTTTTCCGCCTCTGATAAAAGCGAAACTGTTTCCACGACAGAAGGAGCGCCATTTTTTCCGGTAACGGTTTGCTCATAAGTAAAATGCTGCGTCTGAAAAAGATGAGCTTGTTTCTGGTTTAATCCGTTGAAATAAAGCGAATGACGCTGCATTCCGGCATAATGTTTCAATGCCTTGCAGTTGCTCATGGCATCTTGCAGGATGGAGTAAAAATCTGCCATCAATCCCGATGATTTTCTATAACGCTTTTCGAAAAAATCCTTCGTGTAAGCCCCGTTGTCAAGGCTGGCATTCCACATAAGCGCGGCAAAAAGGCTGTTTGTAAGCGCCAGCGTTCCCCATTGAGCGGTAGTTACATGCATATAATGCATGTGGCGCGTGCCTGTTTTATGGTAATAAGGTATGTCGTGAGACATTATTTTATGGAGTGGAACGGCTATCGCGGCAAAGGCCGAGACATTATAATATTCTCCCATAAGCATATTCCACGGGCGTTTTTTATCCTCAGTCCATTTTTTCCAGTAACTGAGCATGTCCTTATTTATTTCCTCGCATAAGGGATCATCAAAATAATGAGCAAAACAACGTTCAATGGGAAAGAAGGAAACTATAATGCTGCCATAGTCAAAATCTGCCGGAAGCGACATGGAAGGCGGTTCCAATGTTTCATGATAAGCTGGAACTACAAGCTTTGTATCCCTTATCAGGCATCCGCCGTCATAAGCTTTTTTTATCGCGTTCCGGCAGTAGTAGGCAAGCATCATAATGTGACTTGAAGAATTTCCCAGTTTGCGGCAGTTTTCGCATTCGCAGTATTTTCCGTTGTCCAGAGGCCAGATATTTATAAAATCTGCGCCCTTGAATTCACCGTCAATCAGGTCATTCAGCAGTTTTCCGGCGAAAAATTCACAGGCTTCCCGGTTTGAAATACAAATATTGTCTCCGATGTTTCCGCGGATATTGTCACTGCGTTTTCCGTTCACCAGACCGTACCATTCGGGGGATTTGCTGAAATATTTTTTTGGAGATAAATATTTATCGAAAAGGTCATGTGAACCGCCCATCAGTTTCATCCCGAGTTTTCTGCAGAAAGCTGATTTTTTGGAGCTTATCGTCCATTGGTTCATTTTATTTCTTGCCATCCAGAGGAGAAAATCATCACCGCCCCTGTCTTCAGGAGAGAAGAATCCGCGCGTTAAAAAAGACGGAGTGAAAAAATTATTAATCACAGGCAGTTCTGAAATAGACGCTGGAATGTCCTCGTCGCATTTATCCGGGCTGAACCACCTGAAACCCAGTATATTGAGCAATTCATAAGCACCATAGAGAACGCCTGTCCTCTCCGCTCCCGCAATAAGATAAGCCTTTTTATTTTTTGCTGTTTTGATTATGAAGGATTGTTCATATTTCGGAAAATCTATTGCACCAAAGAATTTTTCAAGAGGCAATACCTGAGAGGGTGTCGCGAGAAAAATCGCAATTGAATCCGCACATTCTGTCCCATAATCACAAAGCGTCGCATCTATGCCGGAAACCTTATTTAACATTTCCGCAAGTTCCAGAGCGGCAAAACATGTTGTGCACGCCTCATGCTCCGGACCTTCCGAAGAAAGCCAATTGATTTTTTCTTCAGCCCTTGCCGCCTCCTCTATCGAGGCGAATGACATTTTATCAGCATAAATCCTGAAATTCATTTTTCCCTATTGTTCCGATTATATCTGTTTTTCAAAAATGCTTTTTCCCTTGAAAACTTCAAAACCATTCTTTCCGTAAAAGTGCCTGAGTTCATCTCTGCATGAGAGAAAATATGCCGTCTGGAACCCTCTGCAAGTAATACGTTCAAGAAGTTTGGCCACCATTGCCTGCCCCAATTTTTTGCTTCTCATCGAAGAAGCCACGCCAAAGGGACCGACGCGGTCGGGCTGTCCATAATAATTATACTGGCAATAACCGACTATTTCTTCACCTTGTTTCACGAAAAGCATTTCTTCCGCCGGAGCTTTTGTAATAATCTTATATGTAAAATGTCCCATAAAACGCGGAAATTCCTTCATGAAAAATTCTCTTATCCGGAGCATTTCATCAGGTGAATACTGAATGAACGTGATATTCTCTCTTTCGAGGGATGATATGATTTCCAATATTTCATCGCTGATTTTGAATTTATTCAGATCGGCTTTCATAGAGTATGAAACACGGCTTTCAGTATAGCCGTTTTCAGTAAAAAGCGCATGTATTCCCGGATATATATTTCTGTCCACGCCATTGATGCAAAAGAGGGGATTGTACTCGCAGACTGAAACAGTTTTTCTGCCTTTTCCCTTTAAATAGCTTTCAGCTTTTTCCAGTAGTGTCCGGCCCAATTCAATTCCTTCCGGCGTTTCCTTTATGAGCAGAGGGACAAGAAAACCCTTATCGAGTTGCTGGGCGGTAAGACCTTCGTATCCCCACGGCTGATCAAAGACCCGGCAGAAACTTATTGCCGCGCCTTTCAGTTCGCCGTTTTCTTCTGCCACGAAAAAGCCATTCCGGTCAAAATTAGGTTCAAGGAGAAACTTTTGGATAAAAAGGTCCTCATATATTTTGTCAGCCCAGAGCGTCTGATTCCAGAGAGTGATAACTTTTTTCCAGTCATTCGATTCCAAATTTCTTATTTTCATGGTGCCGTCTCTATATTAAATATTCTTTTTGTATTTCCGCCCATGATTTTCTCCATGCCGTTTCCGGATATGGTGTTTTCTTTTAATAATTCCAGTATATCGCCTATTAATTTCTTCAGATACTTTCTGTGATAATGATTCGGTCCTCCGTTTAAACAACCGGGTAGAGGTGGTGAATTCTGTGCCTGTATTTTTCTACCAGAGGGTTGTTGTGTTCATCGCATCCGGGGATATTGTTGCTTATCCATATTTCGGGCTTGACGCCTTTCAGCGCGATTTTGCGTATGGTTTCGGACATAATGCAGTTCAGAGCGAAGCAAGTGGCGATTGTGGCTGTGGGAGTAATGGTTTCCTCTATGCCTTCGACTCTCAGGACAGCATCGGGATAAGGAACATGGTTGTCCACTGCCACGTCAGCGACATCATGAATGTTCTTTTTGGAAGGATGCCGCCATTTGAAATCTTCAGGCACTTTGTGGGCGAAACCATGGGAATTTACGGTTATCAGCTTAATTCCTTTCTTTTTTGCCTCAAGCGCGACATCGACGGCGACAGGGTTCAATCCGTAGAAATTGACAAGCAACAGCGGATCACCTTCTTTGACCTCATAATAATTGAGGATATACGGCGCAAGGCCGATAACTTTAGCGGTGGTGGGATTGGCTGTTATGATATTTGTTCCAGCCGGAAACATCGCGTTTATTTTGGTAAGGCCGCCGGCCCTCCAGAAAATCTCCATCGCGCCGATGGCCGAATGTCCACCCGCGCCGAAAATATGGATCAGTCTGTCTTCAACATAACAATCCGCGAGGATTTCGCTGGCCTTGTCTATGCTTTCAACTTCTTTATCTGTAATGTCCGCGAGGATTTCGTTGATTTTCGACTGATATTCCTTAATCAGGCTCATTTTCGTTTTTCCTTTTTTAAAATCATAATTTTGAACTGTTATGATTATATTATAGGAAATTTGAGTCTGAAAATCCAGGACTGGACTACGGGATTATTGGACTGGACTATGATTGTCGCGGAAATTCCGTGGGGAGACGCCATATTTTTTTCTGAAGAGCCTGTTGAAGTACGAAATATCCTGAAATCCTGCATCAAAGGCAATCTGCGTGATATTCTGCCGTGTCGTGAGCAGAAGCGTTTTTGCTTTTTGAAGCCGGAGATTGTTCATGTAAAGGCTCAGAGAAGTTCCCGTTCCCTCTTTGAAAATTTCATATAAATGGCTTTTGCTTATATAAAATTTTTCAGCAAGGTCAGATATGGTTATATGCTTTTTGAAGTTATTTTGAATATAAAACATTATGGTGGATATTCTGCTTTCGCTTTTTCCCAGCGGGGGAACAAGGGCGCGGTATTCCGTCAGAAAACAGCTCAACATGGAAAGCACATGATTTCTTAGCAGCGTTTTTTTCCCCGCGCAATCCTGATTCAGAGTATGAAGCACCTGACAGCACTGCGCCATCAGCCTCTTGAAAGCATTCTCATTCAGACTTAAAAGTCCCGGAAAAGAAGCATCCCGCCTGAAAAAAAACTCAAGAAAGTCATAGTTTATGAAATAATCCTCAGAACCTGCATCCTGAATGGTTTCGTCAATAAAAGAAGGAGAAAAGCCGATGATTATCCTTTTTACTGTGCCGTCAGCCGTTTCCGTATAATGGATTTCATTCTGGTTCACGAACAGTATATCCCGCGCTTTGATTTCAAACTTTCTGTCTTCCACAACTTCAGTCAGGTTTTTCGCGTCAAGGAAGATTTTCATTTCGAGAAAGTTATGGGAATGAGGAGTGAATTTAAAGTTTGCCGAGAGATTTTCCTGGTAATACGCGTACACGGAGCCGCCGCGGGAAAAGTTAATGTCTTCACTGTCCATATAAAACAGCGAGTTCCATTTTTCATCTTTCACTCTCGGTATGAGAGTATTTGGAATATTGTAAAAATCAAAAAGATCCGTCATTTCCGAGGGGGCCTTTCAATTAGATTGCCCTTTCATTTCAGTCATAATAATCTACTGTGAATGCGAGATTTAGCAAAGCCGCAGAGCAGGGACTCTATTTTTATGATTAATTTTCTCGAAAAAATTATGGAATCAATATATCATTTGTCTAGAGGATGTGTTCTATCTGTAAGCGGGAAATTGACAATGCCTCTGGAAAGATGTGATGCGTAGATGCCGTAAATCATTTCCAGTGCAAGTCTGGCATTATGCGCGTTGGATACAGGTTCTCGATCTTCTTCTATAGCGCATATCAGGTCCCAGGCTGCGAAACGGTTTGCTTCAAGAAACCATTTTGTGCCGCAAATATCCTTTTTGCCACATAAGGAATAATCAAGTGCCTCCGCACCTGAGATTCTACGTTCTTCAGTTAGTGGAACTTCTTCATATGCGGAATTATCCTCCAGCGGACCAGGTCGGCGGCTAATCCGAAGTTTGTCTTCAGGTTTGATATCGCAAAAGCGCAGAGAAAGAGCTCCTTTTGTTCCGGCAACGGTAATTCCCATGTGTATAATGCCGTTACTTCTCTCAAAGAGTCCCCGCCTGCTTTCAAAAATTCCACGAACACCTTCAGGAAAACGGAAACAGGCAAATATTTCGTCAGCAGCTGTCGGCCCTATCGGTTCCACTGTTTTAGTACTATCGGTCTTAACAACGGGGCGTCCGTTGGCTGTCATATCTGCCATGACATAATCCGGCGCGCCGAAAAAGAATGTCTGCAAATCAAGTATATGGGTTCCCAAAACAAGCAAATCCTCTCCGCCTCCGCGATGATCGTTTTTCCCTCTGCCGTAAATTGTGAGCGGGCTTCCGATTTCACCCATTTCAATCATTTTTTTCATTGTTCTGAAACCCAGATCGTAACGGGCCGGATGAGCAACGCAGATTTTGATATTGTGTTTTTCTGAAATCTCAACAATCTGGTCGGCTTCCCGCAAGTTGACGGTCATCGGTTTTTCGCAATAAACGTGAATACCTCTTTCCGCTGCCGCTTTGATTTGAGGCAAATGATCGTGAGGGTGGCGGGAACAAAGTACAACAATGTCCGGTTTTTCTTTGTCCAGCATTTCAGTATGATTCAAATAATGCCTTTTTGCCCCGATAAGCGAGATGATTTCATCCAGATTTTCCGTATTGGAATCCGCCAACGCGGCAATTTCCACACCGGGAAGCCCTCGGAAAGCCACTTGATGACCGTGCAGGCCAAGCATAGGCACGGCCCTGTCCTTGATTATCCCTATTTTCCATATTTTCTTCATAAATCTTCTATTTTTATATTGAAATTTATCTGTTTTTGATTATTCCATGCCGCCGCAACTGCGGCCGCCATCAATCACATAGTTTGAGCCGGTAATGAACGCCGCCTTATCCGAACAGAGGTAAAGAATGAGATCAACGACTTCCTGCGGTTCGGCTGCGCGCCCCAGACGAGTTTTCATGTTCGCCATGCCTGGACGCGTCAGTACCGGGCCGGGGGATACGCAACAGGCCCGTACATTGTAAGGCGCACCGCAGAGTGCCATGGATTTTGTCAAACCGATGATACCGCTTTTTGCCGCACTGTAATTTACCGCGCCGAATCCGCCGCCCTCCATACCGGTAACCGAGCCAAGATTGATGATGACGCCTCTTTTTTGTTTTATCATCGTGCCGAGTACGGCACGGCAGAAATAAACTGCGCCTTTGAGATTTACATCCAACCCCCAATCAATAACCTCGACAGGCATTTCATGAAAGGGTGCAGAGCAGTTTAAGACCCGCCCCTCAGCACCGCCGGCAAAATTCAGCAGAATGTCGATAGCTCCATATTTTTCAACCGCCGTATCGGCGGCGTGTTTGATCTGTTCATACTTGCGCACATCAACTTGAACGACGAGAGCTTCACCTCCATTTTTACGGATGTTTTCCGCCTCCGCGGACAACATATCGATATTAATGTCGGTCAAAATGACTTTTGCGCCTTCTTCTGTTAATTTTTGCGCCGTCAAAAGTCCCATACCGGAAGCAGCCCCGCTGACAATTGCAACCTTATTTTTAAATCTCATGTTGTTTGCCCTCATTATCTATTTTTAGTTATCAGAACTACTTTTCCCAAATTTTCCTGACGCTGAAGAATTACATGGGCTTCTTCCGCGCTCGTAATCGGCAATGTCTTATAAATAACCGGTTTGATTGCGCCGGAGGAAAACTTGTTCCATAACTTTGCTTCAAGATCTGCTAGAATTTTCGCTTTCATTTCAGAACTCCGGCTTCTCAATGTACTGCCGATAAGTTTGATGCCGCGTTTGAAAAATGTATTCATATCGATTTTGCTTTCAGCTCCGCCGAGAGTGGCGATTACAATCCAGCGGCCGCCAGGAGCCATTTTTTCGATGCAACGCCCGAGCCCGGGACCGGCAACACAATCCATAGCTATATCAACCGGGTTTTTATCCATTACTTCCGCGATATCTTCAGTCTTCCGGTTAATGACGATATCTGCACCCAGATTACGGACAAATTCAGCTTTTTCAGCCGAACTCACTGTCGTCATGACTTTGCATCCGAACGCCTTTGCCAATTGTATCGCAGCCATGCCGAGCCCGCTTGCTCCGGCCTGGATGAAAACGGTATCCCCGGCTTTCATTCCTCCTTCGATACATAAATTCAGATAGGAAGTAGCAAATGCCTCCGGAATCGCTGCCGCTTCGACCATCGAAAGACCGTCCGGTACCGGCAATGCCATATCCGCCGGAACAGCGACTTTTTCAGCATATCCTCCGCCTCCCAGCAACGCGCAAACCTTGTCGCCGACTTTCCAGCGACTTTGTCCCGGGGCTTTGATGACGACGACGGAGACTTCAAGCCCCATCCATTCAGGCCATCCCGGAGGAGACGGATATTTGCCTTCGCGCTGGAGCAGATCGGCCCTGTTCAAAGCGGCGGCATGGACTTCAAGCAGTATCTCATTGGCCTTGATAACGGGATCGGGAACTTCGCTCCAAACCAATGATTTGTCTTCTTTTATCAGTATTGCGTACATCTTATTTCTTCCACTTTGTATATCCGGCAGCGACAAGAGTCACTTCCTGCACCAGATAATCATGTTCATAAGTATAGGGATTAGTCATCTCTCCGTTAATAATTATATCTTTTATGCTCTTTGCAGACAAGTGCCCGTAAGGCTTTTCCTTGAAAAGCTTGATGTAAAAGATATTTGTTTTCAGCAAAAAGCATGATATATTGCAAATGAGTCAAAAATAAGGAAACTTTTGCATGAAATTACAGGAAATAGCCAGACTCGCAGGAGTTTCTCCTGCCACAGTTTCACGGGTATTCAGCCATCATCCCAACATACGCAATGAAGTGCGTGAACATGTCTTTGGCATTGCCAAAGCCAAAGGCTATCACCCCCGGCTCTCAAGCAAGCAGAGGAATGTTGTCATAATTCTTCCCGGAGACGCGATTTATCCAATCCGTAACTGTCTGGAAATGGCAATGATGGCACTTACGCTCGAACTGCCCAAACGTAATTTCCGGCTTGAAATACTGCCTCAGGACAATCTGGAACGACTTGACAGCATTCAATTCTGCGGGGCCGTCGCCATCGGCGCGGAACCGGACGATTTCAAAAAGTGGTCGGAGCGTTTTCCGGTCCCTCTGATACTCATTGACCGTGACTTGCCCGCCAGTTCTTCCAACATATATTCGATACGCTCCGATGAAAATCAGGGAATGGACATTGCCATTGTGCACCTTTATGAAAGAGGCCATCGGAAAATAGGGTGCATCATTCACGGCAAAGCCGGACAGGGAAATGCCGACGCGCGTTACGCCGCAATCGTCAATGCCCTGAAAAAAAGAGGACTTGATTCAAATGAATCCCTGATATACTTGTCAAACGACGATAATTATGTGGAAATCATCGGGAAACTGCTTAAGCAGAAAGTGGATGCTCTATTCTGCCCCGGAGGAAATGCCGGAATTATCAGCGCCTACGCATTGTCTCTTTTCAACAAACGCGTTCCCGATGATATTTCACTGATTACATCGGAATACAAAATGTTTTCACGTTACGCCGTTCCACCCCAAACAACCATAACACAGGACCATATCACACTGGCAAAAACCGCCGCGGACGCAATCGAAGCCCATATCAAAGGTCCCAAGTTTCCACAGCAGTCAGTTTTTCCATACAGCTTGATTGTCCGTGACAGCGTGACATACCTTAAAAATTGATTTTCAACTCTGTAGGATTTCTATTTTAGCGGATAGGATTTTTTCTTACATTCCGTTAATTTATAAAGAAATTTTCAGGAGAATGCCGGCAAGTTTTTTTGCGGTTTGAGTAAGGCTGTATTGTTCGTTGACAAGTCTTTTGCATTTCAAACCTATTTCTTCTCTAAGATCATCATCTTCAATGAGCTTAATGATTTGAGAACTGAATTCGGAAGGGCTTGAAGCTTTAAGGCAGAATTCATTGTTTCCTGAAACTTCATTATTCATTCCGACCGCGGAACATACGGAAGGAACTCCCGCGGCCATATATTGGAGAAGCTTATAAGAGGCTTTGCCTTCGGAAAAAGGGTCCTGAGACAAGGGCATTATGCCTATGTCGAACTGAGATATCTCAAAAAACTGTCCTTTTTCATCCCATTTTGTGAATCTGGTGTTGATGCCGGGAAGTTCTATATTTTTGTCGGCAACTATGTTTAATATAAAGTCATGTTTTTTTGAAACTTCTTCAAGTGACGGACGAATGTACTCAAGATATCTTAATGTGGAACGTGTTCCAGTCCAGCCTATTATAATAGGACTTGAAAGGGTGTAATCGTTTTTGACGGGTAATCTGACGGTATTTATCGACGAAGGGATTACCGCAAGAGGTTTTTGTTCGTCGATTTCCCTGACTTTTCCGGCAAGGATATTATTTGCGGCAATAAGCATATCAGAGCATAGGACAGTGCGTTTGAATTTTCTTTCCCTTGTGTGACTTATATAATCTTTAAGGGATATGGAAGGAGATGCGTTTCTATGATATATCGCATCGTCAAAGTCAAAAATGAGAAAATTGACGCTTTTGCGTAATATTTTTAATTCCATATAGTTAAGTAATCTTTTCTGCAAAATGACGGCTGGATATGAAGAAGCTTTTTTGAACAAGCGGACACGTTTGAGAAAAGAGTCGGGCAGGATTTCTATATCCGCATCGATTCCATTTTTTTTAAGTTCGGGAATTAAATCAATAGCCCTGATTCGTGAACTTGGAGTTTTGAGGGATTTTATTAAAAATAGAATTTTCATCAAAATTTATACTTCCGTCATATTTCCGTCAGAAACTATTTTTTAGCAACGGGAGGGATGCCCTGATAAAGGGTGAAAATCATTTTCCCATGTTTATACTTAAATTCTTTTATGAATTTTATTGAGGGAAAAGGAATACTTTTTTCTTCAAAATAAACACTGAAATCCTTGTGGCTCATAGTGACGAGAACAAAAACCTTATCGCCGCCCAAATTTTGAATGTTATCAGAAAAATATTCAAAGCCATGAGGTATATCCATTAAGACCCAGGCGCCGTAAGAGTCATTTACGCCGCGCTTGACAAGAAATCCGATGGAATACCTGTTTGCCAGGGGGAATATTTCTGAAATAACGCCGTTTACTTTTTTATACCTTATATTTTCGTCGCCGAGAGACAGTTTTATGTAATCGGCTTTGGCGTAGTAAGCGCTTCTTTCATCGCTTGAATCGGTTATGAGAACAGGCATTTGTCCCGGGGGACAATGCTTTTTTATTTCAACTGGAATATCTTTGAACCATCTTTTAGGATTACCGGAAGGGGTGAGGGCTTTGCCGGCGGAAATTCCGATTATAATAAGCATTACTGCCGTAAAAGAAATTTTAGGGGTAAGCCATGGAATGTATTTTGACAATTTCTGAATAAGTTCGGCAAGCTTCGGAACACCCGGGACTGAAAGAATTACAACCATAAACGTAAAAAAACATAAGTACCTTTTTTCGTAAGGGGCGGAAAAAAATACAATGAACTGGAGAATTATATTAAAGACAAAAACCACCATGAAAAGCCGCAGGGGAGCCTCTTTTTTGAAGAGTTTCCTGTTCATGTATGAAAATACCAGGAGAACAATGTTGGTATAGAAAATAGCATCGGCGAAAGCTCTGACAAGCTTTGTCAACTCAAAAAAAGGTCTGTATATGGGAGAAATCATTTTTTATTTTTTTCTATTCCTGCTACACTTTTCAAATATCCGAAGATTCGCGTATCAAAAACCATCCATTTGGAGGCGGTACCTTTAAGTATGTATTCAACAGGAAACGTACAAAGGCAAAATATCAGAAGAGCGAAAAAGAATGAAGGAATGAACTTAAAAAGTGTCTTTTTAAATTCAGAACGTTTGACAAATAAATCCACAATAATCCAGATGGGAATGGCAAGAATCATGACGGAACCTTCACTTCTGGTCAAAGTCGCAAGTCCGGCAAATAAACCTGAAAGACCCCATTGCCAGAATTTTCCTTTTTCCGAGCCCATTAATGCGAAAGCCAGCGAAAACGCGATGAGCGTGTCAAAAAGGCTGTCCCTCATCACATCTTCGCTTATGACGATAAGAAATGGATGAACGGCAATGAGAAAAGCTGAAATCAATGCCAGATTGGCATTTTTGAAGAGGGACCATCCTACCATGAAACCAGCCAAGGTTAGAAGAGTACCGGCCAGAACAGACACCGCCCGTCCCGCAGTTTCACCATCTATCCCCATATATTCTCCGCAGGCTATTGTAAATATGTAAAGGGGAGGAATGCGCGGATTGCGTTCAAATGCCGTTTTGATGCCGTCATGGGCGAGTTTTTTGCCGACGCCGATATACATGACGGAGTCCTTGTCCATGTGGGTTACCACAAGACAACGTCCGATCCGCAGGGCGAACGCGAAAAGCATTATCAGCGACAAATATAATAAAACCCTGCCTGTATTGCTAAATGATGTATGAGCCGTGTTCAAAGGAAATAAATATCCCGTGTGAATTTAAAAACTAATAATAGAATATAAAATTTGAAGAATGCCAGTATTCCGCGTTAAATTCTATTCAAAAAAATTTGTAAATCCATTAAAGAAGCAGTATTTTAAGAGTTTTAGCGCGTTGTGTGTATCAGGTTTAATATAAATCACTTATCTATATTTCTCGTTTGGGCGGGAATAAGGAAGAAAAAAAAATGTTTAACGGACAGAATATTTTAATAACCGGTGGAACGGGGTCTTTCGGAAAGAAAATAGTAAAAACGGTTCTGGAATTGTACAAGCCCAGAAAACTGATAATTTTTTCAAGAGATGAACTTAAACAATATGAAATGGCGCAGACATACCCTTCCAGCAAATACAGCTGCATACGTTATTTTATCGGTGACGTAAGGGATGCGGCACGCCTGAATGAGGCTTTCCGCGGGGTTGATTATGTCATTCACGCGGCAGCTCTTAAACAGGTACCGGCATGTGAATACAATCCCTTCGAAGCCATAAAGACTAATGTACTGGGAGCTCAGAATGTGATAGGGGCGGCCATAGCACAGAAAGTCAAAAAAGTTATTGCTCTCAGCACGGACAAAGCCGCCAACCCCGTAAATCTCTACGGTGCCACTAAACTTTGCTCAGACAAGCTTTTTATTGCCGGCAACTCAATGAGCGGAGACGCGGAAACGAGATTTTCCGTTGTCAGATATGGTAATGTCGTCGGAAGCAGGGGATCGGTGATCCCGTTTTTTCTGGACAGGAAAAAAACAGGGATACTGCCTGTTACAGATGAGAGGATGACGAGGTTTTCCATTACTTTGCAGGAAGGCGTTAATTTTGTGTTGAAGAATTTGGAGAGGATGCACGGCGGAGAGGTGTTTGTGCCGAAGATACCAAGTTACAGGATACTGGATGTGGCAAAGGCGGTGGCCCCTGAAGCTAAAGTGGAAATAACAGGTATAAGGCCGGGAGAAAAGCTTCATGAGCTGATGATACCTGAAGATGAGGCACGGCATACTCTTGAGTTTGAGGATTATTACATTATACAGCCTGATTTCCACTGGTGGACCAAAGAATATGAGCTCAAATCTTCCGGAGGCAAGACATGTCCTGACGGGTTTTCATACAAAAGCAATACAAATGAATACTGGCTTACGGTGGATGAAATAAGGAAACTTATAGACGTAAGGCCATAAAAAGTGTGAAATCAGTTGGGGGCGCAAAATAGGTATTCCATCCCCTTGCGAAGCTTTGAAAACTGGAATATATTCCCAAATACCATAAAAGTTTAAACGGATTTTATGTGTTAAAATTTTAATTAATGAGCCGGGGGCTGATGAAGAAATATAAGACTGAGCAGGAAAAATTCTGGGCTGAAAAGTTTGGAACCGAATATATAGAGAGAAATAAAAGCGCTGAGATTCTCAACCAGAACGTATTTCTTTTTTCCAGGATATTGTCAAAGATGGAAAAAATTAAGTCGGCAATAGAATACGGCGCTAACATAGGGCTTAATCTCAGAGCGCTCAGAACACTTATTCCAGACGTGGAGTTGTCCGCTGTTGAAATCAATAAGGATGCCGTAAAGGAATTAAAGAAAATCGAAGCAATTAAGGTTTTCAATAAATCCATACTGGACTTTCAGATAGACAGGCCCAGGGATTTTGCTCTGATTAAGACAGTGCTTATACATCTTAATCCCGAAATGCTCAATCAGGTTTATGAGCTTTTGTATGAAAGCAGCAGAAAATATATATGTATAGCGGAATTTTATAATCCCGTTCCGGTTGAAATTAATTACCGAGGGTTTTCAGAAAAACTTTTCAAACGTGATTTTGCGGGAGAAATGCTTGATAAATATGATGACTTGAAACTGGTTGATTACGGTTTTTGTTATCATAGAGATATACATTTTCCGAAAACAGACATAACCTGGTTTTTAATGGAAAAAATATAATTATGAAAATACTTATGACAGGCGCTTCCGGACTTCTCGGTTCAAATCTTCTTCCTTTTCTCAGGGATAAAGGTTTTGATGTCACAAGCCTCTCAAAGTCGGGCAAGACAGATATAAACTGCGATCTTACAGACAGGGACCTCTGCCGCAAAAACCTTGACAAAATATCTCCCGATGTAATTATAAATCTTGTAGCCCTTACCGTTGT
>MHBF01000110.1 GCA_001803225.1 Lentisphaerae bacterium GWF2_44_16 | reverse complement strand
AAAAAATAGTCAATTTTATCCCATAAGAAGAAAAATTCACCCTTCTTTTATCCGTTTGTCAGACTAAATGCACGACTTCTCCGAGGTGATGTGCGTTTAATCTGACAAACGTGCGTTTACTTTTTCAATTGACCACTCTGTTGAAAAGAGTCCGTTGCATATATAGATATTGGGATTGAAATCAGGATTTCTGAATTTTATTGGAGCGGATACAGGCTGTACAGACTTTCATTTTGCGGGAGCCTTTTTCAGTTTTAATATTGATTTCCTGTATATTAGGGGTAAATATGCGCTTATTGTTTTTCACAACGTGCATACCGATACCGCCTTTTTTCTTGGCAAGGCCCCTTCTGGTAATAGAACCGCCGACAAACTTTTTCTTTCCGCATATTGCACAAACATTACTCATCTTATTACCTCCAATACATCAAAATCAAGGATAAAAATAAATCCAGACTTATCGCTTTTTTTTGTTCAATAAATGTAAAAACGGATTAGGAAGATAATTCTTCTGCGAGCTTTTTCAAACGATAATCCGTAAAATTCTGAATTTATTTCCATATTTCCAAACAAAGTCTGCCTATAATTTAGATTTCAGCGTCTGTAAAAACAAATGCTCCTATAACAGTAAATGTTCAAAAAACACGTGAATGCCAATATGAAAAATAGTTTATATCAGAAAATAAGAGAAATATATTCAGCGGCGGCCTGAATGAAAAATATTGTTCCCAAATCACGCAGATAATATGGAGACTTATCCGTCCCGTCAGGGGAAAGTATTTTTTCCAGTATGGCCCCTTTCAGGTTAGTATCTGAAGGATTTGTAAATTGCACCTTTATACAAAAGGACAAAGCTTTTTCGGCGGATAAAAGCCATCTTTTTTCTCCGGTAACTTTGTAAAGTTCCATCCAGAAAATAGCGGAACACGCCGAACCGCTTGTAGCGTGTCCGAAAGAATCCGTCTTGCCGTTCAGATAATACCCCCTGAACCAGCCGCCATCCTCACGCATTGATTTTTCGGCAAACTCCGCAGAACTTATTGCGGCATCAAGAAATTTTTTATCTTTCGCATGATTATATGTAAAGAGAAGCGGCATTCCCCACCAATACGTATGTCTTGGATGAAAACTGCCCCCTTCAACATTGCACGGTCCGTAATCTATCCAGTTTCCTTGCGGATTCTGATCTCTTACAAGGCGTTCCGCTGTCTGCATATGCGCTTCAAGGAACACTGTTTTGCCTGTTTTATTATAAAGTTTGAGAAATACCGCGTCATCCAGCAGAGGACGGCCTCCGGCATTTCCTTTTACCTTGAAGGGAGTATTTTTCAGACAGGAATGGATTGCGGGATCATATACGTCCATAAACACTCCCATTCCCTGAATATACATTTTTTCGATGAGAAATTCAGCGGCGGCGATTATTCTCTGCCATTTGTCTTCAGATTTTTCAAAATCAGCCATAATCATCAATCCCTCAAGGCACTCAATTATCGCGGAAGCATTGATTTTGTCCGGAAAGTCCTCGAACGCGAGTATGAGCCCATGATCAGGATTTTTTTCATCCCATACCTGAGAGTTGAAAATAAAATCCGCTGCAAGCTTAGCGCTTTCAAGTAAATTCTCATTGCCTGTAATTTTATACGCTTTCATAAGGGCTTTCACAGCCTGTCCGCTGTGCCATACCGGACACATGAAAGTCCATTTGCGGTCAGCCGCGCTGTACTGGGTTTTTATGGCGCCTTTCCATGAATTGTAAATATAAGGCCTGTCATTTACAACGTCAGGAGGCAGGGTTTCGTTTTTAATCTGCGCAGTATCAGCCAGCCAGCCACAGGCCTTTTCCATTGAAGACAAAATTTCTTTTTTATCTATAGCGTTTATTGGCATAAGTTTTTATTTTTTATTATCAGTTCCTTTAGTATGTTTCCAGGCGGAACCGCTCATTTCTCTGAATGCCATGTATCCGAAGTTACAGACATTATCAGCTTCCACGCTTCCCCTGTAATCAACGAGTTTTTTGAAGGCTGCCTCAAAAACTTTCTTATTTTCTTCAGTCTCTTCTTTTTCATATTTTGACTGCACAGCACGGGTTGCGGCTGTAAGCTCGGCATCGGTCAGACCTTTTTCGAGGAAAGAAACGCGCTTTTCTGCAAGGGTATCTCCTTTGGCGTTGGCAATGGCTTCGTTCATAAGCTTCCTTGCCCCTGAAAAAACTTCCGGCGGGAAAATACGGTGAGCAATGCGCACATAGTTCTTAAAACCTCCGCCCGGTCTGCCTGTTCCATCTCGCTCTTCCGTACAGTATTTTCTTATGGTTTTTTCATCCAGAGAATTAGAATATTTTTCCCAGTAATCAAAATATTTTTTTACAGCATTTTTTGCTTTGCCGAAACCGGAATAGTATTCATCAAGTATTTTATCCGCTGTCCAGTCGGGGTGTTCATGAATTCTTGTAAGCGTGTAAAGAGTAGGCCCCTGTGCGCTCCAGGCTCCCAAAAGGGAATCAAAGGCCGTACCGATCATTCCCTTGGCTGCCGCATAAGAAAAGTCCCCCGCAATCTGTCTGGCATAAAAAATCGGAAGGTTCGCACCGGCATGTGTCAGATTCGGTCTGAGTATCATCTTTTCGACTCCAGTCTTTCTCCAGCCATCCCAATTTTCACGGAAAGATTTGCTCATTTCGTCAGTATATGGAAACCAGAGAGGCGGGACGTAAGAGATAATGATATCCTTGGTCAGTTTTGTGATTTTAGGCGCTTTCCAGTAATTCGCATAGGCATAACCAATTAAAACAGCATCCGGGTGTGTTTTCTTTGCGGTATCAAGAGTTTCCTTATAAAACCTTGCATAGCGGTTGGAAAGAGAAGGAGCTTCTTTTCCTTCGACATCCTCTCCCCAGGTTGCATTCGCTATTGTAAATCTCAGGTGAAGCGGCATTTGGATTTTCTTTCCCCAGTAATCGGATTCGGCGAACGCCGGGTCCTGCGCATCCCATGAACGGCATTTTTCACAGGCACACATTCCAGGGCTGTCATTCTCACATACATTTATGAAGGGCCTGTAAGGGTTATTTTCAGGATTTCTCTCAGGGCTTTTCTCCCAGTTTTCCACTATCTGTTTCCATAATCCGGGTTCTGAGACGCACATTGATATGCGTTTCCCTGTGGCATCGCCTTCTAAAGGACCTCTTTTTCCATTCGGAAGCAGGTTGAAAAACTCAGGATGTGTTTTGCCATAACGTTCCCAGTAATTTCCAAAGTTGTGTCCGTAAAACATATTTTCCACGGCTGCAAAACGGTGGCGAAGCAGGAAGGCATCCTGTTCCTTAAAAAATTTATTTTTGCTGTTTTCCGATGCCCAGCCCATAGAATCCTTCGGGTATTTTTTGGGAACTCCCCATCGGGCTGAAACCAGAATAGGTTTTCCTTTCCTGTCAATATTATTGAAAGAGATATCTTTTGCAGGAGGCACTATTTCTCCGAGTTCCCCAGGCCAGAGCCATCTCACTCCCATTTCATTTTCGAGCAGGTCATAAACGGCAAATAGTGTTCCCTGCCAGTCTGCCGAAAAAAGATTTCCAACGTCTTTCCGGACCCTGTCTTTTCCCGCTAGAAATAGATTATTGTCAACTATTTTTATAATGTAACCAGATGGGGCAAGTTCGGAAGTTTTAATTCCGGCTTCCGAAGTTTTTTTGCAGTTTCCTATATAAATAAAACTTTTGAAATCTGCAGGCTGTTCTTTTTCGTTATAAACCGGGAGTTTCACTCCGGTGGCTTTCATTATATGGTGCTGGAGTTCCGCCGCCGCTAATTTTTCAACATCTATTGTCTTTTCAGGAACAATTATAGCAGCCTTTGGCGATTTATCCTTTACAATGGTAACAGTGCTTTCCCCTGATACGGCAAAAGAAAAACATATTCCCAGGATTCCCGATGCGAAGAGCAATACCTTCTTTGAAATACAACTCATAATTCAATCCTCCTTAAAATTATTATTCAGATTTCAATTCCAATTTCGTTCAATGTTTTTTCGAGGTCTTTTCTTGCGTTCAGATCAACTGCCTGCCAAAACCGAATCATTTCCAGAGCAAACGCCGTTCCGCTGACATGCCACGGTGACGAGGTTTCTTTATTTTTTTGCGGAATCTGTTCCGTTTTGAAATAAAAAGCCCCATTTCCAACACTCAGTAGTTTAAATATTCCCTTTATTGATTTTCTTATTGAATTAATGATTTCATCACGAAGCAGGCCTGTCTGGAGATAATATTCCGCGAGTACCTGCACCGCGTCCATATTGGCACACATGCTACCGTCATGAAAAAGCCCGTCTTTTTTCTGTAACGCCATAGTGCTTTCCATGACTTTTTTCTGCCACTCGACAGGTTCTCTCAGGCCTATATCGTTAAAAGTATAGACAAGGATATTGTTTCTATGACCACGCATTGCCCAACCCGCATCATCATCCATGCCTATGAAACCTGTTTTATTATCACGGAGAGAAAACAAAAAAGAAATAATTTTTCTGCCATGTTCGTCAAGAACTACGTTCATAAGCCTTCTGTACAGGTAGTAGTATTGGGATATTTCCTTAACTCCGGCGCGGAAGCCTTTTGAACAGCAGTTTTCCAACCATCTTGTCAAAGAACCTTTATGCTGGAAAGCCCATGGAAAGCGCCTCAATCCCTCCATGCCGGACGGAAAAGGTTTAGCTTTCAGACTCATAAGTTCAAGCATTTTCCTAGCCCAGGGGTCATCGTGCATTCTCCATGAAAACCTATCTTTGTCCTGAGAGTCATTACCGTTGTAAATCATATATTTGCGACTGAAACGGGTTTCTATTCTCTTCTGGAATTTTTTCCTGTTTTCAAGCACTTTTTTAAAGCGTTCCATATCTCCAAGCTGAAACATTATGCGCATGGCGCACGCAGTGGTTTCCACAACCTCATCAGCGTCAGGAGAGGCATTTTCCCTGAATGAAGCCATCCCGTTCTCCTCATGATAACATTTCTCCCAAAAAGCGCTGAAAGAATTTTTCAGTTTTTTATTCAACCCGTGAAGAGGCGAAAACACAGGAGAAACAAGTTCCACAAGTCCGCCTTTTGGAACAGTAAGTTTACCGATATCTGAAAATTCATTTTTCATTGTTAGATATTCTTCCTTTTAAAAATATAGTTATTCCTGTTTATTCTGTATTTTCACATTTTTCCTTCTGCATTGGTTTAGCTACCACCATTTTCCCCAGAAATCATCGCCCTCAGTTGAAACCGGAATGGAATTATCTATAAAATTTCCTGATTTCCAGTCCACATGCTGATCAAGAAAAAGAAAATTTTCTCCCCCGCTGTGCCTTTTGGCCACTGGAACTGCTGCTGTTCTTAAAAAATAAATACCAGTAGCGGTAAGCCAGGCGGTTTTTGAGAGGCTGTTTACGTTTCCAACTGGCGAAGATTGATTAAGGGATGAAAAACCAAATTTTAAATGGGTTTTATTTCCCAAATAATAATTAATTCCATAATCGCTACGGGAAAGCTCAGCACTTGAGGGGCATTTGTAAATAGTGCCTCTCATTTTTACAGTTCTCTGCTCATCTGACAGATAGTCATATTTATGAGGATTTGGAAGATAATCATTATATGTCCCCACTTGAGCATACCAGTAATTACCGGCGCTTCCGCCGCGAGGCATGTAATTCTGGTAATCATTTACATACATCATCATTGCAATCCCGATTTGTTTCTGATTTCCCGTACATTTTATTCTTCTTGCCATTCCACGTGCAGTACTTAATGCGGGCATAAGCATTGCCGCCAGGATCGCGATTATCGCTATCACAATGAGGAGCTCGATTAGTGTAAAGTCACAGATCTCTTTAATCTTTAGCGTTATACTCTTTTTCATAAAAATCATCCTGTTTTTTAACCTGTAATTCCCTGAACGAAGCTGCCTTCTATATAAGTATTAAGTGATTCATCCGTAGTTCCGTTCAGAAGTTTTTCACACGCGGAAAAAATCTTTGATACGCGAAGTTCCTCATCTATTTCAATTCGTGTGAAGATTTCCGTTCCCGGCACTGCGGAGCTTTTGTCTGAAATAACAAAGAATCCTGTATTTTCCAATGCTTTTAAATCCATTTTTTCCATTTGAGAATATACTTCAATCCCAACAGAAGCCCGGCTGAAAACCATTGCGTCAGGTCTTGAGTTGGAAGATGAATACCTTTTAAGGAATGTGTTTATTTCTTCTGTTTCTCCTGATAAGGGACAGGAAAACTCGGAATCAAATGCAATTCCGTTGTCAAGGCAAAATCTCTCAAGCCATTCTTTTCTGTCTCTGAAAATCTGTTTTTCCTGTTCCGGCCATATATACGCGACTCTCCTGTAATTTTTTCTGAGAAAGTAATTTCCGAATTCAAACATCATCTGCCTGCAATCTTCCAGTATTACGGGAATTCCATCAGGAACGTTTATGCGCGGAGCAAATACAATAAACGGCTTGCCTAAACCCATATAAAAATGAAGCGCGTCTATACTGTCAAGGGCAAATATTATATAAATATCCGACTCGGGGCCGCTTAAATAAGTTTTGAGTGTTTTATTGTCCATATTCTTATCAGGCATGAAAAGAGAAGTCGAAATATTCTTTCCGGCAGCATATTTCTGGATAAGTTCATACATTTTGAGATAATATATCCCGAGATGATTTTCGTTATGTGAAACAGAACAGAATATAAGGCCTATCTTTTTATACGCCTCTGCCTTTTCAGCTACGAAAGTGCCTTTTCCCTGAATGCCGTAAAGATACCCTTCATTTTTAAGGTCAAGAATAGCTCTATCAACAGTAGCGACAGCTACTTTGTACTTGTCTTTCAACGCCTTGCGCGTCATTATCGGAGAATTCGGGGACAATTCCCTGTTCTCTATTTTCTTTATGATATCCTGTTTTACTGTCTCGTAATTAACATTCATAAGCTTTACCGTGTTACCTAGGTTTCATAAGTTAATTTTATCATATCCTTAAAGTTTTGTCAATAGAAGTTTCCTGATTTTCGGGAAAAAATATCAAGTGAAAATTGAAAAAGTAAACGCACCCCCCTCCAAACATCCAAGAGCATTTAGTCTGACAAAAAGGGTGGGGTGCAATAAGTTTGACAAAGCACAGTATTGCCGCATCGCAAGAGTTATGCATAGGGCGCGCTCCGATGAGAATGGGTCCCCCAACTCGTCGGAATTGGAGCGCGAACTG
>MHBF01000109.1:3786-6373 GCA_001803225.1 Lentisphaerae bacterium GWF2_44_16 | reverse complement strand
TTTTTAGCGATGAATTCAGCGGCAGTGTCCTGGATACAGGTAAATGGACAGAAGAAGGAACTACCGGCAATCCTCATGCATTTGTAACTGTTGGTGAGGGTAAAATGACGCTGGAATCCCGTTTCACAGAGCTTGATAAGGACATTCACAGTAGTGGGTTTAGTATTGGCACAGCCACAGAATGGGTAGTTGAGATAAAATTTTCTATCTTGTCAGACATGGTGCCGGGCGGTACTCCCATCAGTACTTCGAATCGCCAATCTATTCTAATTGGCGGGGTTGCTGCTACTGGTCCAGCCTATACAAAGGATTTTGTCGTATCGCTACTCGAGGGAAGTGCTGCTGATAAGTTCACACTTGGATGGGGAGCTGACGTTTTATCTCCTATTTCCGCTGTTGTTTTATCTCCGGCCGCGACAGACTTGTCGCGTAATACGGACTACACTCTTGTGCTTCATCACCGTACTGACAACGAAGTTGATATTTACCTTGATGGTACCATTATATCAACTCGAAGTTCTTTGACGGCAGAGAAGCCGGGGGCTCTCTTTATCGGGGATTGGTCCGGCAGTACTGCTCTTCGGATGACGGCAGATTATGTCAGAGTTGGAAATCCTATTCCTGAACCTATAACGATGTCGCTGTTGGGATTGGGTAGTCTTATTGTATTACGCGGTCGTTGTGCAAAAAACGATCGGTAAAATTAAATTATGCTGCTAAAGTCTGGTTACCATTTTTTTTGAATTTAAAAGGGTTTATAATGTGCAGGAAAATATTACTTCTGTTGTTGATTTTAAATTTTTATGGTTATGCTGCCTGGCAGAGTGCTTTTGCTGCTGAAACAAATGTAAAGATAAGTTCCTCTTCTTTGAGCAGTGGTTTGGTGTCAAAAGGCAGTTTTATCTGGGGCATAAACGGGCATCCCCTCGGCGGGGCGGGTGTTTACACAGAAGACAGAGGCGTAAGTTTGGCTCAACAGTTTGGACTGGTCAAAGAACTTGGTTTTACATGGTACCGTTTTGATGTCTTTGCTGTTGAGCCAAATGATGAGTTGGATACAATAGTTCCTCCTGCGGAAAAAGCGGGAATTAAGTTGTATCCGACTCTTCATCCGCCAATTGAGCTTCGTCCCTACACTACCTTACCGAGCCGATTTGACAACAATGATGTTTATAAGAAATGCTTTGAGCATGCTCGCAGTGTTGCAGGAAAGTGGCGGGGGCGAATAAAAGTTTGGGACTTGAGTAATGAGCCGGATGGCTGGGTTATTAAAGATGAGCGGCATGGAAATAAGCGTGAGGATTACGAACCTAATCTTGTTGCAGTGGCAGCAGCCATTTTGAAAGGCCAATCAGATGGGATAAAAGCCGGCGACCCCGATGCTAAAGTAAGTCTTAATACGGGGGGCTGGCTTCATTATGGGTTTGTCGACCTTATGATTGAAAATGGCATCAATTTCGATATTCTCTCATGGCATTGGTACAATGAGATGGGAGATATAGACTGCATAAAAAAGATGGAAAATTTTAATCTTCTTAAAGAGCTTAAAAAATACGATAAACCTATCTGGCTTGGTGAGTATAATTATAGACCCAAAAAAGATAAAAAAGCAGGTTATGACCCTGTCGATAATGCATGGCTGCTTGAAACGATTCAGAGGCTTTACTCTTACAGGAATAACGGTGTTGAGGCTGTATTTATTTACGAGCTTTTGGACTTTCCCAGCGATGATATTGGATCTGGTTATTACGGCCTTGTCGGTGTTGACAGGAAACCAGGAATGGATGGGAAAGAGATTTTTGTCATTACCGAGAGAAAACCAATTTATTATGAAATTCAAAGTTGGCTGACTTCATTGAAGGTGTTTCAAATTCATCAGAAAAATTAAAAGGATATTTCAGTATGAAGAACAAGAAAGCATTTACGCTTGTTGAATTGCTGGTGGTAATCAGCATAATAGCGCTCCTGTTATCTATTCTGATGCCTTCTATGCAAAAGGCTCGCGAGCAGGCCAAAAAAATTATCTGCGGTAGTAATGTTAAGCAAATAGTATTGGCTGAACTATTATACGCTCAGGATAACGATAATTTTCTTCCTGGCTCCGGCGCTTGTGGTCAGGCAGTAACCCATGGGGGCTGGAATGGGGTGGCTCGTGTATTTGGGCCTCCGATTCTTGTAATGCAGAAATATGTAGGACCGAAGATTATGTACAGTCCCAGTGATGAGAGAAAGTATGAGAAATGGGCAGACGCATGGGGAAAGCTGCCGAAATCCAACCCTATGCCTTTAACAGATGAGTATGAATTAAGATATAGTTATTTATTCAGAGAGCCTAAATCCACAAGTTTTCAGCAAGTGAACAGATATTCGGGCAGTTGGACGTTGCCTTACAAGGTTACCAGCAAAATAAAAAGTATTGTAGCTGAACGATTTGCGAGTAATTTTGTTTATTCTTATCATGGCAGTAAGGAAGAATTCGGAGTATGGCGTCCGAACGAACTTGGCCCCAATGGAAGCGGATGGCATGTGGGTTATCTCGGCGGATACGTTTCTTTTAAGAAAAATAGAACTGATGAGTATAACTATG
>MHBF01000109.1:0-3777 GCA_001803225.1 Lentisphaerae bacterium GWF2_44_16 | reverse complement strand
GGGATGGGCCAATAGGCATTTGAATTGGATTTACTGGGACAATTAAATATAAGATAAGAATTTGTTTCACAGAAAGGTCTCTATCATGCAATTTGACAGGAGACCTTTGTTGACAGGTGTTGTTTTTTTATTTGCGTTTTACATAGAGTTCACTTCGTAGATTCTCCAATGAAACACATAAATCAGAAAAATATTTTTTATGTAAAGGAGTGGCAAAAATGTGTAAAGATGTTAACAGAAATTTAGGATGTCTGGTTTTATTGTTTGTGATGTTTTTTGGGATGAGTAAGCAGGTAAAAGCTGATAATTTTATTTGGGGAGTATGCGGTCATCCTGGAAGCGGACCTTATGATGTAAGCCGAAGTCTAAGTTTGGCTCAACAGTTTCAGCTTATGAAAGAAATGGGGATGGGGTGGTATCGCGCCGATGTTGTTTGTTTAGATCCTAATGCGGGGGATCCCAGTGCTGACCAATTAGATACGCTTGTTCCTGCAGCAGAGACTGCCGGCATCAGATTATACCCATGTTTAAACCCTCCTTCGGCGCTTCCGCCGTATAGCACATTGTTAAGTCGTGGCTGGACGCTCTCCCAGATTTACACCCTATGTTATAATCAGGCGTATGCTGCAGCGACGAAATGGGCAGGTGATATAGAAGTGTGGGATCTTGCCAATGAATTTGATGGCTGGACGTTGGCGGGCGAGTATAATGGCGACCTAAAAGCTCATTATGATACAACTCTGATAGGCATAGCAGCTGCCATATTAAGCGGGCAGGCGGATGGAATCCATGCAGGCGACCCAAATGCCAAAGTGAGTCTTAATACGGGAGGATGGATTCATTATGGATTTGTTGATCACATGATAGACCATGCTACCTATCCTGTAGATTTTGATATTTTGGCTTGGCACTGGTACAAGAGTATGGGAAGAATTGATAAAATTGCTTCTCTGAGCGATTATAATTTGCTGAACAAGTTATTGAGCTATGGTAGACCGGTGTGGATTGGTGAGGGTAATGCTGAGAGCCTTACAGGAACTTATGATCCAGCCGATACTGCATGGCTGTTAGAAGAAATGCGTATTATGTTTGAGTATCGTCACAGTGGTGCAGCGGCTTTTTTTGTTTATGAGTTGTTAGACGAAGTTGACCAGTCAGGAATCCAGGCTCACTTTGGGATGGTGGAGATTGAAAAAATTGGAGGTTATGATTACGTTTTGAAAAGCCGTAAGCCGGTTTTTTATAGTATTCAGGATGTGCTGGCCGATAAGGTACAAAGTGACGGTGTGATTTTTACAGAGACCTTTGACGGAAATTCATTTGATCCCAACAGTTGGACTACATATACAGAAGGGGCAGACCCCAATTTGAGTGTTTCCGGCGGTCAGGCTCACTTTGAGACTGCTGTCGCTGAAGATGCTTCTATTTTATCAGTACCAGAAATCAATTATGGCGAGGGAACAGAATGGGCGGTAAAAATTAAGTTTAGGGTTAACACGTTTGCACCTGTCCTTAGTACGGGTCTGCCGACAGGCAGTGCTGGCGATGCCATGAGACAAGTGCAGTTATTGACCGGAAAAGATGGCGCTTATGTTGCGGATTTTGCTGTAACACTGCTTCAGCATCCCAGCGATGCCAATCTTTTTGTTTTGGGATGGGGTACATGGTTTGGTAATGACGCAGTAGTCTTTGCTACATGTACTGAAAATTTAGAGAGGGACCAGTGGTATACCCTGCAGTTGCATATGCGTAACGACGGCGAGATAGATTTTTATCTTGACGATGTTCTTATTGCGACGAAAACAGCTTTTTCCGGAACAGCAAACGCGCTGCAAATCGGAGATGTCAGTAGTAATACCGGTGTCAAGATGGATATAGATTATGTACGGTGTGGCCTTATAGTCAAGAACTCCGTTTTCACTGAGGATTTCGATGACGCGTATGTTGAAGATTGGGATCCTGCTGGCGGCGGCTCGTGGGTATTTGATGGTACGACCGACAAAGTTATTGAGCATACAACTACTACAGAAGGGAGATTAAGTCATGATCTTGCCGTAACTGTTGATACTAATTTTACCGCCTTGTTTGATTATGGTTGGCATTATGGCAACGGCGACAGTCAGCAGTGTGGAATAGCACTTCTTGACGATACAGGGGATGGTTACGGTTTCTTCATCCGTGAAGGGCAACCAAACAACAAATACGAAATGTATGAACTAAATGACTATAGCTTCACATCCCTTGGCAGTGTAGGCGGTGGGCCTTATGAGGAAGGAACGTGTCTGGCATTTGCTGGTTTTACATGGGATTCTGAGACGGGGACGTTAACTGGTTACAGGGAAGGTGTTCAGAAAATTCAGATTGCGGATGCCACTTATGATACATTTACCAAGGTTTTGCTCTGGGACAAAGCGGAACCTGCGGCTGAACGCGGGAGATTTGACAATGTTTTCGTAGGCAGATATGTTCCAGAGAAAGCTTTTTATGATGATTTTGATGACAGCAATGTAGGCGACTGGACGGCAACTGGTGCGGGAAGCTGGAGTTTTAATGGCACATTTGACAGAATTCTTCAAGATACAAATGTCGTCAGCAGCAGTAATCCAGCATTTCTGCGTCACAGTCTCGATGGTACTGCTGCCCAAGACTGGCAGTTGGATTTTGATTATGGCTGGTTTTATGGAGATGGAGCTTCGCAGCAAGTAGGAGTTTCAGTTCTTGATGACGATGGAAATGGATATGGATTTTTTATTCGTGCAGCCGATGTTGCATACAAGTATGAAGTATTTGAAATTACCGACCATAATAACTTTGCTTCTTTAGGTACAGCAGGCGGTGGTCCTGGTGAGACGGGATGGTGTCTGGCTTCGGCAAGTTTTAGCTGGGATGCAAGTTCTGGTACACTGACAGGTTATAGGGAAGGTGTTCAGAAAATTCAGGTTACGGATACCACTTATGACACATTTACCAGTATTGAAATTCAGGACAGAAGCGAACCTTCTGCTGAGCGGGGCATGTTTGATGACATTGTATTATATACTGTACTTCTTCCTGGACAGGCAAGCAGTCCAAGTCCTTCAAACAGTGCAACCGGCGTAAGCGTAACTGCCGATTTAAGCTGGACGGCAGGAGGCAGTACAACTTCGCATAATGTCTATTTCGGCACGGATTCGACTCCTGACGAAACCGAATATATTGGCAATCAGGCTGGCACAACTTATGACCCAGGTACATTAGCTTACGGCACCACATATTACTGGCGTATTGATGAGGTTGGTCCCGGCGGCACAACAACCGGTGTTGTCTGGAGCTTTACCACTACCACTACTCCGCCGACATTCGTCGCAGCCGGTGCGGTTACGTCCAACACAACAGCGATAACACCGGCGCTTCCTGCTGGCATCGCCACAGGCGATATTTTGCTGCTGTTTCTTGAGACTTCCAATCAGGCCATCTCGATTTCTAATCAAAACGGCGGGACGTGGACACAGGTTACCAACTCGCCGCAGTACTGCGGAACAGCCGCCGGCACTACCGGTGCCAGACTTACGGTATTCTGGTCGAGGTATAACGGGACACAGGGCGCTCCAACCACATCTGATTCAGGTGACCATCAGCTTGGCAGGATGATAGCTATTCGTGGTGCAATTAGCACTGGCAACCCCTGGGATGTTACAGCGGGCGGTGTTGAGGCTGTATCAGACACCAGCGGCTCCATTCCGGGAGCGACTACAACGGTTGCTAATACTCTTGTCGTAACGGCTATTGCCACCAGTC
>MHBF01000108.1 GCA_001803225.1 Lentisphaerae bacterium GWF2_44_16 | reverse complement strand
ACGGCCTGTCCTCTTTCACCGGCAGTTTTTACAGTTTTATCCGCTTTTTTCAACCTGTAATAATTCCTTTCAACCTTTATCTCAAGCCCTGCTTTGCGAATGAAATCCTCAAGGGTAAAATAAGAGAGGTACGCATTGAAATAGAGAGGGCCTTTGCCTTTCCTCCTCAACTCTATTTTGTGCTTTCCGCCGCTGACTTTATTGCCGTACAAAATAACCTTGTTGTCAAATGAGAAAAGATTTTCCTGATTGACAGAAACTGTCTTGAGGAGTTTTCCGTCCATCAGAACTTCGATTGTCATATCGGGTTTATCCTCGCCGCTTTTTCTGAGATAATCCGCGAACGCCTCGACACAGAAAGCAGTGTCCCTCGTGGAATTCCAGTACATGGAGTGCTTGCGGTTGTTGAGCAGGTATTTCACAAGCCGCGAAGCAACGCGTCCTTTCGGGTCAGTATCTGTTAAAAGCTTCAGATAATATGCCTGAGTTTCATATTCACTGCCGTACCAATACCACCAACAGTTATTCTCCGGAAGCTTCAGGTATGCCGTCTGATTTTCATCATCCTCCACAAGGTACTGACCAATATTTTTCATTAGCATATTAAGCTTCTCAGTTTCCTTCTGTTTATTCAGGGCAATACCCAGCATGGACATGCCGTAAACGCTGATATGCGTACGGTCCCTGTACAGAAAATTCATCATCACTTCATTTTTAATTCCTTCATCAACCAGCACCATATAAACAAAGGCGTCAATATTGTCCGCGTATTCTTTATATGGTTCTGTCATGGATGGGAAATTCTCAAGTTTACGTATTTCAGCGGTCTGATATCTTTTCAGCCATTCTATCCCTCTGGACATCATGGAAGGATTGATCTTCAAATCATTGGCCCTCGCAGTCTGGAGACCATGCACAATCAACGCCGTGGTATGCGGGTATGAATACTCGCCATAGCCGGAAAACCAGCCCCAGCCGCCATCAGAAAGCTGCATTATTTCCAGCCTTTTCAGACTGTCATTGATAACGTCATTCAAAACCTTTTCATCAAACACGGGAGCTTCCTCAAAACGTTTCCATTGCGCGGCCCTTTCTTCAGTACCGCCAATTTCCTGAGCATTGAGGTTTGTCCTCTTATCCTTTATCTGCGCAAGTGAAATCCCCATTTCACGCAAAACTTTCCGGGTCACAACAGCAGGCAGGAAACGGTTCAGGGTCTGTTCCGTACAACCGTAAGGATATGCTATCAGATAAGGCAGCGCGTCAAGCATCGCGCCTGCCAGCGTCGGAGAATAATTTATCTCAAGGCGGCTTTCCTCAGTCCTTCTCTTTTCAGGAACATCTATAGTGAAAACTGAATTATCAGCGCTTTCCCCTGCCCTGATATTTCCGCAATAGGAAACCGTTTTCATTATTCCGTGCACCAGAACAGGAAACTTCATCTGCATGGCGTCCCCATCGCCATCGGTAAGGGCTTTCATTGTAATGACTGCTTCGCCTTCCTTAACGGCTTTCACCTTCCAGTCAACACGCGTTTCGCCGTTTGACTTGATGCTGACAGAACGCTTTTTATCAGTCATCATAGATAAGCTGTCGCCGCCGAGTTCGAGAATGACTTCAGCCTTTTTTTCAGCCGGAAGATAATTATGAACTATCGCCGAAAGAACAACTTCGTCAGTCTCGACAAAAAACCTCGGCGTTTCCATTCTGATAAGGAAATCCTTGGATGTAATAACTTCCGTTTCACCCTGTCCCACCTTTGTTCCGCCGGTCAGAGACCATGCTTTTATTTTCCATGTCGTCAGACTTTCAGGCATGGGTATTTCAAATTTAACTTCGCCGTTTTCGTCAGGCGAAAGAGTAACGGACCAATAAGCGGTATCCGCAAAATTTTTGCGGACTGTAACTGCGTCTTCCGGGGCATCTGCTGCGTCCTGAGGCTTCGCATCCGTCTCACAAAGCACGTTTTCTTTTTTCTCAGCACATGCAGGCGCCGCAACGGCATCAGCGGACAGAGAGGATTTACAGGCCAGTACTCTGGATAAATCTTTTGCCTCCCCACCGCCACCCAGGTGCTGTCCATTTTTTGATCTATAACTTCTTAGATCAGCTTTCATCCCATATTCATTACTGACAATTCCTCCAAAAACTCCAAGCGGCCCTAGAGTTACTTCATTTTTTCTGAGCAGATTTGTAAATGTTTTTAAACTGCTTAACAGATTTTCATGATGCGTTCTGCGCCACTTCCAGAAGAAGGCTTTTATCTCCGGAACATTACTTCCTCCGCTTATATATTCTACGGATTTATCATATACGCTTACAACTATTGAAGACGTTATCGGTTTGCCGAAATAATCCGTTACCTTCAATTTGACTTCAGCCTTTTCGCCGGGCTTGTATTTTTTCTTTGAGGGAAGCACTTCCACGTTCAGGACTTTCTTTTCAGGCGGAACTATTATTTCCTTTACAGCGGTATGTATTTTACCGTTTGACACGGTCATGGCCTCTATGAAAAAATTGGGCATATCCTTTTTAATCACTTCGATTTTTTCAAATGCGCTCTTGCCGTCAAGCCTGAGCACTTTCGGTTTCAGATAAATTCCATTACACGGGCGAATGAACAGAAGGACAGTTGAATCTTTCTGCTCCGTATTTACCATGAGGGCTAGCTTGTCGCCGGGAGCATATTCAGTTTTGTCATTTATCAGTTCAATCGCGTTGAAACGGAATGCGTCCGCCATCGCGTCGCTCTTTTCCTCTTTCCCTCCTCTTACCGTAAAGACATAAGCGCCTTCAATGCTGTGTTTTCCAGCATCAGTTACAGTATATGATAAACGGTACTGGCCCATTTCAGAGGCTTTGATTTTCAATGACGCGCAACCTCTTTCATCGGTATCAAGCTTCCATGTCTGAACAACAGTTTCAACGGGGAGGCCCTTTGCATCGTATTTTATTTTTATAAGTTTCAGATCGCCGAAGCCTTTGACGCCTTTTCCGTCAACAGTTCTCACGTTGAAATTTGCGCCTACAGTATCCCCGGCTTTGTAATATCCGCTGTTCACCCAACAGTAAACCTTGAACGGTTCGCGCGCCGCTATCACGCTGCCTTTGCCGACAATGGTCCTGCGGGACTGATCTATGACTTCGGCTGTAATCTCATATCTGCTGTCCTTGTCACCGAATAGAGCTTTCGCGACAGCCGTATCTATTTCTATTTTAACAGTTCCATCGGGAGATATTTTCGCTTCGTTATCCATCACAAGTTCAGGAGGAGATGAGTGACGGGGCAACCACCATGCGCAAGGCCTTACACATCCCCATCTTGCCCATCCGGGATACCATGTGTAATCATAGGAAAACCACCAGTAACCGGGATTGTAAAACCAATCCCAGTAAGCGGGCGGATACCATTCGGCGGAGTGGTCATAACGTTGTACTTTATATTTTACAGTCGCATTCGTTACGGGAGCGCCGAAATAATATTTTGCCTTTATGGTTGCCGTGATTTTATCGCCAAGGCTTACAGGAACGGCAGGAGCATCGACTTTCACTTCATATTCGGGTTTCTTATATTCCTCCACACGAAAGCTGCTGCCGCCCCAGTTCTCAATATATATACTGTAATTCCCCAATGACGCATCTTTCGGCAATTCGAATTCGCCGTTTATTCCGGCATAGCTGTCAGAGGTAAAAGTCTTCTTGAAAATTTCCTCGCGTTTGGGATTTTTTATTATTACGGTAAAAGGCATATTAGCGAAATCGGAAGTATTTTCCTGATCATATTTCGCGTGCCTTATCCAGAATTTAAAATCCAATTTTTGTCCGGGCCTGTAAACAGGACGGTCGGTTATGCAATATACTTTTTTCTGGTTATATTGCGCGTCATAATATCTGCCATACCAGACACCGTTGAAACCCATAAAAGCGAAACGTCCATCCGTTGTTTTTGCCGTTACCAGCCATTGATAACTTTTGAGAAGCTTTTCACTTTCGGTACAGGCAATGCCATTCTCATCCGCGCGTCCGGAAAATTCGGATATCAGCACATCATATTGCCTGACTTTTAACAGCTTCTCGGCAGTACTGTTCAGGTATTTCTGATGGTAGCCGAAAAAATCAATTTCCACATTGGGCAGAGGCTTTCCGGAAGAAGCGTCTGCGACAAAATACATCATTCCTTCATTCATCTGTTTTTGAGCTATCACGGTATCCGCAAGCCAGATGATTACACGGCTTGTGTTTCCATTCTCAAGTGTTCCTTTCAGAAGGTACGCTCCGGCTTCCGAAAACGGTGTTTCGAAAGTGGCGACTTTATCAAAATGTCCGGCGGCTGGTTCGAGCTTCTGTTTCCATCCGGTAACTTTTTCTCCCAAGTATTTAGTTTCATTTTCATATACCAGACGGTATCCGATATCGTTCAAATTAATCTTTTCCCATTTAAGCATTCTCGGATTTGATTTCAGATATGATTTTACATCATCAAGAAGCTCTTTCACGTTTATTTTGTATGCTTCGAAGCTTATTTCTTTCGCATTCCTGAATTTGAAATCAAAAAGAGCGGGCTTTCCTGCGGACTGAGTTTTCACATTCTCAAAAATCCCCCAGTTTCCTGTTATCTGAGCAAGGGTTTTCTTTTTGTGGTCACCATGACCGGGGCCATATCTCTTTATGTTTTCCTCAAGATATTTTACAGCCCTGTCATACTGGCGCCTGTTCATGTATATCTCAGAAAGAGAGCTCAAAGCATTTTCAGCTCTCAATTTTCCAAGTTCAGCTATTTTCTCATATATCTTTATATAGTTGAATTCATCGGGTAAAGTAAAACGTTTAATTCCAGTGGCAAGCTTCGCTATTGTCTCGTCATCTTTTAATGTATGCACCGAATATGGCCCGTTCTGGGAATTACTCTCGGAATTACTCCCGTAATATGCCATTGTCTGAACACCAAACTGAGTCTTTAAGAAACCGGCAAATTCACAGTCGATTTCAGGAGCGTTCCTGGGATATGATTTTTTAGCGGCTTCAAGCAGCCAACGCCATCTTTCGCCATCATTAGCGGCTTTTTCCAACGTTTCAGGGATTTTGTAATAAACAGGATTTCCATTCTCATCAACAGGAGCGCCGCGCTGTCCGCCATAATGTCCGCCATAATGATATCCGTAACCGGGTTCATAATCCGGAAGCGTTGAAATATCGCTCAGATACTGGAAACGCCACGCTTCAGAATAACCCCTATTGAAGAGGATGGCTGAAGCAAAACTTCTGAAAAAAGAGAATCTGTTGTATGCGTCCGCTTCTTTTTCCGCAAGAGGCATGGCTTTGAAGAAAAGTTGAAGTGCCCTTGCATGATCGCGTTTTTCAGCGTTGACAATCTCCCCGCCGCCTCTATGAGAGCCTCTCTCAAATTTGCCTGCAATCATAAATCCAAAATGTTCACTGTTGATATAAGTTTCCGCTGCATCTTTCAGACAGAGCCAGTTTTCCTGATTTTTCGCTATGACATCTTCCCTGAAAGAATCTATCTCATTATTTTTTCCGAGATTTCCGAGACATTGAAGTCCTCTCTGTAAATCATAACCTGTTTTTTTCTTATTTGTTTCTTCTCCCAAGGCAAGTATCCTGTACGTTGCGTAAGCGTCTTTGAAATTGCCGTCATTGAAATCCTTGTCGGCTTTTGCCCGCAGAATATCAGCCTCACTCGCGCAAAGCACAGCGGAAAGAAAAAGACCCGCAATAAGAAACGACAACCGGCTTGAAACGGAAAGAAGAAACCTGTTCATTTTCGCACCCTCCAGAATTTGAGCATTAACAATAACTTAAAATAAACTTATTTCAATACTCTAATAGACATCACCTGACGATGAATACTGTCAATGGAAAGCAAAAGAATTGTAAAAAGATTGTAAAAATGATGTTTCAGGACTGAGTAGAAACTTTGTTTTTTTTCAGAGAAGGATAAAGATCCTTATAAAGTTCAAAGCGTTTATTGTAGTATTCGGCATTCTCTGGATTTGGATGGATAACGCCGGAGGTTTTAACCCATCTTCCAATAACGGATTCTATTTTTTCTCCCGAACACGAGGAATGGGCCAGCATCGCTACGCCGAGACATCCGGCCTCTTTTGTTTCGACTATACTTACAGGCTTATTCATGACGTCGGCCTTGAGTTGTGTCCATGCAGGGCTTTTTGCTCCGCCGCCTATGGCCCTCAACTCATTAATCTTTATACCAGCCTTATTCAATATGTCAAGGTTAAGCCGCATCTCAAAAGCAACTCCCTCCAGCAATGCTCTCATGAATTCCCCTCTCGTAGTAGAGAGCTTCAAGCCCAACACCGCGCCTTCCGCTTCAGTATCGAAATAAGGCGTTCCCGAAGGCGTAAAATATGGAAGGACCATAAGGCTTGATGGTGTCTGAGACATATTTTTCAGGATAAGTTCATAAGGGTTTAAACCCTGTTTGCGCGCTTCCGTCACTTCCACGCTTCCGAACTCGTCCCTGAACCATTTCAGTATATTGCCTCCTGTCAGACTGAATGCCACAGTAGTGTAAAGATTTTTCAGAGTATAGTCATAAGAGCAGAGATTGCTTTTATAAAGTTCATCACTCTGTATGAGGGATGAAACAACAGGACAGATGCATTCCACTGTACCCGTGGCATACATGGCGCAACCGTCATCGACCGCGCCCGCGCCGAGCGCTCCGCACGGCTGGTCATGACCGCCTGCAACAACAATTACGTTATCAGTAAGTGAAAGGCTTTTCGCCGTTTCAGGGCTTATAGTTCCCGCTATGGAACCCGACTTGAGGGGCCTCGCTAAGTTATCAGAAGACAATCCGCATAAATCCAAAATTTCATCGTCCCATTGATGTTTTTTTACATCAAAAAGCATGGTACGCCCGGCAAGAGGCCATCCCATCGCAGGTTTTTTCACACCAAGTTTCATCTCAAGCAAATCTTCAAAGCAAAGGAATTTATCAGCCGCCCCGTAGAGGTCATTTCTGTTCTTCTTCAGCCATTGAAGCTTGAAAAGCGTAAACATGGGATGAGAACTGTGCCCTGTGATATCATAAAGTTTTCTTCTGAGATTTTTCCATTCTTCCTTTTCAGTTATTTCGTTCGCCCTCGTATCAAAAGAAACCATGGCGTTTCCAAGTATCCTGCCTTTCGCGTCAACAGGAGTAAATGCTTCGCCCTGGCTCGAAATACCGATGGCGTGGACTTTCTCAGGAGATTTTCCAGAGGCTTCGCGGATTACGTCAAAACATGACTCGATTACTTTCGATGAATCAAGTTCGGCCCGGCCGTCGGCGGAAATATTTATTGAATATTCCCGATAAGAATGAGAAAGCTCTTTCCCATCTTCATTGAAAACAACTGCCTTGCAACCACTCGTCCCTATGTCAATACCCATACACGCCATAAATTGACCTCCTATACGTACCACAAATCCAGAAAACTTCTGACTACTTTTTTCATTTCTTCAAAAATTATTTTCTGCCTGTATGAAGTCGTAAAATGAGAAAGTGAAACCTTTGAAAGCAGGTCTGCCCTGTCAGCAAGCAACCTCTCCTGATAAAGTTCAGCCGCCCTTGCCGGCCCCGTAATTTTAGCGGCATTTAAAAGCATGTCTTTCAGAAGCGCAGGTGAACTATCCCTTTCGAGTGCCGTCCATATATTCACCTTGCAGACTCCGTCATCATAAAGATTTTTTACCTGTTCAGAGGAAACTGATGAACAACCGTGAAGAACCAATCCGCAACCTGCAAGCTTTTTTATTTTACGCGCTGTATCGCCATGGTATTTCAGGTCCGCGACTCCGGCACGGTGTTCGGTGCCCAGATTGACAACCATGAAATCGACATTGGTTTTCCTGAAATATTCTTCCGCTTTTTCAGGGCTTGTCAATTTGTTCACTAATCCGCCTCCGGCATCTATAATCTCATCACAGGCGCCTTCTATCACAATTTCATTTCCACGTTCAGAAACAAATTCAGCCGTGGCTTCAATATTTTCCTGAAAGGGCAAATGAGAAGCATCAAACATTATTGATGAAAACATCTTCATGTCCCAGTAAAGAAGCTCCCTGTCAAGAAGCGGGCTTATATGGTCAAGATGCACCATTACTTTAAGTTTGGAATAAGTAGAATCTTCTCCACATAATATTTTCAGATCGGAAAGGAAAAGCTTCAAGCCGATATTCCATCTTCCACTGTGCGTATAGTTCATGCTCTGAGACCTGTGTTCATAAAGATTGGTTATCGCTATTGTAACGGGAAGCTCCTCAATGCCTTTTCCGTCCCCGTAATCTTTCACCGCCGCAAGTATCGCTTCCGTACTTGTGAGATTTTCTGAACAGAAAGCAGGTATGACCCATTTTCTTTTTCCGGCTTCCTGATAAATTTTCAGTACTTCTTCTTTTTCAGTTATCAGAGGCATTTCATTTCACTCCAGATTTATACTTTTTAAAATTCTTTCAATGTCCAAATTATCTTCCATTTTAAAGACGCTTCAGGAGAGGCCGTCATGAAATGTCCCTCTCTGATACATTCATCCAGTGAACTGCTGTAACCGGGCAAAGGTTCCAGAGCGCATTCACACCTTCTTCGTCCGTCTTCATCAGGATATTCCGAATTATTCCACCATATTCCCAGACAGGGAAAAATATTTCCAGGAAATTCAATGTCCACTTTCAGCCCTTTCTTTAAGGAAAAGGACATTCTGCCTGAAGATATATTTCTCAAAATGAACATACTGAAAGTTCCTTTATGAAGACTCAAAAGATATTCCGCAAATGGCATTTGATCTGGAAGGGTAATTTCCCTTTTATTCACTTCATCAAACACAGAGAGGGAACCCGGCAGTTCAAGGCCTGTTACAGCATTCAGTGGCATAAGAGGATGCATGACATGCAGAAATGGAATGGAGGCCTGTCCATTGTTCTGAACCTCAAAATCCCAAGTAAGGACATTTTCAGAAAAAAGCATTCTGCGTGTAAAAACGATTGGCAGCACCTTACTGGAAGCCTTGAATTCCAGACGATTTTTCAATTCTCCGCAGTCCCATTTAAGCCAGCAGAGTTCCCCATGATCAGGGACATTCCACTTCAGGCCCGAAGGAAATTTACAGGCGTCAACAGAAGGAAAACAGTCATCATATCCGTAAACGGGCCTTGTTTCGTAAAGCCCGTAATCCTTTTGAGGAGCGCTGAACGCATCCGGCCTCCGACAGAGGATATCAATGCCATCATAAGATAGAACACTGATACGGCCTCCATCGTCAGGCATGAATTCAAGGAACCATTTACCATGATGAAAATTTTTCATAACGCTATAAGTTTAATTCCAGTCAGTTCACAGAAGGCTTTGATGTCTTCATACAGATGTTCGCCATAACCCAATACCGCATATTCGTTATTCCATGCTTCAAGGAGTTTTTCGATATCGCATTCAGCAGTAACAAAGGCATGAGGCCAGAAAGGTATTCCGCATTCTTTTCTCCGCTCTTCAAGTTCCCTGCCGGAAGGCTCCTTTATGGAACAACGTGTAAGCACCATCTCAAATTCGCCGTTGTTTCTGCCGAGTCTGGCAAGAACACCTTTTCCGGGTTTGCAGACAAGCTCAACAGAGATTCCCCCTGCTTCACCTTCAGTGGGAATTCCGTGTTCCGCGAATTTTGCGGGCTCCGCCTTTCCGGCGAGAGAAGGAGGACAGGCCCCGTCACCGATAATTTTTATTTCGTTATTTTTCTTATCGATATGCTGTAAATCGCCGTAATAAATCCGTTCTCCGCTGAAATCGTTCAGAAGCTTCACTGTCATGGCGGTATTGAAATCTCCCAGGGTGGAGGTGCCGATACCTTCATTCAGTATCATGCTCTGGGCAAAACATGTGGCACTGTAGTCATCGCCAAGGCCGGGAAACGATTGTATCGTATAAAATTCCCAGTTTTCTTTAGCCTTTATTTTTTTTATCGCCAGATATATGCGTATTGATTTGTCGGCTGTTTCACCATCCGGTATTTTTTCCGTAAAGGACGGCTGTATTTTTTTACGTGCCTCCTTCAGCTCTTCATCCGTGATGGCATCCGCGGTCCTTATGAGTTCAGTCGTATCACGTGAATCTATATCTATTCCGAAAATTCTCATCCACTGTGAAGGGTCTGCCGCTCCGCATGTCTGCCCCATGCCCCTGCCGCCGAAAGCGCCTATAGTGCTGGTATTAAGCCTGTTTTTCATCCGTGAGGCCCGGCAATAAGAGACAATTCTCTCAAGATCTTCAGCGTTATCTCCAGAGCCATACACAAAGCGGTGTTTCACACCGATCTCCTTGAGCCCGCCATGCAATACGAGACCTCCTACAGGACGCCAGCCCTGGGAACCGGGGTGTGTCCATATTACAATACCTTTGCCTGTCGTCGCAAAATCTCGCATATACGCAGCCAGATGCGCCGCCCATACCCATGTACCTGAAAAGAGAATGACAGCATCTATATCATCCATTTTTTTGAATTTAGAAAAACATTCCTTTGCCTCTTTTTTTGAAGCTATTACAATTTCATGTTCTATCAGTTCAATTCCTGACTGGCGCAGAGTATTTTTTGATTTAGTTACAAGAGCTTCATCAATGAAAGGCGTTCCCATTGGATCTTCAAGCCCATCCTTATGAACCCCGTAAACGATAAAGGCGACTTTTGGTTTCAACATTTTAATTTCTCCTATTTTATTTCCTTAATTTCCTTTTTAAGTCCGGGAATTATCCTGAGTATATTTTCATAATAGATTTTTTTCAGTACCTCGTCAGGAAGCCCTATTCCGCATATTCTCCATCGATAACGCTCAAAGGTCCCATCGTAGTCAGGCGGGATAAAGTATTCGTCCCATGTTTCCAGAAATCTGAAATAGCAACGGTACATTTCAGTGGAAACAGGCATGTCGGTACCGAAACAAATCCTGTCCTGATATTTAATGAAAAAATTTCTGGAGCTGTAAGGCTGCCGTCCGAGTTCGTCAAGGCGCGCTGAAAAATCTATGAAAACATTCGGATGTTCATCAAGAACACTTGAAACATATTCCAGATTTTCCGGGAAATTTGCCACATGCGGCAGAATGAAAGTTGTTCCAGGATGATTTTTCAATACTTTGTCGCGCCTCTCCAGGAGTTCATGTTTTCGCGGAAATTTTTCTCTGTCGGCGAAACTCCATGCCGGATATTTGAGGAGGCTCTCATAGTGTTCATTTTCAGGAGTTACCGGCTCAAAGAAACCAGCAGGGTCGCCCTGATGCATGATAACGGGCATATCCATTTTTCCGGCCTCGTCCCAGATTGGAGCAAGTCTTTCATCATCGAGATTTATGAGTTTACCCGAAGCATCCCGGTAGTGAAGGCCCAGCTCTTTAAGTATTTTAAGGCCTTTCGCCCCAATTGACGCGTGTACGTGCAATAGCTCAATTGTTTTTTTCACGAATTCAGTAGAGTCTTTAAAGAGGGGCTTATCAGGGGACTGAGCAAAAGCAGCAGTGGTAAAGCCGTAAAAACGTCCCGGGTATTTTTCCACACAATCCTTCATGAAAGCTGAGATGTCGCCATCCTGTAATTCATATCCGCCATTGCCTCTTTTCAGAGATATATTTGACGTAAGATCGCAATAGGAGGCAACACCGGTTTCGTTCATTACAGAGACGATTTCATTTACCCTGCGCCAATCACCCCAGAGATGATTATGGGCATCTATTGCTGGAAATCTGGCCTTTTCCGGAGTGTTGTTTTTATGAACCAGATATGGTTTTACCGATGCCATCAATCTATCCTTTTTTTCATTGCCGCCACATTTTTCCAGTTATACCGGGTGCGAATGGAAATATATTCAGGATTATAATAACTGACGAAATACCCGGCAAGCAATCCGCGCCTGACATAATAATGTTCAGAAGATTTAAGCACTGGCAGAGCTTTTCTGATTTTAAGTTTTTCACTGCAGTCTCCATCCGCGGCTACAGCTTCTATATTCTGGGTACAGTACTCAATGCTGAAAGCTTTGAGGGCAGTCCATTTCTCTATGAAATCGACATGCTCAAAATCTTTTTCAGAGAGAGTTTCTCCATATTCGGGAATAATATAGGCTTTGTCAAAGGCAACAGGCTTTCCTTCGCGAAGATCAACCCGTTCGAGATATACAATTTCCTGTTCAGGGGCGATGTTCATCTCCGCCGCCAGCTGACTGGAAACTTTCCGCATCTCCCGGAGAATGAGTTTTCTTTTCAATTTGGGCGCATATTCACTCATAGTGCCGGAATAATCAATCATGAGAGGGATTTTGCCTGTGGAGGCCGGATTGATATAAGTCCCGCTTCCCTGTACGCGGCGCAGAAGCATTTCGTCTTCCAGTATGCGGAGCGCCTTTCTGACAGTAACCCTTGAAACCTTGAATGTTTCGGCAAGGCGTCTTTCATCCGGCATTTTTCCCCCTGAAAAACTTCCACCGACAAGAATTTTCTTGCGCAAAGCATCCGCTATTTTACGATATCTGTTTGAATCACTTTCCATAAAAAAACCACATTAATTGATATTTACCATATATTATACATTGGTAAATACCAATTGTCAATAGCATTTCTGATTTTTTAATTGGAAAGAAAGCGAATACATAAAAAAAGGCGCGTAAACAAATGTTTACACGCCGTCAAATACGACTGTTTATGGGACTATTTCAGGAGGTGACGTATTTCACGTTCAAGTTGTTCGAAACGGATATCCTTGTCAAGGATAACGTCAGCCTTGGCCCATGAACGGGCATCTTCGGAAGCCGCGTCAAATTGTATTCCGGTCTTGCTTGTTACAGAAGTTATCATGATAACAGGTATCGCCGGGTTTTTCTTTTTGGCCCAGTAACCCAGTATGAAGCCGCTGTCATAATGCTCCAGCACCAAATCAAAAATAGCGAGATTAAAATCATTTTCAGCAATAAGTTTTTCGGCATCGGCCTGTGATTCGGCAGTGGTAACTTTCATTCCCAATGTCTCAAGATAGTTTTTTATTTGAGTAAGCAGGTCGATATTGTCATCAACAAGCAGGACTGTTTTGCCTTTGCAAATATTTTTCTTTTTTTCAGACATATTATTTGTTCCTTTTTTTACAGAAGAATCAATTATACAAGAACATCCCTCTTTGTATAATGGGTATGAAGAAGTTCATGGCTCTTTTCTCCGAGAGGTTCCTTCAGGTATTCTTTATAAAGTTCCTGAACGGCCTTGTTGGCATGTGAAGTTCTCAGCGTTTCAGTCTGGTCAATTGTGTAAAGCGCCTGTAAACGCGTTTTTATTTTTTCCTTGTCAGTCTCGATAGGCTGTCCGCCGCCCGCCACACAACCGCCCGGACATGTCATGACTTCAATGAAATGAAGGTCTTTCCTGCCTTCCTTCAATTGTTCCAGTATTTTGGAAGCGTTGCCGACACCGCTGATTACAGCGACACCGACCTGCAAGTCGCCGACTTTGATTTTAGCCTCTTTGACACCATCAAGGCCCCGCACCTGTTCGACTTTCAGGCTCTTCATTTCCTTGCCTGTAATAAGAAAATGCGCAGTTCTGAGAGCGGCTTCCATTACACCGCCGGTACCGCCGAATAATTTACCGGCAGTACTTCTGGTACCAAACGGCAAATCGGCTTCCTCGGGAACAACCGAATTGAAATCTATACCGTGCATTTTTATCATGCGGGCCATTTCACGGGTTGTAAGGACGGCATCAATATCAAAGATATTGTTTCTGCCCATTTCGGGGCGCCCGGCTTCGAATTTTTTAGCGGTACAAGGCATCACTGAAACACTGAATATCTTAGCCGGATCAATACCCTCTTTTTCGGCAAAATAACTTTTAATCAGAGCGCCCATCATCTGCTGAGGGCTTTTGCATGTGGAGAGATTGTCGATGAATTCCGGATAGAACTGTTCGACGTATTTAATCCAGCCGGGAGAACAGCTTGTCATCATGGGCAATACGCCGCCTGTTTTAACTCTGTGGACAAGCTCTGAAGCCTCTTCCATTATAGTCAGGTCGGCGGTATAAGAAGTATCAAAGACTTTTTTAAAGCCAAGCCTTTTGAATGCCGCCACCATCATGCCAGCGATATCGGTGCCGGGCTTAATGCCGAACTCCTCGGCAATAGAAACTGACACGGCGGGAGCATGCTGGACAACCACTATTTTCTCAGGATCGGCCAAGGCTTCGGAAACTTCCCGGAGATAACTTTTCTCTCTCAAAGCGCCGGTCGGACAGGCAAGCACACACTGCCCGCAATTGATACAGCTTGAGACGTTGAGGTTGTTATTGAAAGCCGGAGCTATAACAGTCTTGCTTCCGCGCCCTACGAAATCAATCGCCGAAACACGTTGCACTTCTTCGCATATTCTCACGCATTTCCCGCAAAGTATGCACTTGGACTGGTCCCTTACGATAGACGGGCTGGTTATATCGATATTTCCTCTGCTCTTTTTCCCTGTGAAATGCCTTTCCCTGATCCCGTATTCTTCCGCAAGCCCCTGGAGTTTGCAGTTGCCGTTTCTCACACAGTAAAGACAATCATCAGGATGATTCGCCAACAGCAGTTCTATGATAGTTTTCCTGGCCTGTATGGCCTTGGCGGAATTAGTCTTTATTTTCATCCCCTCTTGAACCGGATACGAACAGCTTGGAATAAGTCCTCTCATTCCTTCGACTTCCACAACGCATATCCGGCAGGCCCCGCTGGGCATAAGGTCATTCATATGACACAATGTGGGCACTCTGATACCCGCGCGTTTCAAAGCGGAAAGTATAGTTTCGCCGGGACTGGCGTCTATAATTCTGCCATTTACTTCAATTTCAAACATAACAGTACACCTTCCTTATTAAAAATGCCGATGATATCAATCGACGGTTATAGCGTTGAACTTACAGACATCCTTACATGTACCGCAGCCGATACACTTGTCAGGGATTATATAGTGAGGGGCTTTCTTCGCGCCCATTATGGCGTCGGCCGGACACTTTTTGGAACACGCGGTACAACCAACGCATTTTTCCTTGAGTATTTTGTATTTCAGAAGTTCTGTACAGACGCCTGCCGGACATTTACGTTCATAAATATGCGCATCGTATTCATCCTTGAACCATCTGAGAGTGCTGAGTACCGGATTGGGAGCAGTCTGTCCCAGGCCGCAGAGACTTGTGTCCCTTATCACGTCAGCCAGTCTTTTAAGATACATAACGCCCTTGAAGCGCTCAAGAGTTTCCCTCTCCGTTTCACTGCCGCGGCCGCGGGTAATGCTCTGAAGTATCTCAAGCATGTGCCTTGTGCCTTCACGGCAGGGTATGCACTTGCCGCAACTTTCCCTCTGTATGAAATCCATGAAGAATTTTGCGACATCCACCATGCATGTGCCTTCGTCCATAACGACAAGTCCGCCCGAACCCATCATGGCGCCAACGGTTTTAAGGGACTCGTAATCAATTTCTATGTCAATATGGGATTCCGGGATGCATCCTCCTGAAGGGCCGCCTATCTGTACGGCCTTGAACTTTTTACCGTCAGGTGTCCCGCCGCCGATATCAAAAATTATTTCCCTGAGTTTTGTTCCCATCTTCACTTCCACAAGGCCTGTACGGGATATCTTCCCGGAAAGGGCAAACACCTTTGTGCCTTTGCTTCCGGCAGTGCCAACAGAGGCAAAAGAGTCTTTGCCTTTTAAGATAATATCAGGAACATTCGCCAGTGTTTCGACATTGTTTATTACGGAAGGCTTGCCGAAGAGCCCGCTCACGGCGGGAAAAGGAGGACGGGGACGCGGCATTCCGCGTTTTCCTTCTATGCTGTGTATCAGCGCAGTCTCTTCGCCGCAGACAAAGGCGCCGGCGCCCATTTTTATTATGATGCTGAGGTTGAAACCGCTGTCCAGTATATTCTCTCCGAGCAGTCCTTTTTCATGAGCGTCCCTGATGGCCATTTTCAATCTTTCGATGGCAAGGGGATACTCAGCCCTGATATAAACGTAAGCCTTGTTCGCTCCTATGGCATAAGCCGCTATGGCAAGACCTTCAAGCATCCTGTAAGGGTCACCTTCGATAACCGCCCTGTCCATAAAAGCGCCGGGGTCACCTTCATCGGCATTACATATCATATACTTCTGGTCGCTTGCCGTAGAGAGCGCGAATTTCCATTTTTTGCCTGTAGCGAACCCGCCGCCCCCTCTGCCCCTGAGACCGCTTTTTTCAATTTCATCACAGACCTCGGAAGGAGTCATCGTATGAAGTGCCTTGGCAAGCGCCGAATATCCGCCGCGCGCGATATATTCATTAAGGCTGCACGGATCTATTATCCCGCAATGCTTCAACACCCAGCGCAACTGAGTCTTGAAAAACGGATGTTCAAAAAGTTGCGGTATTCCCTGCCATGATGTCAGAGCATCGCTTCCATGCTGGCCGAGAACAGATTCCTTCTTTATCTTAGCTCCGAACGCCCCGTCAAGTATTCCCTCGACATCATTCTCAAGTACTTTTCTGAAAACAAGCCGTTTGAAGCCGGGTTTCTGCACCTCGATAATGGGTTCTTCCGAACAAAGGCCGATACAGCCGACCTCAACAATGTCGGCATCAATACTTTTCTTCTTCAGATAATCTTTTACGGCAAGGAGGGTCTTGCCGGCCCCGGCGCTCAAACCGCAGGTGGCCGCGCCGATATATATGACAGGTTTCCGTAATTGTTCGCGACAGAGGATAGATATATAATTTTTGATCTCGTCCGTCATTGCCGCTTCTCTGCCGCAGACAACTTCATGAGACAAAGTCCTCAGAAGCGCATCGCTCAACGCGGAGTTAATATTTTTCTTAGTTGTCATTGCGGGCCCGCCTTCCCTTCCTCAGCCTTTTTTTTGTAAATATCCAGGATTTCCCTGACCTTGCCAAATTCAAGATTCGCGTAAAATTCCCCGTTTATACATATAACCGGAGCAAGTCCGCAGGCCCCCATGCATGCGACAACTTCAAGGCTGAAAACACCATCCTTTGATGTCTCCCCGGCTTTTATCTTCAACTCTTTTTCCACAGCTGCAAGAACGGAAGCGGAGCCCCTTACATGACAAGCCGTGCCCCTGCATACGAGTATGTGAAATTTTCCAGTCCGCTGAAAACGGAACTGATTGTAGAAAGTAGCAACCCCGTAAATTTTGCTGGCCGGAAGCCGGAGATGCCTCCCTATCTTCACGACCGCGTTCTTTGACAAATATCCCTGCCGCTCCTGAACTTCCTGAAGGATGGGAATAAGACTATCCCTCCTGGCGTCAGGATGCTGTTCCAACACCTTATTTACAATATCATCACTCATTATTTTACCTTGAATTGTTATTTGATACTCGCCAGATAGGCGATTTTTTCCAATGCCATTGTTATGTCTATTCTGTCCGCGAAAACATTTGAAGGCACCTTCAGAGGCACCGGCGCGAAATTGAGAATCGCCTTGATGCCCGCGGATACCATCATATCGGCAACAGTCTGCGCCGAAGACGCGGGAACAGTGACAATACCCAGCGTTACGCCAAGCTCCTTCACTTTGCTCTCAAATTCCCTGAGATGATAACAGCGGCATCCGGCTATCACCCTGTCAACCCTGGTTTCATCGCTGTCAAACGCGGCGGCGATCGAAAAAGACGGCTGCTGGTAATTAAAATACGCAAGTATGGCCCTTCCAAGATTGCCGATGCCGACAAGCGCTATCTTCTGTTCCGCCGTTTCGTTCAAGGTAACGCTTATCTTTTTGATGAGGTCTTCTGTTGTATAGCCTCTGCGCGGAGTGCCGGAATATCCGGTAATCATCAGATCGCGCCGCACTTGCGCCGGGCTGTTGTGCGCCAGTTCCGCAAGCTGATGAGAATAGAGGGTTTTCTGTCCTTTTGCCGCAAGGTCTCCCAGTATTCTCTTATAGAGAACTATCCGCTCAAGAGTCTTCATTGATATTTTTCTTGCATTGCCCATGAGTTCGCTCCTGTTATAAGATTCACATTGTGACTTATTTCACAAGTAATATCTCATGCTTTGCAAATTTTTCAAGCGGCATTCCTCAGAAAAAGTAGAAAAATTCACTGTTGTATTATTGTTTCAGGGGATTCAACGGAGAGATTTTTTAATCAAAAGTAAAATCTTCATTTCATGCAAATCTGCGATGACAGCCGTAAAAAAATCAAGTCTTTCACAATCACATTTCGGACGTTTCAGAAGGTACGGTGCCAAGAGAATCGAGTTTTGAGATTTTATAAATCAGCGTTGATAAAAACCAACTCATAAGAAGTATGGCAATCATGATATAACCCATTGAGCCCATATGATCACTGATGTTCCTGACATGCCCCCAGAAAAAACCGGTCAGCTGGAGCTTTTCCGCTATTATGCCGGCAATTTCCACACTGCCTATGAAAAAGGCTATCAGAAAAGATACCATGGTAATAACCATATTATAGTAAAGCTTCCTGACCGGCTTCACAAATGCCCAGCCGTAAGCGCCAAGCATCAGCACTCCGTCCGTGGTATCGATAAGGCACATGCCTGCCATGAAAAGGAGAGGAAAAATCATAATGGACCATATCGGAAGCCCGTTCACCGCGCTTTCGGCGGCAATTCCCAATACTGCTATTTCGGAAGCCGTGTCAAAACCGAGACCGAAAAGAAAACCCAGCGCATACATGTGCCAGCTTTTCGTAACTATCTTGAATACCGGCCTGAGCATCCTGGACAGAAGCCCTCTCCTGTTAAGAAAATCCTCAAGGGTCTCTTCGGAAAACCCCTGCCCTCTTCTCAGTTGCTGAAACGTCCTGTAAATATCTATGAAAATCATAAAATTTATAAGAGCTATCAGCAAAAGAAAAAGCCCCGAAACGGCAGTCCCTATCAGGCCTCCCATGTTTTTCAACTGGGGATGTTCTTTAAGAAGGTTCGCGCCCAGTGCCACAAAAAAAGTCATGATTATAACAACACTTGAATGTCCCAGCGAAAAGAAAAAGCCAACCGCCGCGGGCTGTTTCTTTTCCTGCATAAGTTTTCTTGTTACATTGTCAATGGCGGCTATGTGGTCAGCGTCGACAGCGTGTCTGAGCCCCAGAAGATAGGCCATCAGGCATATTCCCAGAAGACGCGGAAAAGCGCCGAACACAGAAAACGAAAGCACCCACATTCCCACATTCAACGCTATCAGGAACGCGTACATTATAAGCAGGCGCCTTTTCAGCTCCCGGCCTTCCTGCCCGCGCTGAAAACTCTGAAAAAAATCTCTAAACATATTTATATCCAGTTTTTATTACGGTATTTAAATGTGTAATAAATTCAAGCGCGATAGCAGAAATAATATTAAAAAATATAATTCCTCTATTTCGAATTATGTGGACATGCTTTTTCCGGGGCCAGGCGGGTTATACCACGTTTTTAATTTTCTGTAATCGCGGGGAGATATGCCCATGACTTTGGAAAAAAGACGGGAAAAATAATGCTGATTGTCAATTCCGATTTTTTCACTGACTTCCCCGATGTTCATAGATGTGCTGTCCAGATAATGACAGGCCCGTCGCATCTTAAGGATATTGAAATACTCAATCGGGGAAAAACCGCTCGTTTTTTTGAAAAGAAAAGAAAAATGCGGTTTTGAAAGCCCTGAATATCCGGCAAGTTCCATAAGAGTGAGGGAGCTTTCAATATTTTCCGTCATCATCTCAATAGCCCTTTCAACTCCCTTGCGGCTGTATTCCGAGGCAGTGTCCGCAAGGTCGGAATAAAAAAGAAAGCTCAGGAGATATCCGAGAAGCTGAGACGCTTTCACAAGAGAATCCAATTTTATGTTATTGTAAATCAGGCTGTGATAATCGCGGAAAATCGAAAGGGCTTTATTGAAGACGGCATCAGGACATTTTGAAAGGAAAATGCCTTTAGTAAAATGACTGAAATAAAATTCTGCTCCATCTCCGGCAAAGTGAGTCCAGTAAAGACTCCAATCCATTCCCGGAGCCGCACCGTAAGCATGCGGACATCCGGCAGGAATCAGAAGCAGATGATTTGCGGAAACTTCAGATTTTCTGTTTCCTTCCTCAAGCACTCCCTGCCCTCCTACACACAATATAAGAACATGGGTGTCGATCCCGTCCGGACGTGAACAGCATCCCTTCGATTTTTTGAACATGCCGAAATGAGTCGGGTGCAAAGCCCTTGTCAGGGGATGCCCTTCAAGGAGCTTTCTCACATCCTGCGATAAAATGCTATGTGTATTATAAGTTGCCATGATATCTCCATATAATAATCATAATATAGTGTACAAAATAATATTTTTATATATTACAAAATAAAATTAAAAACATTATAATGTTTAAAAACAAATTCAAAGGGAAATAAGATGACATCGCATAAAGATATTGAGAGGCTAAGGAAACTGGCTGGAAAATACAGCGCAATCGTCAACTCCGAAGATATGAAGAAACGCAGGGAAATATGGCGCGTGAGCAACCGTCTCATGGAACGCACCGTGCCGTTTGTAATTGAGGACAACGGAACATTTTTCAAGGATTTAATGCCGGAATGCGTTTGCGCGGGAGAAATCGAACGGGAATTTGAAAATTACTTTCTGAGGGTGATATGCAATTACGATTTTATACCGGACGATCGCGTATATCCGCCGTATTATCCTCTCGCGTACTCTATTCACAGGCCGGAAATCTGTCCGGGACTGGAAATCACCCGCGTCCCTGACGCGACAGGCAGGGCCCTCGGCTATGAGACAAATACTCCGCTGGCGGACTTGGCGAAAAACCTGCATATCCTCAAGAGAGAGGAATTCAGAGTCAATCGCGAAGAAACATACCGCAAAGAAGAACTCGCGGAAAAGATATTCGGGGATATCCTGCCGCTGAAAATAATCTGCCCGAACACGCTCGGAGTCGGAGTGGGAATGGCCTGCAAGGCAGTATTGTGGATGGGAATGGAAAATTTCTACATGGCAATGCTTGATCAACCCGAAAACGTCCATCGCTTTTTTGATTTTGTCTCAACGGAGGCGCTCGATTTCCTGAACTGGCTCAAAAAGGAAAAACTCATCAAACCAAACCATGGCGAATTCTGCTGTGGCTCCGGCAGCATCGCTTACACTGACGAACTACCCAAAAGTGAAAATGCCGACGAGAACGATTGGCAGACAGAAGACTGCTGGGGCGCGACGGAAGCGCAAGAGGCCGCCGGCATATCAAACGAAATGTTCGCGGAATTCATTTTCCCCTATCAGGAAAAACTAACCCGTCATTTCGGACTGCTTTATTATGGATGCTGTGAACCTGTTCACACTATGTGGCCAACGGTAAAACAATTTCGCAATCTGCGCAAGATGACAATCTCCCCCTGGTGCGATCAGAAAATCATGGCTGAAGCTGTCGGAAAAAATTATGTTCTGTCCAGAAAACCTCACCCCATGCAGCTTTGCGGAGAAATTTTCAATCCCGAAACTTTCACTAATCATATCAGGGAAACCTTGGATATCACAAAAGACAACTTTGTCGAACTTATTTTCCGCGACACATGCACACTCAAAGGGACAATGAAAAACCGTTTATCAGAAGCCTGCGGGACAGTGAAAAGACTTATCGGCAGATAAACATCCAGTCAATTCTGAAATTTGAAATGACGGAAATTACGGTTATCTTTCCAGTGTAGAGTCGTTATCCGGCCTTCCGAAAATAACGCAAATCAGGAGATAACAATGAATTTCAGACTGGAAAAATTCATTTTACTGTCATTCCTTCTTTTATCAGTCACGGCCCTTGCGCATGCGAAATCACAGTCCTTTCAGGAAGCATTCATGGAAGCGCAAAAACAGATTGACGCCATATTCAGCGATGAATTCATGAACCGCATAGCAAAGGACACCATTAAAAAGATATCGGACTCCAATAAACCTGAAACCGAAAAAATAGATGAACTGGAGAAATACCTTGACTCCATAAAAAGTAAAAGCGGAAAAGAAGCTCCAAGAACAGATACTTTTAAGGCATCTCAATCAAATAACAAAATAAATACACCGCCGCAAACTTCAGAAAAACAGGAAAACAAAAAGATACCCGACCGGAATCTTATTTTTAAATCGACGGTGCTCATTAAGGGAAAAGAAAAAAGAGGTTCCGGCTTTATCGCGGAATTCAATGGATGCAAAGTTATCCTTACAAATATTAATCTGCTCTTCGGCAACAGCAATATCAGAGTTATTGATTTTTTCAGCCGGCAACTGGAGATAAAATCCATATATTTTGCCGAAGACAGGGACATCGCGCTGATAAACATAGCACAGGACTGCGACATACCGCCCCTGCGGATAGAAAGAGACATCGCGAATATACCGCTTAAATCAAATGTTACGGCATACGGCACAGCACGTGAATATGCTAAAAGCTCAACAGGCATACTTTTGGGCATAACAGTAAAAACAATAGACTTGTCCTGTGTGATAGAAAAAGAAAATTCCGGCGGGCCCATTATCTCGGGAAAAACTTCAAACGTCATCGGCGTTTCAAGCTGTATCGACAGAAAACTGCATTGGTCGGACAGCGAAGCGGAAAAAGAAAAAATTCTGAGATTCGGAACAAGAATAGACAACCTCAACCCTGAAAAATTGATCAGGCTTGACGTGAATTCATATAATACCGACTTGCAGTATCAGAAAGATCTGAAGGACGTCAATACCCTGGGAGAAATTTTCCTCAAGGATGTTTACGGAGAATTCAAAAACAGCCGCGAAACAAAAGTAATAGTGGAATACCTGGAAAATGAACAAAAAAAAGATGCCGCGAAAGATAAAGACAAAGAAGACAGTAAAAGCAGAGTGAAATTTACCGAAACCTGCAATTGTTCCTATTGCAGAGAAAACAACCTCCCATGCTACCTCTGCCCCTATTGCAGAAATAACAACACCACTATTAGCATCAACAAGAAAAACAATAAAGATAATTCCGAAAAAAATAAGGAAAAAGAGAAAATAACCTGGAACAACAATCTTGACCCGGGACGCTATATAAAATATAAATTCATGGACAATCTGGTCAAACAGTGGAATACCCTTTCAACGGGAAACGATAACTTTTCGTCCTACAGTTCACTCCTGAGCAGGATAAAAAACTACATTTCCAAACCTGCCGTGGATCTCAAGAGAAGACCATCAAAATACAAGTATATCAACGAGGAAAATCAGATACTTCTCGACTATAATGATTTTCTTCTCACTGAGATTGACGCCCTTGGCAAGAGAATCGCCGAGGCAATGAGAATCTCCAATATCAAATCCAAGAAAAAAGCAATGCCGGAATAATTAAAATCCAGCCGCAAAACGACAGGCCGTTTCCATGGCGTCCTTTTTAGCCTTTTTCACGAGTTCAGGTCCGCTCAATGTGGGTTCGATGACAATTGATTTTACATCTGTAATACCTATGAAACCGAGCAGACGCTCAAAATAAGTTTTCTGGAAATCCATCGCCGCCGCCGGGCCGGAAAGGTATTCTCCGCCACGCGAATAAATTACCACTGCGGACCTTCCGCTTAAAAGCCCTTTATATCCGCTCTCAGGCGAAAAAGTGAAAGAAAGCCCAGGCTGATTTATGATGTCTATGAAATGCTTGAGCTTGTAAGGTATCCCGAAATTCCACATGGGAATGCTGAAAAGATATTTATCCGCCGATTTGAAACGCTCAAAAACATCCACGACTTTATTCCACGCCTCAGCCTCCCCCGCCGTATGGGGTTCACCGTGCATTATTTTGTACTTAGCGTTTATGGCGTCACCGCTAAATTCAGGCAGTTCCAATGTCCACAAGTCAAGTGTCTCAACACTGTCATGCGGATGTACCCCCTTATATGCTTTCAGAAATTCACGCGCCACCGCGATAGAGTATGAACGCTCTTTTCTTGGAGAACTCTCAACATATAAAAGTTTTGCCATTGTATACCATCCTTTGTTCGAACACAAATTTTATAAAACATAAATAATAATACAGCTCAAAAGAGTTTTTTTTACTTTTTTTGCCAAAAACAAGGAAAATACCTATTGACTTTTAACTATACATACGCTATACTTAATATTAAACAAGCACTGTACATAATATAATAATAAGGCATCACATGTCCGAACAGATGAAAAAAGATTATCTGTATCAGGAACTTAAGAACGGAATAGTTTCCGGGACATACGCCGCCAACGCTAAATTACCTAAAGAATTCGAACTGGCGGAACAATACGGGGTAGCCCGCGGCACTTTGCGGATGGCCCTGCAGCAATTGGAAAACGAACAACTCATCGAACGTGTGAAAGGCCAGGGAACTTATGTCCGCAAAAAAGCTCCTGAAAGCCGCGCCGTCATCACGTATCTCCTGCCCTGTCCTGATTATATGACAAAAAACGGCAGCTTTGCTTTCCGTCACCGTATGGCAATGGAAGGTGTCATGAAACGCTGTCAGGAACTTAACTGCCGCATGGAAACCATTGCCGTTTCGCCGACAAATTCACTTAATGACATAGACTGGCGCCAACTGGAACATCTTGATTCTGAAAGCCGGGTCATAATATCCGCCGGATGGTTTTTCCCTCTTTTCGATTTTCTGAAAAAACGCCGCTGCAAAGTTTTTTGCGGCTGCAATCACAATATCCGTTTATCCGACCCATTTGAACCCATTCCACCGGAACGCCATCCCTCCCGGGACTGGTTCTGGCACACTGACGACGCGGCTTATTCATACGAACTGGCCGTCGGCAAACTATGGGGAAAAGGATGCCGTTCAATAGCAGTCGCCTCCAACTGGCTTGACCAGCCAAAAGGAATTCCATTACAAGGCTATCGCGACGGACTAAGGGCTTATGGACTGAAAAGAGACCTTCGCTGGGAATTAACACCCAAATTGCCGCCCTGGCCCTATCTGAAAGAGGGCCTTGTAAAGTGGTACAAAAAAGAAAAATTCGATGGACTTCTACTTTGTCCGCGCCCGGAGGATGTGCCCTATGGCGAAGTTTATTCAAATGAAATATTGGGACTTCCCGAAACCGTAAAAATAATACTTGTAAACTGCGTGCCTGAATTATCCTTTAAATATGGAAATCTGCCAATGGTGTATTTCGACTGGTTTGACCATGGATATCAGGCAGTAACGGAACTGATGGCGAAACCCTTTATTCCCCGTGAAAAAATTATAAAGCCGCTTTTCAGTCAGAGAAATTCAATGATGCACTTTGTCGAGAACGAGCAATTCGCGATAGAAATGTCTTAACCTTAGAAGGATCTTATAAAATGACAAAAATAACTCTTTCAGCCGTCGGCGACATATCGTTTGCAGCTCAAGTCGAAAAAGATATTATTAAGCATGGTACGGCTTATCCGTTTGAAAAAGTGATACCGGAACTGAAAAAGGCGGATATACTTTTCGGAAATCTGGAATCAGTGATGATACCGGAAGATTTTCCATTAACAGAAACCAGCGGACATCCGCTTCAGAGCCGCGATTCCGCATTGGAAGCATTGCGTCCGGTAGGCTTCGACATACTGCAAGCGGCATCAAATCATGTACTTGATTGCGGATGGAGAGGGCTTTTGCACACTTATAACTGCATCAAATCAATAGGCGTCCAATCCTTGGGAACAGGGCCTTCGCAAAAGGAAGCCAGAAAACTGCGAATTGTGGAAAAGGGCGGCATGAAAATAGGCTTTCTCGGTTATCTGCAGGCAGGCGATTGGACACTGGAAGGCGGAGGCGAACGAATCGCCTACCTTAAACAGAAAGACGTCATATCCGATATCAGAAAACACCGCGCGAAAGTCGATGTTCTGGTGATATCCATACACGCGGACATTGAGTTCCAGCCCGCCCCCAGCATACCGCGACTGAAACTTTGCAGGGCAATAGCCGAAGCCGGGGCAGACCTCATCCTCTGCCACCACCCGCATGTTCCACAGGGCATCGAAAAATGGGGTAACTGTCTGATACACTATAGTCTCGGCAATCTTATTTTCCAGCTCGGAGGTTACCAGATAAGCAATTCGCCCAATGTTACAAAAAGCCATATTTTTTCTGTTGATATAGAAAACGGAAAAATAACTGATTGGCACAGAAAATATCTCAAAATAAACATGTCCGAATGCCGCCCATATACTTTAAGTCCCGCCGAAGAAAAAGAGGAAGACAAATATTATAAGTGGCTCGACAGCCTTTTGAAATCCCCTGAAAAACTGACGGAGCTCTGGCATGAAAACTGTTTGAGAAGACTGGCAAAAATCATGGACGGAATCAGAGGCGAAGCCTCAATGACACCACAACTTTTTTTGCAAAAATACGGAAGGCAGCTCTTCAGCGACATGTGCCACGAATACCTTGACGGCCTTTACGAAATGGCAAATGACGATTACCAGAAAAACGCCCATAACGATTTCGAATTCAAACGCCCCTATGCGCCATATGAACAGTAGAGGCGGAATAAATTAAGAGGATAAACTTTATGAGAAAAATGCAAACTTTTCGTTTTACGCTTCTCGAATTGCTGATTGTAATATCCGTTATTGCAATACTGTGTTCGCTTCTGCTTCCAGCGTTGTCCAAAGCCAAGCATAAAGTGGAAGGCACCGCATGCACAAATAATTGTAAACAGATATCCCTGGCTTTAAATCAGTATTCGGGTGATTTTGATGACTGGCTTCTCCCCGGCACGTTTCCTTATATAGCCTATTGGTCGGGAGTTTCCAGTGCTAATCGCCCGTGGTTTGAAGCATTAGGAAATTTTGGTCCGTACTCGCAGCTTGATTATGGGATCAGAATATGCAGTCTCGGCAACAACTATTACAGCATCAATAATACCTATCACCCGACAGGAGCGAGAATTCTTTGTCCTTCCCAAAAGGTTGACAACCTTTTCTCATATTCAGATTATGCCATAAATCAAAGACTCTTCGGAATTATCGGAACTTATTCGACACATAAAATCACGCAGATTACCCAACCATCCATTGCAAAGGTAGTTTTTGATAACGGCAGGACAAATGACCATGGAGTATCGTATATATCAGATCCCGCCGCTTATATCAGCTTTCGTCATGATAACAAGACAAACGTCCTTTACGCAGATGGTCATGTTAACATGAAAAGCTTCCAGGATTTGACTTCGCTCGGAAGCCATAATGGTGTAACTGAGTTACTGGAAGGCTTTTAATTTTCACGATGCCCGAAAAATAAAATTAAAAATCAATAATTGATAATAATATAAAGGGGAAAACATGTCATCAAAACTGATAAAAGGGATTTCCGTAATTTCACTGGGAATGATTATCGGCTGGAATGCCAACAGTCAGGAAATCAAAGCCTTGAAAGTTGATAAGGCTCCGATAATGGACGGCAAGCTGGACGACCCTTGCTGGAACAGTACTCCTGAAATAAACAATTTTACTGTATGCAACAGCGACAAGGCCGCAGAAAGAAAAACTTTCGCAAAAATAGTTTATACTGATACAGCAATATTTTTTGGTATTAAAGCAATGGTGCCGTCTGATAAACTCATCGCGAATGAAACACCTCGCGACAAGGGAACTTGTACCAGTGATTGTGTAGAAGTCATGCTTGACCCATCCGGTACAGGAGACAGTTATTATCATTTCGTTGTTAACGCCGCAAACAGTATCCTTGACCGTTCCTGTGAACAGGGCGGTTTTATCGGAAACACCGAATGGGATTCCGATATGAAAAGCGCAGTACATCTTGATAAGGATTTCTGGTCGTGTGAAATTATGATTCCATATTATTCTCTGGGTTTTCTTTCCCCGCCTAAGGGCAATTGGGGCATAAATATCTGCCGTGAAAGTTATAATCCGGGACAGGAACTTTCATCTATCGCGGAAAAAGGACTTTTCAATGTCGGCAGCAGTTTCCGCCGTCTCTGTAAACTTGATGTTGATTTTTCACTGTATTGCTGGAATATCGAAATACCAAAATCTCAAAGTACGATTAAGGATGGAAAACTTTCGCTAACATTAAAAGGAATAATTTCCAATTTGACGGAAGCGGAAAGAAAAATAAAAGTTGACTGTGCTCTCTTCGATCCGGATGGAAAAATGTATAATAAAGACAACAGCGAGAAATTCGCCACATCGGAAAAACGGAATTTCGATTACGGTCCTTTTATGCTTGGCGCACAGGGTAGTTATCAGTGCCAGATTGAATTGGCATCTACCAATAACGGACGAACTTTAAGCAAAAGGAAATTTACAATTCCCGTTCACTATGTTCCAATGCGCATAGACTTACAGAAACCCTGGTACCGCGACGCAATATTCGCTACACAGAAACTGGAAAAGGTCAAATTCACAGTCGGGATCAATCTGCCCGCCGACAAAATCAGCAACACAATGCTGGAAGCAGGCATCAGGGCTTCGGGCAAAGTTTTGCAGTCTGCTAAGACTGAGGCTCCGAAAGCTGATAATCCTTTCTCTTTCGATGTCGCTGGATTGCCGGATGGAAAACTTGAAATCTTCGCCGAATTGAAAAATAAAGACGGCAAAGTTGAAGCCGTTACGATACATCCCCTTCTCAAGCTTCCTTATAAAAAAGGCGAAGTATGGCGAGGCAAAGACCTCAACTGGTATGTTGACGGTAAAAAAATATTCATTCTAGCCGCATGGTGCGGGGAAGCGGCTTCGAATTACCAAGGTTTCAACATGTTTGTTGGCTGGAAACGGCCCGGAGCCATGTTCATAAGTTCCGCAACCGGTTTTGGCTATCCTCCCAATATGCGGAAGGCAATTAAGGAAAATAATATGTCGGAAAAAATCTTCGCCTTTTACAAGGAACGGGTACGCAAGGACAAGGACAATCCTGAACTCTTCGGGTATTATTTATGGGATGAACCAGATTGCCAAGGAATAAATTCAAACACTCTGAATGCTATTTATCAGGTTATCAGGGATGAAGACCCTTATCATCCTGTCATAATCTCCAGCGGCACGAATGGAGCCACCAAATATCCTGACTGCGCTGAAATCAACGGATTTCACTGTTACCCGAAAGTATCAATAAACAAAACAATGAATAATTTCAGAAAAATTGTTGTATGCATGGATAAAATCGATGAATTTTTCAAAAACCGGAACGGCCAGCAGACGATCGCTTACCTGCATCAGGGATTTAACTATGGTGACTATGATGATTCTTCTACACGTGTTCCCAATTATGAAGAATTCCGCAATCAGAATTTAATGTCTCTGATTCTGGGAAGCAAAGGTTTGCTTCAGTATAACACTGCCGCATTTCCGCTTTATCCCGAACTTTACATAGGTCTGCCATATCTGGTAAAAGAACAGGCAATTGTCGGCAATGAAGCCATCATCGCCACGAATGCAGTAAATCCTGCAAAATGTGATAAAGCGGAAATGCGGCTCCTGACAAAAGATAATAACGGCGATATATGGATACTCGCCTGTAATGCGTCCGATAATCCGGGAAAATTCACTATAAACATTCCCGGTCTTGACGGCAAGACCTTGCAGGTACTTTCTGAAGCACGCAATGTCAAGGTTTCAAACGGTAATTTTACAGATGACTTCAGTCATTATGAAGTGCATGTTTACACAAGCAGTAGCAAAAATTTCGGTTTAACCACTGTCAGCAAAATCATTACTGAAATCGCCGCCGCAAACAAGGCACGTCATAAACCAGGAAACATTGCCTTCCAGAATTATGAAAACGAACACATCATCATGAGTTGTTCCTCATCAAAGGGAGCGGGCCGCCGTGCAGACAACGGACTCTGGCATCTGACAGACGGAATATTCTCACAGGGCGATCCTGCAAAAAATTCTCCTCCTTATGTAGCGATATGGGAGGACAAGACCGATAAACAGTCGCCAGACTGGATTGAAATGAAACTCTCAAAACCCGCTGAAATAGGACGTGTCGTTATATATTCTTTGGATAAAAGCCTGAAAAATTATAAGGTCGAAGCATGGATAAATGACAAATGGGCTGTACTGGATGAAGTAAAAGATAAAAAAGAAGATGCTATCGAACATAAATTCCGACCTGTTAAAATCGATCGGATAAGGATTTTCGTAACAGCCACGAACGGACCAAATGCGAAAATCATGGAAGTTGAATTATATGAAAAATAAAGGAGGAATATAAAATGGGAAAAACATTTCTTGGAATTTACATGTTAAGCATTTTTCTTGTTCTCCATGTAGACGCGGAAAATCTCAGACTGCTTGCGCATTGGCCAATGAATGAAGGGGAAGGAGTATCCATAAACGATGTCAGCGGCAACGGACATAACGGTACTCTCCTAAATCCTGAAAGTTCAAAATGGGTGGATGGACGCGAAGGAAAAGCTCTATACTTTAACAATATACCGGAAAAAATGCCAAAAGATAAAAACGCTGTCATTAAGGTTGAAAAACTTGGAGGATATGATTTCAGCAAAGGCCTTACCGTAACCGCATGGATTAAGACCCCTCCTCAACTGCATCGCAGCGCGCAATATGAGATTATTGATAATAGTCCCTCCGGTAAAGGGCCGGGTTTCCGTCTCCTTATAAGCTGGCGTATGTTGATGTTTTACTGTGCTGACGGCAAAACGTTTTCAGCGGCAAAATCATCAACTGCAACAGACGCAATAAATGCTGATACGTGGTATCACGTCGCGACCGTTTACGATGGGAAAACAGCCAAAGTCTATATAAACGGACATCTGGCGGGTGAAAGTCCGGAAAATGTGATTTTGCCCAAAGGCCGGACTTATATCAGCATTGGTGCAATGAATACAGGCAACTGTTATGGCTTCGAGGGCATTATTTCTGATTTGAAATTGTACAGCGGAGCTATGAGTGATGCTGAAATAGCCAAAACGGCAAAAGGAATATAATTAAAAACGAAAGGAATATCATGAAAGTATTTATAATGACTGATTTGGAAGGTGTCAGCGGTGTCAATGGCGGCGCGGATACGGTCGGCAACAAGATAAAGAACATAGACGCTTCATGCAGGCTTCTGACTGAAGAAGTCAATTCCTCTGTTGAGGGGCTTGCCGCGGCTGGGGCTAAAGAGATAGTAGTAGTTGACGGTCACGGCGGAAGCAACTCCATACTTATAGAACATCTCCATCCGGCGGCACAACTTATAACAACCGCATCGGGCGGAGGTCTTCATATGGTCGGCTGCGGGATTGATAAATCGTTTGACGCCGCTGTCCAGCTCGGAACTCATGCCATGATGGGCGTGACTGACGGCTTTCTCAACCACACTTTCAACAGCCATGCCGTGGTCAATATGTTTCTTAACGGGGAAGCTATCGGAGAAATCGGGGTTTGTTCAATGATGGCCTCATATTTTTCCGTTCCTACAATACTTGTATCGGGCGACCATGCCGCATGCAGGGAAGCAAAAGAATTTCTGGGTACCATAGAAACCGTTGAAACTAAAAAGTCCATAAACAGATATTCAACAATAAACAGAAATCCCGAAACAGTAAGGGCTGAACTGAAAGCCAAATCACAGGCGGCTTTGAAAAATTTGAAAAAATTCAAAGCAAAAAAACTCAAAGGCCCTTTTGAACTGAAAGTCGAACTCATGTGCCCGAACATGGCTGACGATGCCCAGAAAAGAGGAGCGGAACGTCTCAATCATAACACTGTGCTTTACAGAAGCAACGACTTCATCGACCTTTGGGCTCAACGCAACGGCTGGGCCCCGGGAATTCACAATAAATACTTCGGAATATAATTTAAAAAGAATGCGGAATGAAATTCTCTGCTGAATAGATTATATCTTTTCCTGATTACGCCGCGCAAATCTTCTATCTGTTGCAACGGAGTGAGCAACAGTACGGAAAAAACGCCCGCGAAGCGGGATATAAAATGGTCTTCGCTCCCGGATGCAGGTACTCTACCTGTTGCAACGAAGTGAGCAACAGTACGGAAAAAACGGAGTTTTTTCTCGGAGTGCAGGTACTCTACCTGCTTGAAATGACCCTGTATTGAGACTAAATTACCTTTTCATTATTATTATATTGTGTAATAACTTGTTATTTGGAAGACGGATTTGACGAAGCAAATCCCTCCACAATATATAAAAATCAGGGAGGGTTGCGCTTCGTCGCAACCGTAATTAATTGGGGTAAACTGAAAATGAGTAAATTTCCTCTTGATACGATACGGCACAGCGCGGCGCATATCATGGCGGCAGCCGTAAGGGAACTTTTTCCCGACGTTAAATTCGATATAGGGCCTTCAACTGACGACGGCTTTTACTATGACTTTGATATGGAACACAGGCTCGCGCCTGAAGACCTCGAAAAAATCGAAGAGGCCATGATAAAGCTTGTGAATAAACGGCTCCCATTTGAATATTCAGAAGTAACACGCGCCGAAGCTGAAGCGCTTTTCAAAGGACTGGGGCAAACTTATAAGCTCGAACGCCTCGCGGACATTCCCGAAGGCGATAAAATCACTCTTTATAAATGCGGCAATTTCGTTGATCTCTGCCGTGGGCCTCACGTGGAAAACAGCGGGCAGACAGGGGCCTTCAAACTTCTTTCGCTTGCCGGCTCGTACTATCGCGGCAAGGAAATAAACCCGATGCTCCAGAGAATTTACGGCACAGCTTTTCCCGAAAAAAAAGATCTTAATGAATATTTGAGAAAAATCGAAGAGGCCAAAAAACGCGACCACAGAAAGCTTGGAAAGGAACTTGAGCTTTTCAGCACCAGCGATCAGGTCGGCGCGGGATTGATTTTGTGGCATCCCAAAGGCGCTTTCATCAGGAACACCATTGAGACTTTCTGGAAAAGCGAGCATTATAAAAACGGCTACGAACTGATGTATACTCCACATATAGGCAAAGCCGAACTCTGGCAGACCAGCGGACATCTCGATTTCTACAAGGAATCCATGTATTCGCCTATGGAAATCGATGAAGTCGATTATTACACAAAACCAATGAATTGCCCTTTCCATATACAGATTTATAAGTCGAGAGTAAGGTCTTACAGGGAATTGCCCCTGCGTTGGGCCGAACTCGGGACAGTTTACCGCTATGAGAAAAGCGGCGTCCTCTACGGACTTCTCAGAGTAAGGGGCTTCACTCAGGACGATGCGCACATAATATGCACCCCAGAACAGATAGAAAGCGAAATAGCAGAAGTACTGCGCTTCAGCCTGCATATCTGGAAGTCATTCGGTTTCAAAGAGATAAAAGCATATCTTGCGACGCGTCCGGCAAAATCCGTCGGCGCCCCGGAACGCTGGGAGCAGGCGCTGGTCTCTCTCGAAAAGGCGGTAAAACAAGCGGGACTTGATGTTGAAATCGATGAAGGCGGCGGTGCTTTCTACGGTCCTAAGATAGACTTGAAGATAAAAGACGCCATAGGCAGGGAATGGCAGACAACCACTATACAGTTCGACTTCAATCTGCCGGAACGTTTTGATATGAGCTATATAGGCGAAGATGGACAAAAGCATCAGCCGTACATGGTACACAGGGCGCTTCTGGGCTCGCTGGAACGCTTCTTCGGCATACTTATTGAGCATTACGCGGGGGCTTTCCCTCTCTGGCTCGCCCCGGTACAGGTAATGGTAATACCGATTACGGACAAACACCATGAATACGGAATGTCCATTCTCAAGGCGCTGAAGGAAAAAGGCATTCGCGCGGAAATCGACTGCCGCCCCGAAACGATGGGCAGCAAAATCAAGGACGCCAGAAACCAGCGCATTCATTATATGGCAATCGCCGGAGACAAAGAACTTGAGTCAAAAACTGTTTCAGTAAGGTCAAGGAGAGAAGACCAGCTCGGCGAAATGAGCGTTGACGCACTGATACAAAAGATTCAGTCCGATATTGATAATAAAATTTAAGATGTTATATTTATAGAATCCGTAGATTAAATATTAATAAAGTGGAGGGCTGGATAATCGCTAAGTTGATTAAACCCAATGATCGTTCGCTGATTAACAGCGAGTTACGTTTAATAGGTCCTGAAGGAGAACAGATCGGGATAGTAAAATATGAAGACGCGAGGAAAATGACCATCACAGCGGGTCTTGATCTCGTACTCGTATCAGATAAAATAGCCCCGTTTGTCTGCAGGATAATGGATTTCGGAAAGCTGCGTTATGAGCAGAAGAAAAAACAGAAAGACCAGAAACGTCATCAGTCTGCGCAAAAACTCAAGGAAATTAAATTCCATGTAAGCATAGACCCTCATGATTACGGATATAAAATCAATCACGGGATTGAATTTCTGGGAAAAGGCTGTAAACTAAAAATCACCCTTATGTTCAGAGGCCGCGAAACGGCCCACAAAGATATGGGCTTCGATCTTATAAAAAAGATTGTTGAAGATCTTAAGGAACATGGGGTAATTGAAAACGAACCGAAACTTATCGGGCGTAATATAATCGTGTCCTTTGCACCCAAGGGACATCACCACTGAGACCGGCTGGCGTCG
>MHBF01000107.1 GCA_001803225.1 Lentisphaerae bacterium GWF2_44_16 | reverse complement strand
GCGCCGCGGAACCATAAAGGGCATACCCGTAATCCCCCAATACGTCAATAAGTGTTTTTTCCGCGCCTGATTTTAATAGAAGTTCCTCAAGGCTCTCGTTCCTGAAAAGTTTTTCAGGGTACGGGCCAAAGTCCATTTCAAAATTCATGAAGCAGGTTTTATTATTTATCTCTTTGATGGCTTCAATATATTTTTCAATCGCGGAACGGCTTGACGGAAAAGCCGAAGAAAGCAGCTCCCTGATGTTTTCGATTCCGGACGGGAATAAAATTTTTCTGTTCCCGTCCAGAAGAATTGTATCAAATGCCTTTTCCGGCAATGGAGAGACTTTTATTTTTTCTGAAATTCCGAAATAATTGAAGAGTACTGACAGAGGCCCCGCCTTATTGAAACCGCCGGAATAATGAAAGCCTGGACTGCATGAAATTCCATTGCGCCTGAAATCCCTGAGTACAGGTGAAAGAAAGCGGTTTTTTTCGATAAGCGCTACTTTTTTGTTTTTGCGCGCCAGAAGAAGGGCGGCACTTAAACCGCTGATGCCCGAACCTATTACAGCACAGTCATATTTCATAGTCCTGTCTTCAGCAGTATTGATGAGTTAGTGCCGCCGAAACCTGCGGAGTTAATCAATATGACATCGGGCTTTTCATCAATTGTTTCCGTGGCGATTTTCAATGGGGGAGCGCCTTTTTCCTGAGAGACAAAGTTAATGTTGGGCGCTATAAATCCGTTCATGCCCATGATAACGGAATAGACCATCTGCCCTGCTCCCGACATCCACATTTCATGGCCTGTCATCGATTTTGTCGAAGATATCCAGGGGGATTTTTCTCCGAAGAGCTCAAATACGGCCTTGGCTTCGGCAGCGTCGCCTATCGGAGTTGAAGTGGCATGGGCGCATATATAAGAGACTTTGTCCATTGGCAGAGAGGCCCTTTTCAGAGAGTCGGCCATTGCTCTTTTCAAACCTTCTCCCGAGGGAATATTGATGCTGTAGCCATCGGATGAAAACGAATACGCCAGTATTTCTCCGAGTATGTTGGCCCCGCGTTTTTCGGCAATGGCGTAATCTTCGAGAGTAACTATTGCCGCTCCGCCGCCCGGTATCAGGCCGTCACGTTCAGAATCAAAAGGCCGCGAAGCTTTTTCAGGTTCTCCATGACGGGTTGAAAAGGCATTTGTGGCATCAAAACTTGAGACGGATTCCATGTTTATTTCCTGAACACCGCCGCATACGGCCCTTTTCTGTCTTCCAAGGGCAATGAGGTCGGCGGCCTGGCCTATCGCGTGTCCTCCGCTGGCGCACGCGGCACTGAGAGTCCATGAAGCCCCGCGGTTTCCCAGAATAGTATTGAGATTCATGGTGACAGTGGAAGTAAGCGCCTGAAAAACAAGGCTTGTGCCTATGGGAAATGTGTTTTTTTCGCGACGAAGTATCTCTACCTGTTCGACATTTGCCAGGCCTGATGTGTCATTGCCTATTATGAGAGCAGTGTTTTCGCTCTGGATTTCATGCTGCGACCAGCCGCTCATTTCAATGGCTTCAATGGCGGCGGCATATGCCTGAAGCCCGAAATCAGTCATGGTCTTTCTCTTTTTCCTGTCGAGCTTCGGCATCTGGAAATCATCAATTATGCCGCTGAGCGCACTGCGGAAACCGGCATCCATCCTCTCCTGAAGAAGACGTATGCCGGAACGGCCTTTCATGAGGGATTCCGTAACTTTTTCCACTCCAACGCCAATGGAGGATACTATTCCGATACCTGTTAGAGCGACCCTGTGCATCAGTGAGCTTCCGGTTTTTCTATTTTGCGTATTCTACGGAACGGGTTTCCCTTATGACGGTAACTTTTATCTGGCCCGGATAATTCATTTCCTTTTCAATTCGCTGACATATATCCCTGGCAACGGACTGGGCTTTGCCTTCTTCTATCTTGTCCGGCTGTACGACTACCCTTACTTCACGTCCGGCCTGAAGCGCAAAACATGATTCAACGCCGCTGAAGTCACGGGCTATATTTTCAAGCTGTTCAAGGCGTTTAAGGTAAAGTTCCGTTGTTTCGCTTCTGGCGCCGGGCCTTGACGCGCTGAGGGCGTCGCAGGCGTTGGCAAGGATGCCGTAAATGCTGGTAGACTCGACTTCCTCATGGTGTGCCGCTACAGCGTTAATGACGTCTTTGGCCTCATTATGCTTGCGAAGTATATCCGCTCCGATGGCGGCATGGGAACCTTCGATTTCATGGTCAACCGCTTTGCCTATGTCATGAAAAAGACCAATGCGCTTGGCCTTCTGTTCATCAAGCCCGAGCTCCGCGGCAATGATGCCCATGAAGTAAGCGGTTTCCAGTGAATGTTTAAGCACATTCTGAGAAAAACTGAATCTGAATTTAAGTCTTCCAAGCAGTTTTACGAGTGCCGGAGGGACACCCTGGAGGCCAGTTTCCAGAACGGCTTTTTCACCGGATTCATAAACTTCGTCCTCGACTTCCTTGGTTACTTTCTTTATGAGTTCCTCAATACGGGTCGGATGTATGCGCCCGTCACCGATAAGGCGTTCCATAAGCTGTCTGGCTATTTCTTTTCTGACCGGATCGAAGCATGAGATAACAACAGCTTCAGGAGTGTCATCGATAAGAATGCTGACGCCTGTAGCCGCTTCCAGCGCGCGTATATTTCTGCCTTCTCTGCCGATTATCCTGCCTTTCATTTCGTCATTAGGCAGGGGTATGGTCGCCGTAGTGCGCTCATAAGTACAGTCGGAGGCATAGCGCTGGATGGCGTAAGTAAGGATTTTCTGAGCTTCCCTTTCGGATTTTTCTTTGGCTTCCTCCAGAATGTTCCTGATAAGCAGACCGGCTTCGTTCTGCACTTCGCCTTTGAGTTTTTCCAATATTATCTGCTTGGCGGATTCCCTGTCGAGAGAGGATATTCTTTCCAACTCGTCTATCTGCCTGGAAATAGTTTTCTGAAGTTCCTCTTCCTTCAGGGAAACCCTTTCACGGACAGCTTCTATATCTTTTTCTTTTTTCTCAATTCCTTTAATTTTTGCTTCGAGTGTATCGGCTTTTTTCTCGAGGTTTTCTTCGCGCTGGCCCAGCCTCTTTTCTATGCTCATCTGTTCACGACGCTGTTCCTTCGCGTCGTTCTCGAAATCTTCCTTCATTTTAAGGAGTTCGCTTTTTGCGGCGACTTTGGCTTCCCGTTTGATGTGTTCGGCCTCCTTGAGGGCATCTTCACGCACTCTTGTCGCGGCACTGGCGGCGGCGGCCCCTTGCATTCTTTTCAAAAACCAGGAAATAAGTATTCCCAGAAGAATACCCGATAATCCCATCAGAATATAATCCTTCATCTTTCAATTCTCCGTTTCTTGTTATTGGCAACGGTAAACGCCTTTTTCAGTAACAATCATGTCCAGTGGACGGTCATGTTCCTCTTCAGGCACCGAAGCGCATTTTTGACATTCATAAAAAACACCTATTTTGAAACCGGCGCCGTTTCCGAGAAGACGGTCATAGACAGCTTTTCCGCGGCCTAATCTCCTGCCCTTCATGTCGAAAGCGACTCCGGGTATCAGCCAGAGCAATTCATCGTATTCATTTTCGGGGATTGCGTTCAGAGTACGGCGCGGCTCGGGTATTCCGTAAGCGCCCTTCACAAAATCCCCCGGATAATCTGAAATTTCAGCCAGGTCGTATTCGTATTCTCCTGTGCTGTTCGTTTTTTCTCTTGATCTCGGGAAGCAGAACTTCTTGTTTTTGCACATCATGTCCTTCACAAATCTGCTCAAATCAGGTTCAGTACCATCCGAAAAATATGCGGCCACAGTGTTGGCGGCTTCCAATTCCCTGACTGAAAAAAGATTCATGCAGATGGCCTCGTCCGCCTGGACGCGGAAATCAGGGGCCAAGTTTTTTCTTAGCCTCAGATATTTTTTTCTTATTTCGGATTTATTCAGTGCCTGCGGCATTTTTTCCTTCAGCGTTTCTGCATTTATTCCAGTATTCGATTCGTTCTTTTATTTTTGATTCATATCCATTTTCTGATGGTTCATAATACTTTTTGCCAACTCCCAGGTAATCCTGTACAGTGAAGTTACCCTCATAATTATGGGGGTACTTGTAATCTTTTCCATAACCCATCTGCTTAGCGCCCGAATAATGTGAATCACGAAGATGTTTAGGGACGGGAACAACCCTTCCGCTTTTTATATCGGAGAGCGCGGCGTCAATGGCGACACATGAAGAATTGCTTTTCGGGGCGGTGGCACAGTATGTGACGGCATGAGAGAGTATGATTCTGGCTTCAGGCATGCCTATCATTTCTATTGCCTGCATTGCGCTGACGGCCAATGTCAGGGCCCTGGGATCGGCATTGCCTATGTCTTCAGAGGCAAAAATTGTAATTCTTCTGGCTATAAACCTTATATCTTCTCCGGCGTGAAGCATTTTTGCCAGCCAGTAAACGGCGGCATCCGGGTCGCTGCCTCTCATGCTCTTTATGAAGGCGCTGGCAGTATCATAATGTCCGTCATCACCATAAACGATTGCTTTTTTCTGTATGGACGCTTCGGCAGCGGCAAGATCTATATTGATGATACCGTTTTCGCCGGGCGGAGTGGTCATGACGGCGATTTCAGCCGCGTTCAATGATTTTCTCGCGTCGCCCTCGCAGATTGAAGCCAGAAACGCAAGCGCCTCTTCGCTGAAATTTACTTTTTGTTCCCCGAAGCCGCGTTTATCAGTTACAGCCCTTCTGATTATTGCTTTTATATCCTCTTCCGAGAGCGGTTCCAGCTGAAAAAGCAGCGATCTTGAGAGCAGTGGACCTATGACATAAAAATGAGGGTTATGAGTGGTTGCTCCAATCAAACGTATATTCCCGTTTTCGACATCCGGGAGGAGAACATCCTGCTGGGCCTTGTTAAACCTGTGTATTTCATCTATGAAAACCACTGTTTTCTGACCGTTTATTTTTTTTCTCTGCACTGCTTTCAATATTTCTTTCCGGATGTCCGCTACTGTCGAAATTACTCCGGAAAGCCTGACAAATGCTGAACGTGTGGACTGGGCTATCAGCTCGGAAAGACTGGTTTTTCCCGTCCCCGGAGGGCCGGAAAGGATTATTGATGTGAAGCGGTCGGAATCAATGGCCCTGCGAAGAAGTTTTCCATTTTCGAGAATATGTTTCTGTCCTACGAATTCATCTATGGAACGCGGACGCATTCTCGCGGCAAGAGGCTGAGAGTCTCCCGATGGGGTATTATTGTCAACAGCATCTATGTCTAAACTGAATTGTTCCATTGTCATTTCCCTGACGGGAATGAGCAGTAAAGGGACAGTTTTGCACAGCTTAATTTCAGGAAGTTAGAGACGAGGACAGAATGAGGGCACGGGAGCAGAAAGAGAAAAAAGCTCCGCAGTGTACTCTATCGAAAGAGAAAATCCTCAAAAGTAATCTAAAATAAGCTAAAGTATCAATCATCATAAACAGCTTTCAAATAATTGCAAAAACTGAGTGGCAGACTGTTCATTCCACAAAAAATTTAAAAAAATTATATATAAAAACGAAGTGTACGCTATCGCATCGCCCCCGTTGGTGTATTAATATATTCCAAAGTTTCTGAAATTTAAAGTGATTTTTCATAAAAATTAAAATATAT
>MHBF01000106.1 GCA_001803225.1 Lentisphaerae bacterium GWF2_44_16 | reverse complement strand
AAGCAAGTACCTTGCCTGGATACCCGCAGGAAAATCAAGTATTTCTTCCTGCAACTTCCCGCTGTAATATGTAATCTTCCATTCCATATCAGCATTGTATCATATTTGTTACATTAAGTCAAATGAAAAAGAAAAAAATTCTCTGAGGGAAAATGGCAAAGCAAGCGGATACAGTTTTGCGCTGATGCGCATTTCGCCCTGGGGACAGTGCGACCAGAGGTTCCGCCTCTGGACTACGGGCAGACGGAGTCTGCACATGATTGTTCGCAAAAAAAATTCAGATAAAGTTTTCGGAGATTTCATCCCAGAGGAGAATGCCGTTTTCGGGGAGGCTGACGGAAGAATTATTGTAAACGAGATGGCCTGAAGCTTTAAGAGGAGCAAACTTGTCCTCCCATTGCATGAAGTCAAAGCCGGTGCGTTCCATAAAGGTGTTTCTATCCCAGCCATTGACTGTTCTCAGGCCCATTATGAATATTTCACCCGCTCTTTTTTCAGCTTCTATTATGTCTTGTTCTGTACCCTTCCAGTCCAGCCACCTGTTGATGTTCGGTGAATGGGTCCATCTTTTAATTCCGTCATAGGAGCTTGCCGCGGGGCCGCATCCGAGATAAGTGTCGCCGTACCATATTTCCAGATTGTGCATGCATTCAAAGCCCGGCAGAGCGTAGTTAGAAATTTCATATCTTTTATAACCGGAATCTTCCAGCAGATCCCCTGTCAGCGCCCACATGTCGGCACTGAGTTCTTCGGAAACTTTGACAGCGTTTTTTTCCACCGCCAACAGGCTGCCTTCTTCGATGGAAAGAGAATATGCCGAAATGTGTTTTACTCCCAGTTCTGCCGCCATACGCAAATCTTCGGCCCATTCCCTGTATTTCTGCCCCGGTATGGCGTAAATAAGGTCAATGCCTATGTTTTTAATTCCTTTTTCCATAAGCATGGCAAAGGCTGAATAGATATTTTCCACGCTGCCGCGCCTGCCGAGATACTCTCTGAGGCGTGGATTGAAGGATTGCGCGCCCATGCTTACCCTGTTGGCAAAGCCGCTGATTATGGAAGCCCTTTCATTATCAACTGTTTCAGGATTGCATTCTATGGATATTTCCGGGTTCCGGCTTATATTGAAATTAGTTTTTATGAGATAAAAAAGAGATTTGAGTCTCTCCGCCCCCAGGACAGTCGGGGTGCCGCCGCCGATGTAAATGCTTTTCAATTCATTGCAGTTGCGGGCTTCCGCGATAAAATCCATTTCGAGACGTTTAAGGTACTCGTCCTTTAATCTGTCATTCGCGTCAGGTATGGAATAAAACGCGCAGTAGTGGCATTTCGCCTCGCAGAAGGGGACGTGAATGTATAAACGGTTATATTTTCCAGCGTGTTTCATATCTGCTTATATTTCTCAATGAGAGAACTGTATCTTTCGACAAATTTCCCGAGATTTTTTTCTCTGTCGAATTTTTCGGAAATAAGCATTGCGTTGAAAGAGGCGCCGCTTTTCAGCAGTTCCCTTTTCTCAATGAGCGAACAGAGAGCTTTTGCGAGTTCAGCCGGGGAGGTATTGGAGAGGAGCATTCCGTTTTTGCCGGGTTCAATCAGGCATCTTGACGCCGGTATGTCGGCGACAATCGGAAAAACCCCGCAGGAACAAGCCTCCAGCAGAGAGCTTGAAAGCCCTTCCGTCTCTATGAGAGAAACATATATATCCGCGTCCTTGAGTTCTTTTGCCACTTTTTCGGGACTAACCCTTCCGGTAAATATGACTTTACCGAGCAGTTCGAGTTTTTTGGAAAGCTCTACAAGGTCCTGTTTCATTGGGCCATCGCCCGTTATAACCAAACTCGAATCTTCGTATTTACTGTTAAACACGGAAAACGCTTTTATCAGGTCGCCGATGCGGTATTGCGGATAAAGCGCGCGCGTTGAAATCAGCTTTATGTGTGTTTTCTGAAAATCCCAGTTTTCGGGAGCTTCGAAAACCGAAGTATTTATGCCCCGGTGGAGCTGCAGTATCTGTTCATCGGAAGCGTCAAAACGTTTCAGGCCCTTTGAAACATTAACAGACCATGAGTGTATCAGATCGGCCCTGCTTATGGCGTATTTCGCGAAATAGCTCAGAAGTTTGCCGCGCAGGTTTGAGTGTGTCGGATGAAAAGCTATGTTTTCATTTTGCGCGGCAAGCACGAGGGGATGAAAGCCGGTACGAGCGGCGAGATAGCCGTAGCTTGTTACTCTGTATGCTATCAGGATATCGGGTTTGAATTTTTTAATCAGCTTTTTAATATCCGCCGTCCCCATCAGGACACGGAGCCTGGGCGGAAAACTCACCGGGCCTATCGGATATGCCCCGTCCCTGCCGTCGGAACGCGCGGAGGCTATTGTTACCACACATCCGAGCGCCCTCAGCCCTTCGACCCATGATATGGTATTAGGGCTCTGCGGCTCACCGAGAAATAATATATTCATAGTGTGATTACAGAGATAATCATCCCTGTTTCCTGATTTTTCTGTATTCGTTTACCATCTCTTTTATGCCCTCATCCAATGAAATGGACGGCTTCCAGCCCATGCCCGATATTTTGCTTACATCCATGCATTTTCTCATCATGCCGTCGGGCTTGCCGGTATCCCAGTTTATTTTTCCCCTGAACCCTGAATGAAGCGATATTTTTCCCGCCAATTCGGATATCGCTATATCGGAACCGGAACCGACATTGACGATTTCCGGGGCGTTCCAGTTGTTCATTATGAAAAACACGGCCCTTGCCAAGTCATCGACATGCAGAAATTCCCTTCTAGGCTTGCCGCTCCCCCAGAGCGTAACTTCAGTGTTTCCCTTATCAGCGGCATCCGTGAAACGCTTTACCAGCGCTGAAAGAACATGGCAGTTTTCAAGGTCGAAACTGTCATTCTGCCCGTAAAGGTTGCAGGGCATCAGCGAAACAGTGTTCATCCCGTACTGTTTGGCGTAATAATAACAGAGTTTATAACCGGCGATTTTAGCTATGGCATAGCCTTCATTCGTCGGCTCAAGGGGGCCGGTCAGGAGATGTTCCTCCTTTATGGGCTGGGGGCATTCCCTGGGATATATGCAGGAACTTCCGAGAAAACAAAGTTTTTTCACTCCGCTGATATAAGACTGATAAATCAGGTTATTCTGTATCATCAGGTTATGGTAAAGAAAATCAGCCTGTTGTTTCATATTGGCATTGATGCCGCCGACTTTTGCCGCGGCTATTATGACTATTTCAGGTTTTTCCCTGTAGAAAAACTCGGCGGTTTTTTCCTGATTTGTCAGATCAAGTTCCTGCCTGGTCTTCGTTATTATATTAGTAAAACCTTCCCTCTGCAAAAGCCGCAGGATGGCTGAACCCACCATGCCCCTGTGCCCGGCTATATATACTTTATCGTTTTTGTTCATAAAAGTTTTTTCTCATTTTCCGCCAGTTTCATGTCTGATTCGACCATCAGATCAACCAGTTTTTCAAAGCTCGTTTTCGGTTTCCAGCCGAGTTTTTTTCTTATTTTGCCGTTGTCACCAAGAAGCAAATCCACTTCAGAGGGCCTGAAATAGGCGGGATCTATTTCCACATATTCCTTCCAGTCCATATCAAGCCTTTTAAAAACGGCATCCAGAAATTCCTTTATCGAACGAGTTTCCCCTGTGGCAACCACATAATCATCGGGCCCGTCCGCCTGAAGCATCATCCACATGGCTTCGACATAATCCCCCGCATAACCCCAGTCTCTTTTAGCGTCGAGATTGCCGAGATAAAGTTTTTTCTGAAGCCCGAGTTTTATTCTTGTCGCGGCCCTGGTGATTTTCCTCGTTACAAAAGTTTCGCCGCGCCTGGGGCTTTCGTGATTGAAAAGTATTCCGTTCACCGCGAAAAGCCCGTAAGCTTCTCTGTAATTTACAGTCTGCCAGTGCGAATAGACTTTTGCGCAGGCATAAGGGCTGCGCGGATAAAAGGGCGTTGTTTCCTTCTGAGGCGTTTCAACGACTTTGCCGAACATTTCAGAAGTACCGGCCTGATAAAATCTTACTTTCTGTCCTGTTCTTTCCTGATGGTCTTTTACAGCCTCAAGTATTCTCAGTGTTCCCAATGCGTCAACGTCCGCCGTGTATTCGGGTTGTTCAAAGGAGACTTTCACATGGGACTGCGCGCCGAGATTATAAATCTCGTCAGGATTGATACTTCCGATTATATTTCTGATATTCCCGGCATCCGAGAGGTCCCCGTAATGCAGTAAGAACTTGACTTCGGTACTGTGTCTGTCTTTATATAAATGGTCTATTCTCTCCGTGTTGAAAGAACTTGAACGCCTTATTATTCCATGCACCTCATAATTTTTTGAGAGAAGCAATTCGGCCAAGTATGAGCCATCCTGTCCTGTAACCCCAGTTATCAGAGCCTTTTTCATAAATCATCCTGTTATAAATTAAATTGACAGGTAGAAAATACCCGCACTTCGCTAAAATACTCTCGTCTTTCGTAATGCCGCTACTTCCGTTGCGGCAGAATAACAATTAAAACATCGAAATTTAACCTGTGATTCCCTAAAATTCAAAGATTAACGCTCAATGCGTTTCAGAACTTCATAATATCCGGACATTATCTTTTCGGGCTGAAATTGTTTCAGACACTCCCCGCTTTTTTCAATAATCTTTTTGCGTAAGGCAGGATTTTGAGCTGTTTCTATAAGTTTTTCAGTGCCTGAATCAATATTTCTGTCTTTCAGTATTACTTTAGAAGAAAGTTCTTCGCCGAGTTCCGATAATATATCCCCTACCCCGCCGACATCCGTTGAAAATACGCAACAGCCCGCATCAAGCGCTTCCAGAATTACGTTCGGCATGCCCTCGGTCTTGGAAGAAAGAAAATATATGTCCGCGGCAGGCAGAAGTTCGGAGGCGTTTTCATAATGCCCCGTCAGTATGAATTTTTCGGAAAGCCCCCTCCTTTTTATCTCCTCCGCAAAAGCCGTTCCACCCTCCCCTATCAGAAAAGCCTTGAGCCTGGGCATTCTTTCAGAGGCTTTTTGAAAGACATCTATGAAAAACGGTATGTCTTTTTCAGGGGTATTCCTTGCGATTGACGCTACAAGTATTGTATCTTCAGATACTTCCATCTTTTTTCTTAATTCATTTCTCCATTTTTCAAGATATGGTTTTTCTGAAAAATTCTTATTCCTTTCATAAATATTATGAATAAGATTAATTTTATCTTCCTTTATCCCTTCCTGCATAAGCTCTTTTTTCAAAAGGGACGAGTTGACTATAAAACTTTCATTATCAAGTGATTTTGCTCTATGGAACGGATGCAATTTTTCTTTTGCCACATGGAGATCTCCTCGCAAGCCCCCTATAAAACGGGAACGCCCGGCAAACATATAAAAGGCATTTGTGAAAAAACTCCACGAGAATATGACTTCGGGCTTGTATTTGAAAACCAGATAACGGAATTTCAGGAGTTTAAAAATCTGGTTCATCCCGCAGAGAGATATCACGGGAATGGAAAGTTCCTCTATATATTTTCCCCATTTGCCTTTATCTGAAGAACTTACAATAACAGTAGGGTTATACTGTTCCCTGTCCAGATATTTCAGGAAAAGATAGAGTTGTTTTTCAGTTCCGCCGTTTCCGAGTTGTCCTATCAGACAGAATATTTTTTTCTTTTTCATGATTTAGACTTTTTTATAATTATGAAGTACAAAAGTTTTGGAGGAGGGATGCAAGGGGGAACCTTGAACTGTCAAGGTTTCCTCTGCGAAGAAAGATTCTTCCATATAAAACTCTTATCAATATCGCTCCCGGTCGTACCGGGGCGCGGTCCAGCGGCGAACACGCTGGTCGCCCACCGGGCGAAATGGCATATATGAAATTGGGCAATAACATCATTACACTTTCTTTTTATCTATAATTTCGCGATAAAACCCTATGTATTTATCCGTCACTGTTTTCCAATCGTAAGTATTTTCAGCCGTCAAAAGGGCGTCATTTGAAAGTCTATTTTTAAGCTCTTTATCAGCAATAAGTTCTGATATAATGCCACTTATCTTTTCTATATTGCCTGACGGGGCTTTCAGGCCATTGACGCCATGTTCTATGACGTCTTTTACCCCTTCCGCGTCTGTCGTAACAATCGGCAATCCGGCAGCCATGGCCTCCACCAGCACCATACCGAAAGTCTCTATAAGTGTCGGCAGAACAAAAATATCGGCGGAACAGTAAAGATTTATCAAGCCAGGGGAGGGAAGATTGAACTTGTCTTCAGAATTCCCGGCAAATTTTTCAACGGCTTTTATGTTCAAGTTCTTGCATTCAGGAAACTTGGCGCATATTTCAGAAGATTTTTTCCCTGCGATAACCCATACAAAGTCCAGACCTTTTTCTTTCAGTTTAGCGGCAATTGACGGTATGAGGTCGAAACCTTTTTTAGGATGATAGCGGCCTACCGTCAAAATCAACAATTGCCCGTCATTCACTCCCAGTTCTTTCCGAATATTTTCCTTTATGACGGAATTACTCCGGGCTTCTTTGAATTTCAGGTTGTTTACGCCGTTGGGGATTATTTTGATTTTGCTTTTCGGAATTCCTATTTTCATATATTCTTCTTTAACGCTGGGGGTCAGTGCCACCAGTCCGTCATAAAGCGGATATTTTGCCGTCACAAGGGCGTCAATATCGCTATTAAGTCTGTAACCATAAGATATTTCCGGAAATTTCTGAATATCCTCCCCGCAGCAGCGGAGTATGCAGGGAATTTTATTCTTTTTGAAGAAATCGACGGCATAGGCCCCGAGCGGAAACCCCATTGTAACCTGCCACAAATCGAACTTATATTTTTTCTGAAGCTGAGAAAGTTTAAATTGCAGATAAAGTTTTCCGGCTTTGGGAAAACGCCTGAAAAGTCCTCCGGTTTTGCTGGAAATCCTGATAATATTATAATTGACGGCGAGAGCTTCCGATGGAGGCGGGGTTGTGGTAATGACAAAGGCTTCATGCCCGGAGGCGCCGAGGGTGTTGCAGATATTATGCACGCATATTTCCGCCCCGCCGATATACGGGTAAAACTGTGGTATCAGATGCGCTATTCTCATGACTTATATTCTTAATTTATAATTATATTTGCAACACAAACAATTATGTCCAGCCTCCGGCTGGTCGTGATCCAACGGCGAAAGCGTTGGTCGCCCTGTCTTCAGGGCGAAATACGCACTCGCCAATATAAAATCCATTTTTTGCATGTGTCGAGCGCTTTGCGCAAACTGAACTCTATCTGTAAACGTTCTTTATGCGCCTTAATTTCATCAGGCGCATAAAGCGCCACCGCAAAGTCTTGTTTTTCGCGCTGGTGCGCGTTTCGCCCTGAGGACAGGGCGACCCGGTAGTTCGCACCGGGAGGCGAGCAGGTCGAAGACCTGCACCATGTTTATTTATTTATTTTTCAAAACAATTAATTATTTCGAACTGTGTTTTTCGAGGAAGGCCTCAATTATCTTCCAGTCGCATTCCTCGTCCAGTTCGTTATAGGATTCATCACGCATTATTTGACATGCTATTTTTCCGGAAAGTCTGCATTTAGTGCGAAGCAAATCCTCGCGGCGGCAGAGATAAAACGCGCCGTTTTCCACTAGAAAACCTTCAAAATCCTGCCTTCTGGGACGCTTTTCAGGCAGATAATTGGCGGGTTTTACAAAATTCCCGTCCTTTTCCCAGATGAAACGTTTCTGTTCTACTACCGAAAGCAGGCTGTCGGCGCCGCTTTCCTTCAGTTTGGCGAAACCCCCATCTAGATCTCCGGCAAGCAGGAGAGGGGAGGTGGCCTGGACTAGAAAAATATACTCAAATTCGTATTTCCCGGCAAACTCCAGCATAATTGATTCTGTCGATGCGGTATCAGTACATGTTTCAGGGGACCTGCCGATGATTTCGATTTTGGGATGATTGTACGCGGCGATTACTTCGCGGATGTTTTCCGAATCCGTGGCGACATAAACCCTGTCAATAGCTTTGCTGTTGACGGCGGCGTCAAGCGTCCAATATGCCAGAGGACGGCGCGCTATGGATTTGATGTTTTTCAGCGGTATGCTTTTGCTTCCGCCGCGCAGAGGTATCAGGGCGACGGTGCTTATTTTCTGTCCCATTTAAGTTTCAGCCTCTGTTCTTTTTCTATTTCGAGGATTTCTTCCTTTCTGTACGAAAGGCTTTTATAAGCGGCAAGAAGGTCTCTCTTGAGTTTTCTCATGCCTTCGGGTTCGAGGGACGCGGCATGGTCGGTTCCCTTCCATGTTCTGTCAAGGGTGTAATGTCTCTCAATATAATTCGCGCCGAGCGTGTAAGCGGCTACATCTATGGCTATGCCGAGGTGATGACCTGAAAATCCTATATCTTTGACTTTGCCGCCGTAAGTTTTTTTAAGCCTGACTATTTCCATCAGCGACATATTATCGAAAGGAACGGGATAACCGGAAATGCAGTGATAAAGAACGGTATCTTTTATCCTGTTCTTTTTTTCAATGAATGAAACGAGTTCTTCCTCTTCTTTTCTTGAAGTCATGCCGAGGGCGATATGTATTTCACCGCCGAACTCTCCGCAGAGAACTTCGATAAGTTTAAGGTGAGTTGAACATGCGGAGGGGACTTTTATTATTTCAGGCTTCAGAGAAGTCATTTCCTTTGCGGAAGTAATATCCCATACGGAGGAAAAATAAACCATTCCCTTTGACTCGCAGTATTCTTTCAGTTCCCTGTGCTGCGCGAGATCGAATTCCAGAAATTTGCGGTGTTCGCCGTAAGTTTTCCCATAGGAATTAGCCGGGTTCGGGTGAGGGGCGCTGAATTCGGACGGGGTGAGGCATTCTTCAAGACAGCGCTTCTGAAATTTCACATATTTGACTTTGCAGAACACATGGGCGGTGTCAATCATTTCCCTGGCAATATCCATATCGCCTTTGTGATTGCAACCTATTTCGGCTATCAGTATCGGTTCCTTATACATTGAAAAACCTCTTTATTTTCTGGTGATTATATAATCATCTACGACAAGCACGTCGAGCGCTGAATTGAGATAGACATCTATAGCGTCGCAAGCCCCTAGGACTATCGGGAAACCGTGAAGGTTGAATGAAGTATTGAGGACTACCGGCACACCTGTTTTCTGATAAAATTTGTTGATGAGGTCATAAAATTCCGGGTATATTTTCGGATTGACTATCTGTGCCCTGGCGGTTTTGTCTGCCTGATGTATGCCGGCTATAAATTTATCGGACATTTCAGGTTTGGCGTTGAATGTGAACATCATGTACGGCGAAAACGCGGATTTGAGTGAATCCGGTATATCAATTGCCATCTCCGCCCTGTCTTCAAGCATTGCCGGAGCGAAAGGCATCCAGAAGTCGCGTTTTTTTATTGCCGCGTTGATGGTGTTGATTATCCTTATGTCGTCTGGGGCGGCAACTATGGACCTGTTGCCCAGGGCCCTGGCACCGAATTCCATGCGGCCTGAACAGCGGGCGACTATTTTTTTGTCAATGAGAAACTTTACCAGCTCATCATTTATGTTTTCGACTTTTTTGAAATCGACTTTATCCTTATATTTTTCTAAAGCTTCGGCGATATCAAACGACGCGTTTGTGCCAAGGCAGAAATTACCGAATTCTATATCCGGCGAATTATCTTTCCTGAGGTTCTGATAAGCGAGAAACACCGCGCCGAAAGCGTTGGTTTCGTCGCCGCATGACGGGAAACAATTTACGAATTCCACTTCAGGAAGTTCTGAAATAAGTTTATTGGCTTTGACGTTCATGAAGTAACCGCCGGAAAGCAGCACTTTTTTGATGCCTGTTTTCTTTATTCCGGCTTTTATCCACTGCACGGCGACTTCTTCCGCCAGTATCTGGAGCCCTGCGGCGAGAGTGTCGAAACGCAGGTTTAATACAGTCTTGAAAAGGTCATGTATGAGAACCTGTTTCTGATGGCCTTTGGAATTACGCACTTCAGGATATTTTGAAGTATTGTTGAAAACGAGCGGGTCAGTCTCGTCGAAACCGATGAATTGCGCAAGCAGATTTCTGGCTATCTGCGCGTATTTAGGCTGGGCGTATGGAGCAAGGCCCATGAGTTTGTATTCGTGTTCATGCGGCTGGAAGCCCATTATATATGTTATATGAGCGTAAAGGCACGCGGGCGAAAACGAATCCGAAGAAGCTATTTCCTCAAGTTTTCCATTCTGACCTACAAAAACGGCGCTTGTCCTGCCGTCGCCGCCGCCGTCCATGGTAAAGACGAGATATTTTTCATTTTTCTCTTTTGCGAGCCCGTAATAGGCGGAAGCCGCATGGCAAAGATGGTGATCGTATCTTTCATGTTTTTCCAACAGTTTATGTTCGGAGAGATAATCTTCCAGATATTTTTCTTTTTCCTGATTTTTATTACTGCCTATGGACGCGAGTTTGCGCATACCGCGCTGGGCGAATTTAGCGAGGAAGTTTTCAGTTTCGCCGAACCATTGTTTTTTGATATCGCCGTATCTGTTGTGAAATTTATCGAGATCATCCTGACGGCTTTCGGGAACAACTGAAGTTTTACCGCCGGTAACGACTTTATCGAGTTCGTTGACGGTAATGCCGCAGTGGTCCAACGCGGCCTGTATGGAAAGCGCCGGAAAACCGGGCTGGTTTTTTACTTTTGAAAGGCGTTCCTCCTGTATCGCGAAAACAACTTTATTATCGCGCATCAGAACAGCCGAAGCGTTGAGACCGGTATTAATTCCGAGAATATACATATTACCTCAATTCATTGTTTCAAAAATGTTCCCAGCGTCAGGACTGTCTGAACCAGATCGCCGCTGACCCCGATTATATTTTCTCCCTCTATCCAGCGCGGGAAAAGACTTCTTACTTTTTCCATATCCAGAAACCCGAGTTTTTCGAGAGTGTCCGATTTGCACAATTCGAGCACCGCGTCCTTTAAGCCCTGCTGATTACGGAGGGCATAATCCCTGGTGGGCCATGTTCTCTCAGCCCATGCCGGTTTCTGTACTTCAGGAAATATACGCCTTTTCAGAGCTCCTGCAAGCTGATATACTGTTTGTCTGAGAGAGGACGCGGTTACAGGCAGATTGGTGTTGGCGCTCCAGATTTCGGCCAACCTTAAATCCAGAAGCCTCAGACACTGCTTTTCTATTCTACCGTTAAAACGGTGTTCTACGGGCAAAGAAAGATAGAGATCAAAAAGCTCGTTCATAAAAGATATAGTGCGCTGTTCTACAAAAGTCGCGATGCTCGCATGATTGGGATAGCTGTAATGTCTCGAAAGATGATGAAATGTCATGTATTCCCATAAGTCATTGGGGTTGTCAGTGTATTTTTCGCCGGACACAAGTATTTCTCTCAGACTCTCACGCTGGAATTCTTCGAGGGCTTTTCTTTTTTCCGGCAGAATGAAATCCCAGACATTCGCGTTTTTTATCCTGTACGAGGCGTTCTTTATGAAGAAACTCACGATATCTTCAGGTATTTCGAGCATTTTCCGGAGATAAAGCGTTCTTCCCGCAAAAACATAAGATTTTGCCGGGATATACATGCCCTGAAACATATAATCGAAACCATGCCCGTGAAAGGAAACGTCAGCCATGCTTTTTACAATGTCGTTATATCCGTAGAAAAGGCCGTGGTCATAGTTGTACATACCGCCTGAAACCCTGACGGAAGGAACAAGTATTTTAGCGTAATGTTCAGGATCAAGCTCAAGGAACATGTGCATTGCCCCTTTAGCCTGAGCTATTTCTCTGGCGGTGCGCAGTTCGCGGTTTTCCGAGACAGTCGCCGTAAAGCATACAGGCAAATTATCGTCGAAAGCCGCCAGGACTGAACGCGAATCCATGCCGCCGCTCAGAAAATGCGCGTATCTTTTGTTGTCGCCGGCTTTGAGACGGACGGACTTTTTCATGAGCTGGGACATTCTGTATGAATGCTCTACCAGAGGGAGCTTGCTTTTCTCGTAATTTCTCTGCCAGTAACGTTCGAGGCTGAGACTGCCGTTTTTCAGTTCCAGCACTGAAGCATCCTGCATGAAAAATGTATTGCGCGAATATGTCTTTGCCCCGAAAAGCCTCTGAAACCAGAGAAATTCAAAGAAAGCTTCACTGTTGAAATCAAGTTTATTGTTTTTCCCCAGAAATTCCCAAATAACGCTGAAATAAGGCGTCGCGTAAAAAGCGTCAGAAGCCTTGTCATGAAAATAATAAAGCGGAATGGACGTGAACCGGTCATTGATGATGCTGAGTTTGCCATCGGCTTTATTCAGATGAAATATCAGGAATTCCCCGTCGAGAGCGCGGATAAAATCCATATCGATTTTATTTTCAGGCATGATGTTTGAGAGAATAAAATCACATGGCTTTATTTTATCGCCGCATATCGGATAACCCATGATGACACAGGCGGATTTTGCGTTCTCAAAACAGCATGGCCCGGGATGTACTCCGGAATGCTCAAGCTTGAACTCATAATTTCCGGAAAATGTTTTGAAAACGGAAGTATTTGACCCGAGAGAAGCTTCCACTTCTTTCCGTGAAAAGGAAAAAAGCATTTGCGGGATGGAAAATATATCCTTGAATTTTTCACCCATTTTATCAGCCCTTTTCTTTTATAAGCCTGAAATATTCCGGTCCGGCGTTGGGGGCCTTAATTTCAGCGTCCTTCAATATATGATAGTCTACAATATATCCCTCTTCCATCTTTTTATGAAGCGTCTGAATGTCAAAAAGTTCATCTCTTTTATCATTTATGGCGGCAACCAGATTCACTCCCTGCGTAAAACATTTGGATTTTACATAGCAGGCCACCTTACTGCTTTTCTTTCTGAAAGGATAACGCAGGGAATTAATCAGGCGGACTATTCCCGAAGCCCTCGTTGACGGCATACATGAATAATAGTGAAACTCAAACGGGTTCGGAAAAGTTTCTTTTGCGGCCCGGCATTTGGAAAGATATTCGCGCACAAGGCTTTTCCTGTAAGTGGAACTGGAGACGTCCCAGAAATAATTCCAGTGCTTTCCGAGGTTTTCCGCTGTTTCCCATTCAATTATGTCATCCTCTATCTGCTTGAAAGAGGGGGTTCTGCCGACTTCTATATTTTTGCCGAGCCTGTGTGAAAACGCATCCAGGTTCTTGTCGCCGTCCAGTATTTTTTCCTCTTTCTCGATGGAAAATTTTTCCCTGAAAATAAGATCGTCAACCATGAACATGATATATTCGGCCTTGGAATTGGCGACGATGTTTTTAAGATCATTCAGGAAGAGTGACTGCTTTATGAATTTGCATTTGAACTCTTTTTTCAGCAATTCATAGCTTATGCCGCCGCTTTCGACGTAAATGATATTTATCATATCTTCGGGCAGGTCCGAAAATTCACGCAGGGAGAGAAGTAGGGATTTCAGCTGCAATGTCCTGTTTTTTGAAAAAATAATCGCTTCGGTTTTCATAATTTCACTTTAAAGATGTCAATCCATTTTTTTGTCGTTATCAGACGCCACCAGACAGGATCAAAAGGAGCTTTTCCGGCACTGAATTTCTGAAAGGATTCCATAAGCTTTTTCTTTTCAACAAACGGAAGCTCAACGGCTTTCTCCAGATTTTCCCTGAAAAATCCGTTCAACTCCTTCGCCGCCCACCTTGCCACGGGACTTGAATAACCCTGTTTGTCCACACGTTTATAAACTTTATCAGGAAGAACTTCCTTAACCGCTTCTCTGAGAACACGTTTTGAAAGTCCTCCTGAAATTTTATAAGCCGAAGGCAATCTCAGGCAGAATTCGACAAGATTGTAATCCAAGTAAGGAACCCTCGTTTCACGGGACTGCGACATGGAGTTTCTGTCAACATTATGCAAAATATACCTGAGAATTGTCAACCTGTTCCTGTGCAGTTCTGACACAGTCGCCTCTTCCCTTTTGACGGCAATTGGCGGAATTTTACCGTCATTTTCAAGCAGTAATTCGTGTCTGATAAAGGGATTTGACGGATATTTGACGTTATCTGGAAAACGCAGGCGCATGTATTTGCGAAAAACGATTTTCAGAGGCTCATGATGGTATTTCTGGAATATGCTGAATTCATGAAGAAAACTTCCCATTGATTTCAGTTTAAGTTGTTCATTCAGAAAGGCCCAGTAGAAATCACCATAACCGCAGAGTATCTCGTCCGCACCCTGCCCTTCAAGCATTACTATGCGGGAGTCGTTTTCCTTTTTTATATGCTCATAAAGAAGCCAATGAGGAACAGGCGAACCATGAAGTATAGGCAAGTCGTTATGCCATATCACTTTATCTAAATTTGCCGAAATGTCTTCCGGTTTAGGAAAATGCAGACAGGCATCAGCTCCAGTATGATCAAGCATGGCATAAATGAATTCTCTTTCGTCAATTTTTTTGTCCTCATAACATGACGAATAAGTTTTCAGGTGAGCGTCTTTGTCCCTGGGTATCTGGTGGGCCAAAGCAACCAGAGTAGAGGAATCGAGGCCGCCGGAAAGCAGAAAACCTACAGGCACATCAGCCCTCAGCCTGAATTTTATGGAAAGGTCCAGAAGCCGCCGGAACTCCGCCACAGCATCGTCAAACGATATCGTCAATTTATCGTCATCATACGGAAGTTTATACCATTGAAGTGCTTTCAGATCATCTCCAGGTTTCCATGAATCAAGGTTTATCTCAAGGAAATGCCCGGGAGGAAGCTCATAAACATCCTTCCACATTGTGCCTTCGTCAAAGCTGAAATCGCCGGAATTGAGAAAATGATAAAGCTTTTCCCTGTTCAATTCCGCATGGAAGTCATTGAAAGCCGTAAGTTGCTTTATTTCAGAAACAGCCCTGAATGAATCTTTTTTGTTGTAAATGTATAAAGGCTTTATCCCCAACCTGTCGCGGGCTATGAAAAGCTTTCTTTTTCCTATGTCCAGAATAGCGAAAGAGAACATCCCGTTGAATTGATTGAGACAGGCGTTGCCCCAGCGGGAATATGCGGCCAGAATTACTTCCGTATCGCAGTCAGACTTGAATTCGTAACCTTCTGAAGAAAGCTGCTTTCGTATTTCGATATAGTTATAAACCTCTCCGTTGTAAGTAATCCAGAGATTTTCATTTTGATAAGACATAGGCTGACTGCCTCTTTCGGAGAGGTCAATTATGGAAAGGCGTCTGTGGCCGAGGCCGGTTATGAAATCGCCGAAAGTAAAATTTCTGGAGCCATAGCCGTCCGGCCCGCGGTGTTTTATGATTTCGAGGGCAGGGTGGGCAGGGCTTATATTTTCTTTACTGACGCTTAAAAGTATTCCGCACATGATTTTTTCCAATCAACAGAATTGTTTCCATTCTCCTTCAAAGAATATCTTAAACCATATTTCAAGATTGAAATAAGTCCACAGGAAAGCGCTGTTTACTTCCTTGAATTTTCCGGATTTGTGGGCGTCATATATTTCTTTGAAATGACTGTAATTTATGAATTCACGTGATTTAAAGGCTTCGGAGTTTACAGTTGTGTCATATAATTCAGAATAAAGGCCTTTTCTGTTTATCCAGTCGTTAATGGGTGTTCCGAAGCCTATTTTTTTACGGTAAATCTGGTCTTTGTCCATGTATTTCTCGGCTATTTTCTTGAGAACTGCCTTTTTTTCTCCATAAAGCACCCTTTGCTCGTAAGGGATTGAATTAGCGGCTTTGAACATCGGCACCGTACAGAAAGGCACCCTGAGTTCCATTGACTGTGCCATGCCCATCCTGTCGGCCCTCCAGAACCACTGCATCAGGTCGCAGGCCTGGTCATGGAGGATTGTAGAATTAAGCACGTCATAACGGGCTTTTGCTGAAACGCTTTTCCTGAACTTTATCCCTGAATCATTGCCTTTCAGGAGCTTATCTACTTTATTCAGGTCGGCGTAAGTAAGCACATACATGGTCGGATCGTAACGTGTAATGTTAAAAAGCGCCGAACCTTTCTTGAAAGGCCATGCTTTAAAAATGATTTCTCTCAAAAGAGGATGCCGATAGAGAAACGAACGGAATTTCATGCGTCTCTGCGCGTCGTTGCCGAATCTGGCGTATCCCATGAAGCTTTCATCGGCCCCCTCGCCCGAAAGCATCACGGTTATGTATTCACGGGCTTTTTTACAGAGGTAATAAGTCGCCACGGCGTTAGGGTCATTCAAGGGATGTTCATAATGCCAGACGCTTTTATGGAGGGAACCTGTGAAAATATCTTCGTCCATCGGGTAGTCGTGATGTTCGGTGTTGTAACGGGCGGAGATCCTTTTCTGGTATTCGGATTCATCGTAAAAAGACTCCGCGAAAGAGATGGAAAAAGTATGGAATTTTTTACCGGTTTTAGCCGAAGCCATAGCGGTAATGAGGCTGGAATCGACGCCGCCGCTGAGTTGAACGCCGAGTTCGACATCGCTTCTCAGGTGAATTGAAACACTCTCATCAAGGGTTTTCTCAATTTCATCACAGGTGTCCTGAAAAGACCTTTCATAATCAGGCTTGAGTGTGGAAGCGATATTGAAATATTCCTTTTCACATATTTTGCCGCCGCTAAATTCAATATAATGTCCCGGCATAAGGTTGAAGACATTTTTAAAAAGAGTTTCTCTGCCGGGTAGAGACCTGAAAACGAGATATTCGTTGACGCTTGCCGGTTCAGGCTGAAGCGAAGCGTACGGAAGCAACGCCTTTATTTCACTGCAGAAAATGAAATATCCGGCATCCTCATAAAAGAAAAGGGGCTTTATGCCGAGAGAGTCGCGGACAATAAACGCGGATTTTTCCCTGAGGTCAGCTATGATGAATGCGAACATGCCGATAAATTTATTAACACAGTCTTTCCCCCAATGTTGATAAGCTTCAAGTATAACCTCGGTATCCGTGTCCGATTTGAAAATAGAACCTTTTGCTTCAAGTTCCTTCCTTAACTCGCGGAAATTATATATCTCCCCGTTGAAAACCAGAACATAGCGCCCATCGCGGCTGAGCATGGGTTGATGTCCCTTTGCGCTGAGGTCAAGTATGCTCAGGCGTCTGAATTCAAGGGAAAGCCAGTCATCGTCCGCAAAATACCCGCTGTCGTCAGGCCCTCTGTGAGCTATCATGGAGGCCATTTTGTGAAGAGTGCCTTCATTAAAGCGCTTCCGGCATTTTGAAAAAATTCCTACAAATCCGCACATAGCTGTCTATTCCATTCAGTTCGCGGTTTTTTTGTTCAGTCTGCCGAAAGGGAGAAGATTATTTGCGGGGTTGCAGATAAACTCAAATTGCGCCTGCGCCCAAAGCTTGTTTCCGGCGATATTGAAATGAGAGTCGTCGTTGTCCCAGTAATAATCTGTCATGGAGCTGCCTTTTATCTTATTTTCCAGTACGAGATATGAATTGAGAAAGGGGACTTTGAGTTTTGCGGCTGTTTCCTGAAGGGCTTCATGCGGCTTCTCGGAGAAAGAGCCCGTGTACTGTTTGTAATATGGTATTCCCGTAATCATGGCCCTGACATTGTTTTTTCTCAGGAATTCAACATTCATCGTTATTATTTTCATTGATTCATTAACGTTATTCTTAATTTCATCAGTCCAGTTAAGGGCCAGCCAATCGGCGCTGCTGTCGTCAATTTCTTTTTTGCACAGGTACTCGGAAACGAATCTGTCCACGAAAAACATGAAATCGGAATATCTGGAAAGCTTTGAGATAAGACTTTTTCCAGTTTTGTACTTCACAAAGCCATGCGGGGTCATGATATATTTGGAATTGAGGTCCGGGTGTACGGCAACATAATCATTATTTTCTTTTCGTACGGCAGTGCGCCTGTAAAGAAAATCGTTCGGTACGTCCGTCATGTCTATATTTAGAACAACAAGGTCTGGAGAATATTTCATTATCTGTTTTGACAGGAGATAATATAATATGCATGAATAGCTTGAGGTGCCGGTGTTTATGACTTCGAATTTTATTCCGCTGCCGGAGTATTTTTCATTAAGCATTTTCTCCACGATTTCAACCATTTTGTATTCGGGCGCCACAACTCCCTGTGTATTTGAATCGCCCAGATAAAAAATACGGTATGTGTCTTTAGGCTTTTCAACGGTTACATCGTATTGCTCAACCCAGCCCTGTTTGTTTATTATCAGAGGATACGGAATGCTTCTGTTGGAGTCAATGCTTTTTTTTGAAGATACCCAGGCGTGATGAAGTGTGATATCATGGCAGATAATACGCTTTTTCTCCATAGGCAGATCTTTATAAAAAAACACTAGAACACGGGCTATTCCCTCAAGCATTGTAAAGGTAAGAAACAGAATAATCAGAAAAAAAAGCAGGTATTTCCAGACAGGTTTTTTCTTTTTCCCGGTGATTTTCACGGAAGCTGTTTGCAGTAGGGACGGCATATATTTTTATTGCTTTCAAGTGAAATTACGCTGATTTAAGAGGTCTCAGAATATATTCGATATTGAGAAGATTATCAACGGGTGAACCGTCTATGTTCACTATTTCATAAGATGCCTGTTCAAGGATGCCGTAAATTTCTTTTGCTTCTCTTCCGAGTTCTCCGATATGTCCGCCATGCATGCTCAGAAATATCATGGGCTTGCAGTTTTTAAGAGTATCCATGGCGCCTTCGAGAATATCAAGCTCATTTCCTTCAGCGTCTATTTTGATTATTTCCGGAGATATTTTCTTTTCTTTGCAGAAAACATCTATCGCGACCTGTTTTTTGTATGATTTCACATATCTCTCCGGATGCTTGTTCAGGATAACTACCGAACTGACGCCGGATTCATCTTTTTGCTGGTAAAAGAGAACGCCTTCCTTGCATATTTTGCCCACCAGACAATCTATAATTTCTATATTTTTAATTCCGCTGAGCCTGACGTTTTCGGAAAAATAAAATCTGTCCGGGTCTGCCGGCTCAAAAGAGTAAACCTTTCCGTCAGGAGCGGCGGCCCTGCTCATCGGCAAGGAAACAAGGCCTATATGAGCGCCGATATCTATAACGCACTTTTTGCCTTTGCATGCCTCAATGGATGCTTTGAAATCAATATTTGTCTTGATGCCCCATTTGGAAAAATCCCTGAACATAAATCGCGGGTGAAACTTAAACGGGCCAAATTCACCTATGTACTTCTGGACTGCGCATGCGTCAACCGGCAGAAACGGAAGTATGAAATAAACATAGAACCTTCCGGCTTTTTCCGCCCAAAAAGGCGATATTGAAATCATAATTTTACGCAACCGGGAAACCATAAACATATTTTTACCTCATAAATAATTTTTATACTTAAAGTGACTGTCTATCAACCATCTCAGTGAATTTCCCCCCCATTTTATAGAGTTCATCATAGGAACCCTGCTCAATAATTTTACCGCTGTCAAGGAGATATATCCTGTCACAATTCTTTATTGTGGACAGACGGTGCGCCACAATTATTATTGTTTTTTTACCGCTGAATTCATCAATGCTCTGTTGTATAAGCTGTTCTGTTTCCGAATCAAGCGAACTGGTGGCTTCGTCAAGTATGATGAATTTAGTATCTCTGTAAAGTTCGCGCGCGATTGAGATGCGCTGCCTCTGCCCGCCAGAAATATTGATTCCGCTGTCCCCCAGAACAGAATCATATTTTTGAGGCATCTGATCCACGAAAGCGTCCAGACAGGCGCGTTTTCCGGCTTCCAGCATATTGTCATAATCGGCGTTTTTTTCCCACAATGTAAGATTATTTTTAACTGTATCATTGAAGACTACCGGTTCCTGGGTAACATAACCGATTCTGGACCTCAGCAAAAAAAGGTTCAGTTTCCGGTATTCAATATCTGACAGCGATATATGGCCTTTTCCCGGCTTGAGTATTCCGGATATCATATTGATTACCGTAGATTTACCCGAGCCTGAGCCTCCGACAAAAGCGATGGAAGTATTGGGCTGAATTTCAAGACTTATATCTTTAAGCACTTCATCTTTTCCACTTGGATATTTGAATGAGACTTCATGGAAAACAAGTTTACCTGAAAAATCTGGATTCAAGGTGTCTCTGCCGGAAACTTTTTCATCATGTGACAATACTTCGTCAAGGAAGAGCTTGTAATTTGCTATCGCTCCGAAAGAACCTATGAATTTCTGATACGCGCTGGGGACTGTCAATATTTTCTGAGACGCTCCGTAGAGGAATGCGAGAATAGCCATAGCATCTATTACAGGTGTCTTCATCACAGTCACTTCCCAATATACGAGTATGAAAATCAGTGACACCGCGAAAGGGGTTATTCCGTAAGTACTGATGGATCCCCAGAAAGCTGTCCATTTCATTATTGAACCGAGTTTCCGGCTTATTTTTTCGATTTTTCTTATAACCGCCGAATATGTACAGGTTGATTTAAGATATTTGAAATTGTTGATGGACTGTATAATAAGTCCGTTGAGAAAACTGTATTGCTCAACGCTGTCCATGGAAAATTTTTTGGTCTTCTTGTTTATGTAATAAAGAAGAATCATGAAAGGCAGGCCCATAACAATCATAATCGCCGAAAGTTTGGGCCTCATCAGAAAGGGAATCGCTCCGTATAAGCCGGCAAAAATCACGGAAACAAAGATAGTGCCATAAAATTTGAAGGATTGTGCCACCTGGTGTATTTGCTGTATTATGATATTGTTCAAAAATCCCACATTTTGGCTTAAAAAATAACTGTAATCAGCTTTGAAAAGGTCTTCCAGCGCTTTTGCCTGAATGTCCACCAGTATCTGTGCCTGGACTTTTGTCGAGTAAACTGTTGTAAGGACAAGCATTATACTGCTTATGAAAAGTGAAAACGCGGCGGTTGTCAGAAGAAACGCGAGAATATTGTTTGTATCCTGTAAATTCATATAATCTAAAAAGATGTATATATATTTTGTGAGAAAAGTATCCGTTTTTTCAGTTTTTCCAAGCTCGAAAACCGGCAGAAAAAACGCCGCGGCAAGCATCTGGAAAAAAGCTGAAGTAAGTACGGAGATAAAAAACAGAATTATTCTGCCTTTGGTAAGTTTGAAGAAAAAGCCAAAATATCTTATGAAATCCATATATTAGTTCATCAACTTTTCTATTATAGAGAAGTATTCTCCGTCAAGAACTTCCGTTCCAGCCGATCTTATAACTTTCTCCGCTTCCGCCTTTTTCTGTTCTGTACTGAAAGTAGAAGCCGTTTTTATTTTTTCAGCGAATTCCCCGCAATCCAGATTGCAGATGAAACCATTTCTCCCGTCATCTATCATGGTATCGGTTACGCCGGGAATATTGTTGGCGACAACCGGAACACCACATGAAAGGCTTTCCAGCACGGGAGTCCCCAAGCCCTCCTGTGTTGATGGAAAAGCGTAAACATCAGCCATCCCGTACAACTCATGTATATTGTCAGAGAAACCGCTCTGAAGTTCAATCCGCTCCTCTAATTTATATTCTTTTATCTTTCTTCCAAGTCCTTTATACAGCTTTTTGTCACGTTCTTTGAGGGGGCCGCTATCCACAAGAGGCCCTTTAAGGAAGAGCTTGAACTCATCCGGCAATTTTTTCATCACGTCTATCAGAAAATCATGATTCTTGCTGGGCCTGAACTTGGCGATATAAGAAATTAATATGTCTTCAGAACCGAATTTAGTGTTTTTACTCCGGTATTCATTACGGATTTTTTCTTCTATCGGATGAAAAATTTCCTCATTGACTGGATTTGGCCTGCACCATATATTTTCTTTTTTTATACCGTGAGAAAGGCATGTTTCCTGAAGTTTTTCCGAGATGCAGACGGTTTTATACACGGGAGGGAAAATTCCTTTGATTAAAAACCTGTCGGGAAAAGGCACATACTGGTAAGGCGTATCCATTTCGCAGACAAGCTCTATAAGAGCGGGTATTTTTTTCGAAGACGCGAAATTCAAGGCGGCAACGGTTACGTAATTTTTTCCGAATACATGTATTATATCCGGCACAGGCTCAATGGTGTTCATAAATTTGAGCGCCTCTCTGTATTCGGAACGGAAATTCACGCCGATCTGAAAATATTTCAGCAGGGAAGACGAAAGGGACGGATAAGGTTTATTTGCCACGCGCCTGACTTTAAATCCGTCGTATTCATATTCCGACGATGAATTTTCCGTTTCCGCTCCACAGAGGACGGACAATTTTAAAGAGGAATATTTTTTTATGAGCCTTTTATAAAGGTTATGCGCCCGGAAGCCGGCCCCTGAATACTCGGGCATGTATTTGCTGCATACAAGCAATATATTTATTTCTGAGGATTTCATCTGGGAAAGAGTTTTTTGATTTTAGCCCGGAACATTTCTTTGAGAGCGAGTTTTTCCATATCGTCGAATGTCTGATAATGGTTACATCCCCTGCATATTTTTGGAATATTGCCTTTTTTCCATTCATTTCTGATTTTTGCCAGGGATTTTCCATGCCAGTAGTCAAAGAGGTCTTCATATTTGAAAATATTGTCCGTTACCAGTTCGGGGGAAACTCTGCAACTGCATACCGCTATGTCCCCGTTGTAAAGCACCTGCACTTTTCTGTAAAGTGCGTAACAGGGGCTTTTTTTATCCCGGAGATTATGCTTGAATTTACCGCCTTCAGGAATGTCCGGGAGTTTGATTTTACCGTTGTAATCATCCCACATGTCGTATGGAAGCACATCAATATTATTTTTCGGCAGGTATTCCCTGATTTTCTCAAGTATTTCCCTGTCGTAGTTTTTTTCCACCGGGTAATACATTCTTATAAGCAGGGTTATTTTAAGGGGATTGCCATGTTTTCTATTGGCTTCCAAGAGGGTAAGAATATTTTTCATGGCCCTTTCATATTCGTCCACTCCGAAGAGTTTCTTATACATTTCCCTGCCGCCCAGACAAGTTGAGACGCTGATTATGGTAACGCCGCTTGTGACAAATTCATCAATGTCATATCTGTCAAGCCCTATCATGTTGCTGTAGATATTTATTTCCTTTATCTGCGGCTCTGCGGCTATTATCTTAATCTTGCTTATCAGGTCTTTGTCCGTAAGGGGGTCGCCCAGTACCGAAATGAAAGAGAAATTGGAACCTCCATGTTTTTTAAAAAGCTTCAGGGAATGCCTTAAAACGTCTTCATTTACAAAACCTTTTTCTCTGCCGTCATAACCAAGCCTGTACGCGCAGAAAGAACATTTGGCGTTGCACACGTTTGTACTTTCAACCCCGAAGGATTTGAAATCGCTTTCAAATTTTTTATCCAGAGCTTTTCTGAATAGAGGAAAAGCAATTCCGGCGGAAAGGGAAAGAAATTTATCCAGTTGTTTTGAAAATATCATGACTTCAACTCCGTAATTTTAAGAAGCCTCTCGCAGAATTTTTCCATTCCGCTTCCCGAAACGGCGTCTTTGTATATATTCTGTGCGTTCTTTGCTGTTTCTCTGCAAAGATCCGCATTTTCGAGAGATTTGATTTTGTCCTTCAAGTCGGAAAGGTCCCATCTGAAGGGTATATATGTTCTGCCGGGAGCAAAAAGCTCCGGCCACGTCCGCAAATGTTCCATATCAGGTTTAAGCAGCGCGGCCCCGCAGATTATTATCTCATAATCGCGGAGGGTTATTTCGCCCACTCCGAAAGGCCCTATGGCAGATTGGGAATTTTCCAATTCATGAAAATACTCCGGCAGGGAAATCTTTCCGTATTCCACGCCCATTTCCTTCATTATTTCCCCGATCGCCCTGCGGTGTGCCACTACCGATGGCCTGCTATGGGAGAGTCCTGTACGACAGCTTATTTTCATATTCCTGTATTTTTCGGGAGGAATAAAATCTATATTGAACTTTCCTCCTGTTGTCAAGGAAGGCGCCAGCGGTCTTAAAAATTGTTTTATCTTTGAAAATATTCCAAAACGCGAGGCGGTATAGTTTTCAAAACAGGTGTTCCATGAAATATCAATTTTGGAAAGAAATTCCTTTTCAGGAAGACTGTAGCCGGAACTTTCCTCCCCGGCGTTGTAAAGGCTGTCGAAAGTATCTGTAAAAATTCTTCCAGTCCTGAAACGTTCAAGATATTTGTTTTTATCAGCGAAAATCTGGCTTTTCAGAAACTTGTCAACAAAAGGAAGTACTTCGAACTGTGTACACCATGTACTGTCGGTGGTGTCAAACCATACGGTTTTGACTTTCAGGGAACGCGCGCTTTCTAGAAAGCTGAAAATTTCTTTTTTGCTGTCCTTCCAGTAAGGGCGGAAAACGTTTGAATTTATAAAAATACAGTCCGCGTTCAGGACTTCGGTATCTCGCTTGAAATTAAAGTTGAGCTTGAAGCCTTTTTCCGCGAATATCTTTTTTGAAACCAGCAGAGGACAATTGAAAGCCTTTGAATTGGGACAACCGTTATTTGTGAGGACATTTATTTTAATCATAACACCCTAATCCGCGAGATAGATTTTAAACATTTTATCTGACCTGTACAGATTGTACTTTTTTAAATATGCTGAAGCTGTATGATATCTGACGGATCAAGCCCGCAGCCGGACTTCGAATTTTTCCCGAGTTTTTCCTTCAACGCCTTTTCTTTCGGTTCGAGGGCATCCTTGTATATCAAGGCTATAAGCCAGTCTCCGGCTTTTTCCCCGGGCATGTTTTTTATGCTGACCGCACCTTTTGAATCCCGCATCTTTATCAGAAACGAACCGAGTTCTTCCGATACCGTAAAGGCATTTGCCCATCTTACGTTCAGAACATAAAAACCGTCTTCTTTTCTGAATCTCACAGTTTCAGGAACAATGAATTCATGCCCTTCCATGACGGCTTTTCCTATTTCTTCAGGTATTTCTATCTTATAACGTTTCTTAACGGCGTCTTTTCCGAGGAAAAGCGGGTCTTTTTCATCCATTTTTTTGTAGTATGAATAAGCCGCGGAACGGCATCCCGAACGGCAGACATTTATGTAATCACAGTCTCTGCATGCTTCATAAAGGTATGAACCGTCATGCCATTCACGCATTTTTTTGAATGCTCCTTTTATCCCTATTTCAAAGACATTCCCGTAACTTTTCATTTCATGCGTACAGGAATGCGTTTCGCCATTCGCGTTTACTACCATCCTGTTTCCCCTTTGCGCGGGACAGCCTCTTCCGACAAGGTCTCTGAACTGTTCCAGGTCCCCAAGCATGCAGAGAGGGTAGCTGATGAGAGAGCCTATGCCTATACCAAAATCTTTTTTAGCTTTTGCCAAGTCATTAACAGCCCTCATGGCGTCTTCTTTTTCAAGGTAGAAATCCGTAACTTCGGGGTTGTCCACATTTACGGACGGTACAAGCCGGGTAGCAAAAATATTTACCGCGCCCAACTCAGCGCAAAGTTTGGCGGTATTATAAAGATGTGTCTTGTTAGGCTCTGAAATAATCATATTGACGCTTACTCTTATTCCGTTGGCTATTGTCGTTTTTATGCCTCTGATTATTTCTTCAAACGCTCCGGTTTTATTGACCATGTAGTCATTCACCGCCGGATCGTAGGAATTGAGGCTTGTCAGAACATGGTTCAGCCCGGCTTCTTTCAACTGCTTCATTCTTTCATCAGTCGCGAGCATCAGATTTGAATTCATGCTGGTGGAAATATTGTTTTCAGTACATTTTCTAAGGCCGTGAAGCAATACTTTGTAATTAAGAAAAGGTTCTCCTCCAGTCAGGACGATATGGAAGACGCCATCTTTTATCATCATATCTATCAGAGCGTCCATTTTTTCTTCTGTTACTCTGTCATGTGTGCTTGAGGCATTTTCACGCCAGAAATTATAACAGTGCCTGCATCTGACATTGCAGCCTGATGTAAGCTCAAAATTTATCATTATCGGAGCTGAAAGCACTCTGCCTGTCCAATTTATCGGAAGATTTTTCATAAATAAGTTTCCAGTTTATTTTTTAATTGCGAAAAGCGTTACTGAAGTAGGCGGAAGTATTTCATGGGAAACCATGTAATTGTCTATGAATTTCAGGAACTTCGCCAATTTGAACCTGTGTTCGCCTCTCAGGCCTCCTATTATTTTGTCTATGAAAGCGTCATGATAATGCAGATAATCCACTTTGAAATATTTATCGACTTCATGAAGAATATGCTTGTCACAGTCTATGCTGTTGTCCATTACGGATTGATGGTGATGATCTTCATAGGCATATTCTTTCCTGATCTCCTCGACTTTTCTATCCCAGAGAGCGTCTGTCCACTCACAATCAAGCTTGGACTCGTAATCCCGCCATGTCGGAAGGATTTTTCTCAAAAGCAACGTCATTTCAGCGGATTTGGAGGAAAATTTACTGCGGATAGGTTCGCAGAGCATAAGAAGCCCTTTTGGTTTAAGAAGTGCTTCGATTTTTTTCATCACGCTCTCTATGTCGGGAAAATGGTGCAACGAACGGAAAAATATAATGCTGTCAAAGGAATTTTGAGGGAAATCCCTTACCATAAAATCATCACAGACGTATTCAAGGCTGCCAAAACTGTCACCATCATTGTTTTTTTCGCCGTATTCTCTTGCCGTTTCGATGCTTTTGGAGGAAAGGTCTATACCCGTCACTTTCAGATTATTGCGGGCAAGTTCCAAAGAAAGCATTCCATGCCCGCAACCAACTTCCAGGACATTTCCACCGTTTTCAGCGGCTCGCTTAATTATTTTTTCAAGCACTGGAAACCAGTGAATTTGAGCAAATTCCGGTTCACGCCAGGCATTATTGTAAAACCATTCGACTTTACGCAAATTACGCAAATCCGGAATAAAGCCGTTTTCTATTCTAGCGCTTACATGTCTGTCAAAGGCCTTGGCTTCTTCCTTCAGATCATTATCAGAATATTTTCTTTTTCCTTCAGACATAATTATTTTTTGCTTTCTTCTATTACGCTTTTTATGAATTTCGTATATCTTTCCGTCGCATTGGCATCAAAAGATGATACATACTGTTCAAATAATCCAGTCATTTTCTCAATATATTCCTTTGAAACCTGTGGATTTTCAAGATTTTTTTCGATAAGGGCCTGCAAATCTCCGGGGCTTCGGGCAACATTAAAAAGATTGAAGTATTCCTTGAAGAGTATGAACTCCTGATATTCCTCCTTCAAAGCTTCATGGAAATATGGTATTATTACAGGTTTTTCAGCTATTGCCGCCTCAAGTATTACCGTGGAGCCGAAGCCGCAGACTACATCGGAGTTTAATATCAGGTCATGCGGATTTATATCAGCGTTAAGCTTCAGGTTTGGTATTTCTTTCAATTTCAGATTGTTTCTGCACAGAGCTTTTTCTATCTGTTCATAATATACTATAGAGTAGCGTGGTTTTATGACAAATTCCACATCCGGATTAGCTATGGCAGTCCGTGCAAATGTGACATGTGTATCTTCAAAAAACTTGACATATCCTATCTCGGGATTGAAATACTCGTCATAAATAGTTTCCAGAAGAGTAATATGATGGAAACTGAAAAGTGCCGCTCTTTTGAACTTCCGCCCTTTCAATGGAGTTGCCGCCTTTATTTTTTTAATATAATTATCCATTCTAAGACAACCCAGTACTGCTATCTGGTCTTCTGTCGCGTAACCGGACTTCAGATAAATATCCTTTACCATGCTGTTGTGAAGGACCACTTTGCTGCCATGAAACTTACCGAGCCTCCCCACTTTGATATACCAGAGCCTCACAAGGCCGGAACAAGCAAAAAGATTTTCTCTCTGAAGAACTATATAAGGAACTCCTGTTTCTTTTGTGGCTATGCCCCAGTCGTAACAGTCTTTGTATGTAACGTTTGCGCATATCACCGCGTCTATCTTCATTATTCCATAAAGACACGAGAGAACATCCTTTAAAAATTTTCTCAATTTCTTCTGATATTCAATGACTTCAGGATCAGCCGGCTGAAAATAACTTTCCTCTCCGTCTTTCCACGCGTCGTCTTTCCAGTAAACCCTCAGAAGTATATCCTGCCATTTATTTTTTATCTTATAGACGTTAAATTCTCCAGTATTGGCGAGTATTTCCAGATCGTTCATGAAATATTGCGATTTAATGCCGAGTATCCCGGGTTTTGAAGTGTCTGTTTTAATGCCGTTGCCAGGTTCAACTTTTTCAAACAATTTCGAGTATGCATATACCAGAGGCCAATAAAGCTTCAGCAGATATATCGCTCTGAATATGTACTTTACAATTTTATAGACTATTCTTCTCATTTTACGTTTTCTTCAAACTTGATTTTATTACTTCATTCACCTGTTTTATATAACGCTCAGTCGAATTAGCATGTAACGAGGATACATGTTTATCAAAGAAATCCCTCATTTTTACAATATATTCCTCTGAAACGCTCGAATCCAGTATTCTGTCCTCTATAAGTTTTCTTAATTCTTCACAGCTCCCGGCTTTGTCAAAAAGATTATAATTTTCTTTCAACACCAGATAATCCTGATATTCCGGCTTTAAAGCTTCATCAAAATCCGGTATTATCACAGGCTTCCCCGCGAAAGCCGCCTCAAGTATTGTTGTCGATTGAAATGAAATGACAAAATCAGAACTGAAAATAAGTTCCTGTGCCGTTTTGTCCACCGTCATTTTCAGGTTTGGAACGTCTTTCAGGAATATGTTACTCCTGTTTAATTCTTTTTCTATGGCCTTAAACCATTCCTTTCCATATTTCGGCTTTATAATAAATTCAATGTCCGGATGCGCTATTGCCGCCTGAGCAAACACTACATGGTAATTTTCAAATAGTTTAACAAAACCCTTATCCGCGAAATATTCGTTATACATCATTTCCAGGCCCGCGTTTTTCTGAAAACTGAAAAGTGTAACCCTCTTGAATTTTGCTTTTTCGGAAAAAAAATCCTGCTTCATGACTTTATTTATAAAACTGTCCATTCTGAGACAGCCCAGAACGGCGAGCTGTGCCGGAGCGGCAAAATTTGCTTTCAGTATTATTTCCTTCATCTTTTCATTATGCAGTATTATCATGCTGCCTCTGAATTTGCCTATATCTTCCATGTATATGTTCCAGTATTCTTCAAGGCCCTTTGAAAGAACAAGGTTCTCCTTGTGAAAAACAATATACGGAAGGCCGATGTTTCTGGTAACTATGCTGTACTCGTAATCGGCGCGATAAGTGAAATTCGCGCTTATCACCGCGTCTATTTTCATTATTCTGAAAACAGTTTCAAGGAATATTCCCATCGCCTTCCTGAGTTTTTTCTGCATCTTAATCATTTTCTGGTCTTGAGGCTGATAATAGGCCTTATTAGTTTTGCGGAAATCTTTTTCAGACCCTCCCCAGGTTTTATCCGTCCAGTAAAGCCTTAAAAGTATGCCCTGCCATTTTGGAAGAAGTTTAAAAATATTGATTTCCCCGGTGTCTGCCAATATCTCAAGATCTTTTAGGAAGTAATGACTGGTAATCGCAAGCAGTGTCGGCTTTGACGGGTCGCGCGGCGCTCCGTTGGAGGGAATGACTCTTTTAATTTGGGAACAGTAAAAAAACGCCAGCGGCCAGTGAAGACGGCACGTTATAATGAATCTCAGAATATATTTACAAATCGTATTTAGAAGTTTTTTCATTTCAGTAATTTTTAGCGGACAAGCTTAAATATGAGCTGAAAAGCCTCCGCCGCTTCCATTCCCGCTACGCTGCCCCATCTGGCGGCAATACTTTCCAGGGCTTTCTGAGAACGCGGATGAGGAAAAGTTCTGGTTTCGGATTCATAGACTTTTATAGCTTTTATCTTATCCTTCATGGTATCGCTGACGTCAACAAAGATATTTGCCTTGAAAGACGGATCAAACTGCTGAAAAGCCCATTCAGTGGATGACGCCACTTCATAAGCGTAAAGCTCTTTTACACATGAACCTTTCAATGGCCTCAGCGCCGTCATCACCGCTCTGAATGTAATGCAATGGTCTATGTTTAAATCCCCTCCATGCTGGGTGTAAACTATTTCCGGCTTAAATGTTTCGACAACTTTTTCTATATGTTTTATGATTTCCAGAAGCGGAATCGTGTCAAAGCGGTTATCGGGAAGCTTGCAGAAAGAAATATTTTTAACACCAAGACAGGCTGCGGCCTTTTTACTTTTCTCCTCAAGTTTCCCTACAAGGGCCATATCGGCTTTCTCCCTTTTTTCATAGCGGGACGTAATTCCTTCCCCTAAAATAAGTATCCGCACGTCGTGCTTTTCTTTTACAAGCCTGCGTATTGTTCCGCCGCACCCCAACACTTCGTCATCCGGATGTGCCGCTACTACAAGTATTTTCATTTTTTATTATCCTTTCTGAAAGATATCCTGACTTTAGCTTTCAATTCTTTATCTCCGCTTATTTCGGCTTCTTCAAACTCCATTCTGAATTCATCAGTTTCCATGAAGGCCTTCGGGTACGATGGCGCATCCAGCATTCTGATAAAATCGTATAAATCTTCCATCTTTTCAATATTTCGGGGAATTCTGCTCTCTTCGGGCTTTCTTCTCTCAAATATCACAGGCTCGCCCGTCTGCTCCAACGGGATTATATTCTGTCCTGTTATTTCTTCTATCATTTCCGAGGCCAGCATATTTGCCCTCAGGTAAATTTCTTCCGCCCTGCCTTCAAGCGAAAGTTCTCTCTTCATATAAACGGGCCCGGCGTCGAGTTCAGGCAGCATCTTTATCGCTGAAAGCCTTGTTTCCTTACGGCCCCTCACAATCAGGTTCTGAAGAGGCGAACCGCCCCTGCCGTAAGGTAAATCCGTCATGTGAAAACATACACAGTTGAATTTATCAGTTATTTCCCGCGGCACAATCCATGACCAGTGAATAAAAAATATATACTCCGGTTTTATTTCTTCCAGTTTACGGATATCCAGTTCATCTTTTTCGCTTATAAAAAACCATTCCCCCTGATAATGCGATATTCTGGAGTCAAAAACCTCCCTGCACCACGGTTTGCATCCGGCTACAATGTATTTTTTCACGCCCATCTTATCCAATCATTTTTTCTTTAAGCGGTGTTCCGCGACATATCGAGCAAAGCGCTTTCTTCCCTAAAACCGTATCATAAAAGCGCGGATGCATCCCGTATGAAGGACGTATCACGCGAATATTTTTTTCCGTAAACTTTTCACCTTTTTTAATATCTTCAACCGCAAAAACCGAGCGCCTGAAAACTCTGGAATGTTTTTCCGCGGAGGATGGTTTGTAGCTTACTTTGCCCAAAGCTTTTTCAGCAATCCTTATGGAACGCACCATTTCCCTGAATTCATCAGGCTCCAGAGAAAAAGTAACATCAGGCCCTGGAACTTTTCTTGAAAGCGTAAAGTGTTTCTCTATAACGCACGCCCCCAGTCCCAGTGCCGCGACAGGTATCGCCGTTTCCAGGGAATGATCCGAAAGCCCAACGGGCAGTTTAAATTTTTTAATCATATCCGCTATGGTATTCAGGTTCATTTCTTCCGGAAGGGAAGGGTACGCGCTGGTACATTTCAGAAGGACGATTTCGCCGCTTCCATATTTTTTCAATGTTTTTATCGCTTCATTTATTTCGCTTACCGTGCTCATTCCTGTCGATATTATCACGGGCTTGCCGGTGCGGGCTACCTTTTTAAGCAGAGGTATATCGGTAAGTTCAAATGATGCTATTTTATAAACGGGGACTTTCATTTTTTCCAGGAATTCGACTGAACTCGCGTCAAACGGCGTTGAAAATAAATCCATTCCAAGCTTTTCCGCGATTTTTTTAAGTTCAGGCTGCCACTCCCACGGCGTATAAGCCTCTTTGTAAAGCTCATAAAGCCCTTTGCCTTCCCATACTGTTCCTTTTCCTATCTTAAAGTATTTATTTGAACAGTCTATAGTCATTGTATCAGCCGTATACGTCTGTATTTTAACGGCATCCGCTCCCGCTTCCGCAGCGGCCCTGATTATTTTCCCGGCTTCTTCAAAGTTCTGATGGTGATTGGCCGACATCTCGGCTATTATATATACGGGAAAGCCTTTTCCCACAGATCTTTTATTTATTTTTATAGTGTTTTTTGTAAGCATTGATTATATTTTCCGCTTCATAACAGCTGAAAGAAAACCGCTTTTAATTCTTTCACCTGTTTTTATGAAAGCAGCCCTTTCAAAAGAATGCAGAGAGTTTGTATTTTCAATTTTAATGAAGGCAACAACGGTTTTTAAATTAACACTTTTTCCCCTTAATTCCATCAGTCCCTTACGAATAATCAGAGAGGCATAGCCCATTCCTCTTTTTTCAGGAGCGACGCTTATATCGACTTCAGCCTCATTGTTTTTCAGGTCAAAACGTATTTGTCCCAAAGGCGTATTATTTATGTCGGAAACTATAAAATGATATGAATCATGGTCCTTCAAGTGTTTTCTGAACCATTCAGTATGTTCTTTCAGTGAAATGAAATCTGATTTATATGAGGCTTTTCTGACAGCCGGATCGTTAACCCATTTCCAAAGCAGTTTGCAATCATTGCGGTTCACATTTCTGATAAGCATTGATTTTATTAAAATAGAGTCTAATACTCTCCGTGCAGACATGCCGTCTATGGTTTTCTGCCCATTTTCAGACATTTTTTTTCTCAATTCAGATGAAAGAATAAGTTTTTTAAGTTCTTTCGCGATATCCTCTGCCGTAATTTTTTCATGCCATCCCAAATTAACCGCGATTCTCTTTTTCCCAAGGGCCGCGGCTATCGGTTTCTGATTATCAGCCCACGCCGTCACAAGCATCGGCAGACCGAGAAAGGCCAGCTCCCAGCAGGTGCTTCCGCCTCCCGAAACGGCAATATCGGCCCATGCCATCAGTTCAGAGATATTTTTGATATCTTTAAGTACTTCCGCTTTCAGAACGGAACGGTATTTTTTCGCAAAATCTTCTATTCCTTCAAGATTCGGATTCGCTCCTCCCGCGACGATTTTCACTTCAAGATTTTTCAGCCCGGTTTTTCTGACGCCTTCCAAGGCTTTCAGTGTTATGTTATGAGGGTCGCTTCCGCCGATTGTAATAAGTATTTTTTTCGCCCTGCCGGAAATTTTCCTTTTAAAATTCACATAATTTCTGAATTCCCGCCTCAACAACACATAATCAGTTCCCAGAAGAAGTTCCGTATAATCTTCTCTGGATTTGTAATAATTTTCTACCGCTGAAATGTTCTGGTTTAAAACTATATCGGCAAAATAGTGTCCGCAATGCCCGTAATCGTCTATGAAAAACAAGCTGAACTTTTTGTTCTTCAAAAACTTCTGATATTTCTCATTGAACTGATACCCATCAACCCCTATCCACGAAGCTTTTACGGAATTCGCATATTTCACGATTTCTCCGGCATCTTCAATCGAACCGGAAACAGCTTTTACCGGAATACAGGCAAGCCCTTCATCCTTCAAACGCTTTTTTATATTTTCAGAAGGCTTTGAAACAAGAAAGGATACTTCTATTTTAAGCAAACGCAATTCCTGCGCCATCGCGATACAGCGCATCAAATGTCCGTACCCCATTTCCGTATTTGCGTCAACCCTGAAAATAAAATGTGAAATCAAATCTTTCATTCCGGCCCAATTTTTTTAATTCTACATCCTTCATGGCCCTGCGATAACTGTTATTACCGATGAGCTGTCCATGTATTTCCCAAGTATTCTATTGAACGGTTGCAGGGAAATGTTTTTATATATATCCTTGTTCTGCCACGGCATAAGATAACCGTTGCCGTAGAATTCCGAGAGTACGCTGTTGAAAATAAGCAGCGACGGGTTCTGCATCTGTTCCGAAATGCCAAAGTATAAAGAAGCTTTTGCCGCGTTAAATTCGGCTTCGGAAAGACCTTTCCTGGCGAGTCTTTTTCTTTCCTTGTCCAGCAGTTTGTCAACCTCGTTTACTGTATCAGGATGAGTTCCCGCATAAAAAGCGAGAAACCCCTCATGAAATCCTCTTGATGAATATAAGCCCGTATAATAGGCGAGGCCTTCGTTTTCCCTTACTGATTTAAAAAGCTTGGATGCCATACCATTGACGGCTGCCTGAACTATGTCGGAAGCAAAGCGGTCGTCGCTGAGAATATTACATGCCGGAAAACCTTTTATTATTACAGATTGCTCTCTGGGCAGTTTATATTTTTCCGTAATAGGTTTTGCCGGAAAAACCGGCTTTGAAGGCATTCCCGGTTTTGAAGCGGTATTCCACGGGATACAGTCAATCAGCGATTTTATTTCCGCCACGGCTTCTTTCGCTTCAATATCACCGGCAATGCCGAATACACTCATCTCTGGAAAAAGGCATGTTTTCATGTAAAAATCTTTTACATCTTTGGCGCTGAGTGACGCGACGCTTTTTTCATTTCCCGCCGAAGGATGGCTGTAAGGATGTTTTCCATAAAGCATTTCACACATTCTGTCCTCGGCCGCGTTCTGTGGATTGCATCTGCGGCTTTTCAGTGACTCGATGACATTGTGCTGTTCTCTGGAAAATTCCTTTTGAGGAAAAAGCGATTCCGTGAGAATTGACTTCAGGATTGAAACAGTCAGACTGAATTTGTCTTTGCGGCAGTTTGCTTTCAGTACCACGGAGTTATTGCCGCCGCTTATGCTGAGCTCAATGGCATTGGCGTCCAGAAGTTCTGAGAGTTCTTTTTCGCTGTATTTTTTTGTACCGGCACTGAGCATGGCTGAAGCCAGTCTGCTTATTCCAGCGTTATTTTCATTTTCAAATATAACACCTCCCGGCAAGGCTATGCATATATCTGCCAGCGGAAGCGAATTTTCTTTGAAAACAATTATTCTCTGTCCGCCGGGGAGTTTTTCCATATCCGGTTTCTTTTCCACGCTGCTTTTATTTTTTACGGATTTCTGTTTGCCGGCAGATTCTTCGGGCAAAAGCCTTACGACGCTTGAAGAATCTTTGCTGAAATAACGGTTTGCGGCTTCTAAAATATCCTCTGGAGTGACTTTAGCCATATCCTCAAGGTATTTGTCCGCATAATTGGGTGAACCGTAAGAAAGGACAGTATTTCCGATAAGCCTGGCCATCGCGTTGTTGCAACGGAGATTTCTTATATAATCCGTAGTCTGCATGGTCAGTTCTTTTTCCAGTTCTTTTTCGCTTATCCCGTCTTCTTTCAATTTTTCAAATTCAGAATAAATCGAATCTTCCAGTTCCCGCGCCTTATCCGGTGAACATGTAGCGTTTACGGCAAATAAACCACAAAAATATGGTGTGTAATTAAAAGAGTTTATATTGATTGCCAGATGTTTTTCGTCTTTCAGTTTCCGTATCAGCCTTGAACTTTTATTCTGTCCCATTATGGATGCTATTATGTCCAGGGCCGGAACATCAGGACCTGAAGCACATGGGGAGTGAAAACCTATCGCCAGCCTTGCCAGGGGATCTTTAAATGTATATTCTGAACTCACGTGGCATGTCTGCTCCGGCTCTTCCGGTATGAACTGCTCATTTAAGTCCCCGATAGGCTGTTTACCAAATTTTTCCCTCAGTTCCTCTATCGCCATGTCGGCATCGATATCGCCGGAAATTACGAAAAAAGAGCGCCCTGGCAAATAACGTTTTTTGTAGTATTCTTCCATTATTTCCCTGTTTACGGACTCAATTTTTTCCCTGTAGCCTATTATGGGATGACGTATGGGATGCACTCTGAACATTTCAAGATTGAGTTTTTCAGAAATAAATCTGCCGGGGTTGTCAAGGTACATATCTCTTTCCCGGAGTATTACGTTTTTTTCATCCATGAACTTATCTTCCGGGAAAAGAGGATTAATAAGTATGTCGGAAAGTATGTCCATGGCCATTCCGCCGAATTCCGAGTTTACGTCTATATGGTAAACGGTAGCCCCATAGGAAGTATAAGCGTTTATTTCGCCGCCTGAATTATGGATGGTTTCGGCGATGCTCTGACCGGGATACTTTTTTGTCCCCTTGAACATCATGTGTTCAAGAAAATGGGAAAGCCCGCAACCCAGATATTTTCCCTCATGAATGCTGCCGGTTTTCACCCATGCCTGTACGGATACCAGCGGCGCGTCTCTCTTTTCCCTTACATACACGCGGAAACCGTTATCGAAAGTCGAACTTCTTATCTTTCCTATTCTATTTTCATCAGATATTTTTGAATGTACTTTGGACATATTATCAAGCTATTATTGGGGGATTAACAGGTTTTTTGTTCTCCGGACTGAATTTTCCGCTGAAAAATTCTTCAAAATCCAAATCCCCCGAAAAGTCGTCTATGGAGTCTTTATCGTTTGCCGAGAGAAGTTTTTCCTGAACCATATTGAATACTATATTGCCTACGGATATACCATCCTGTATTCCCCAGTTTGTCAGGACATCTTTTGCGAGAGGGCCGAATTCCTGGACGGCATATTCTACAACGCCTTTTAGAAGCTCATGCCCGCTTACGTGTTTGTTTTTCAATTTATCACGTTCAAGTTTTGCCGCGGTATAGTTTACGGCATCCCTGATGAATTCATATGCTTCCGGAGCATATCTTGAATCCTTCTCAGTGATTTTCACCACCAGCGCCATGAAATTGTTATTTCCCATATTTCTTATAATCCGTATTTACAGGCAATTATACTAAGATAGACCCGGAAATCCAACTATCAATACGGCGTCTAAACTTATTTTTGACAGAATTTGGAATGACTTTTTTTGAAATCCTGTGATTGAAATACATATTCCTAAATGAGAATAAGCAATCCCTGAAACAGGCATCATGGAAAAAGAACTTTTAAAAAGGCATAAATTTCAGTTTATAAGCTGTGGTTTCGTCTATCACAAGCAGGCTATTGAAAAAAGCAATATTCATCTCAACGATGATTCGCATATTCTCCATATCTGCAAAGGCACTGGAATTGTTTTCATAAATAATGAAGCATACCCTCTGAAAAGAGGCGTTGTAGTCTCAATACCGGCCTTTACGGAATTTTATTTCAGGCTGAACCCCGGTTTTGAAATGCGGAATATCCATTATAAGGCCTGGACTTATGATGGTGAACCGCTGGATGAAATAAAAACCCTTCCTCTTGTTTTCTCACCGGATTATTTCAAATATTGCGAAGACACACTGGAAAAAATGAAAAAGTGCCAGCCGCTCCCTTATCCCGCATCCGTTAAAACAGAAACTCTTGCTCATAAACTTATAATCAGACACCTCTCCTCAAACAGCCTTATCAGCGTCCTTTCCGCTTCAATTGAACCTGGGATAAGCGAAATATACCGTCGTCTCCAGGCGGCGGACTGCAAAAAATATAAAGCCGGAAAATTTGCCGCTTTATGTTTTCTCAGCGTAAGCCAGATGAACCGCAAGTTTAAGGCCCATTTCAAAATGGCCCCTCAAAAATTCTGGGAGAAAAACAGGTTTATCCATGTTTGCCGGGCACTGGAGAAAAAGGGAATGAATATTGCTGAAATATCTGCGGCTTTTGCATTTTCAGATCAGGCGCATTTTTCAAAATGGTTCAAAAAAATATCGGGAATTTCTCCCATCATTTATAGAAAAAATCTTTTCAAAACCGGCTTCCATATATAGAAAAAAAATTTTTTAATGGTGTCATTCATGATTCTTTTTTCATTATAATTTGATAATAAAAGAGATAAGATTATTATATTTATATATTACGGTATAATTTTCAATTTTTTTATAAATAAAATAAGGATGATTTTGACAATGTCACGCAGAAACAGATCATTAGCAAAGGAGGGAATATATCACATAACCCAACAATGCCACAACAAACAATTTCTCCTGAAGTTTGCCAAATATCGCGATATCTATGTAAGAAAATTGTATGAAATGAGCAAGCGTTATCCAGTATCTGTTTTGGATTATATAGTTACAAGCAATCATGTACACTTGCTGTTATATGCTAAAAAAGGATTGGAGCTTTCAGCGGCTTTACAGTTTTTAAACGGACAGTTTGCCCGCGAATACAATTATCACCGTGAGAGGGAAGGTGCTTTCTGGTCAAAGCGTTTTTATTCGACATTGATTCAGTCAGGTGAATATTTCGGACGCTGCCTGTTTTATATTGACTTGAATATGGTGCGCACTGGAGCGGTAAGACATCCCTCTGAATGGAAACATTGCGCTTATCATGAATTCATGGGAGAAAAACATTACAAATTTATAATTGATTTCCAAAAACTTCTGAAGGTTTTATATATAAACGACATGGAACAGTTTAGAAGCTGGTATTCTAAGACGTTGTCCAACAAATTATCCAGTACGTCCCTTCAGCGTGAATTGTATTGGAGCAAAGCTCTTATGGTTGGCGACAGGCAGTGGATTGAAAAAATGAACAGTCATAAGAAAACTTTTCGGATTTATCAGGATACGGAAAATTGCCCCTCTTACCTCTTTCACGGTAAAATAGATAATATTTAAATAAAAAATTGAAAATTATACCGTAAAAATTTTATGTTAATTTTATAATATCTTTATTATAAATATATTATGACTTAAAAATCATGAATGACACCTTTAGAATAT
>MHBF01000105.1 GCA_001803225.1 Lentisphaerae bacterium GWF2_44_16 | reverse complement strand
AGTTAATCAGAAGTATCTCTGGAATCAGAAGCGAAACTTTAAGGATTATGATGTACTAGTCAGAGTCGGAGCGCGAACTGTGTGTAGCGTTGTGGAATTATCTGAATTCTTCGCACTGATTTCAGTCTTGCGGAAGATTTTCTGAAAAAAAGCTGATTTTTTGTAATCGCTTCCTCTATGCTGTGTTGAGGGAGATACTTTATAAATACTGAACGCAAATATTTAAAATTACAGGGATTAAATTGATCAGTCAACGGTCAGAAAAATGTAATTTTATTTCAAGAGGTCTTGACATAGCCACAAATTGTATATATAATGTAATACGAAACTTATAAAGGTTTTATGAAAAGAAAACTTACAGCGGTCGAGAATATAAGGGAATACATTCTTAATCTCCTTGAGGATGAGAGGATTAAAGCCGGGAATAGGTTGCCGTCGGCCCGTGAAATAGCATTGAAAAAGAGAGTTTCCTTTATAAAAGTCCAGCAGGCCATAGACAGCCTCCGTTCTGACGGCATACTTGAAACCGTGCCGCGCCAGGGAACTTTCGTAAAGGCGTCTTGGAACTCGCAGTACCTCAGAAACAGTATCTTCATATCGGGATTTGATAATAAGAATCTTTTCGGTCTGGGAAAAATAATCAGGGAGGAACTTTGTGAACTCCGGATTAACAGGTCGAACATCAGGGGCGATTTTGAGATTGACGTTACTCTGAACATGCAGAGCAATCATAAGGAATATATGGACCTTTCCGGAATATTTGATGAGCTGTATCCTGATAAAAGTATTTTTTACATGAAACCTTTTGAATATTTCAGGAGAGAGAACAAGCTCTATGCCATACCGCTGATTTTTTCTCCCAGGGTTATATGCTATAATCTTGATATGCTTAAGAACGCCGGATGTGAAGCGCCTGAAAAAAACTGGCGCGGGGATGATTTCATCAGCGTGGTGAGAAAACTTAAAACAAAATACAAAACTGAAAACATTTACAGCTATTATCCCTTTATGGCGCCGAATATGATTATGGCATATGTTTTCAGGGCGGGCGGCGGCTTTCTCAATGATGAAGGCAGGGTGCTCATAAATTCAGATAAGTCAAGGAAAGGGCTCCTGCTCTATAAAAGTCTCCTGAATGAACTGGAATATAAAAGTTATACAGTGTCAGGGTATTTTAATGAAGGAACTCTTGCCTTCGGCTTTTCACCGCGGCAGGAATTCATGCCGCGGGCTGACGAGTTGAAATTCAATTGGGGCAGTGTGCCGCTCCCGCGGATAGAGGGCGGAAATAAAACTACCGTGCAGACCACTGAAGGCCTCTGTGTCCGCAAATCCTGTACAGATTTGAAACTGGTGCGGAAAGTTGTTAAAGCCATGCTTGGCGATAGGATCCAGAGCTGTTTTGCCCGGAGCAGATATGGGATACCTGTCAGAAGAGACATTGCAGAGAAAAGTATGGAGGGCAATGAGGATGCCAGAGACAGGCTTTTTTTCGATGAAATACCAAATATGAGTGCGGCATATTCTGTTGAAAGCCCTGAAATCCTCTACTGGCTTCGCAAGGGGCTCAATAATCTGCTTCATAAGGATGACACTGAATTTGATAAAGCCCTTGATGAACTATATATCTTTTTCAAGAATTATATTGAAATAGACAAATACGGAAAAGAAAATAGTAAAGGATCTGAAAAGAAAGATATTTTATGAACTCTATTGAAGGAACCAATGGTTATTTGGAAGAAGCCATGAAAGGCACTCTCGACTGGCTGGAAGCGGTCCGTTGTAAAGATTACAGTTGGGGACGCTGGAAATATTCTTCAGTTATGATTCGTCCTTATGGACTCATTCCCTCAATAATTGCAATCAGGGTATTGGCTGTGCTGGATAAATTGAATGATATCCCGCAAAGATTAAAACAGGAAGCCGTAAAATATTTTCAATCGCAGCAGGATGCCTCGGACGGCTTTTTCAAAGACAAGCTTGTCGGGGAAAAAGAACTTGCCGAAAATCATCACCATACATGGCCTGACATCTGGGGACAGATGGACGCTAAGGACGCGCTTGATCTGCTTGGCGCGAAACCTCTTTATCCGATGCCTTCAGATGTTTTTGTTGATTTGGCATCTCCTGAAATGGAAGAAGAGATACTTTCATGGAACTGGCAGAGACCGTGGCTTGTCGGAGAACGTTTTTTTCGAGCTGTTGAGGCTTTTTTTATAAGGAACGGAAAAAGAATAACTCCGCCAATAGAGAAGGCTTTTGAAATTATTGAAAAAGAAGTTTTCTCTGAAAGTGATGGTATGCCGTCAAAAAAGGGTTGCAGTGATATAAATAATCATTGCGGCGGCGTTTTCAAACTTATGGTAACATATAAACTGGTTGGGCGTCCTTATCCATTTCCGGAACGGGCGATTGATTCGCTTCTCGCCATGCAAAAAACAAATGCCGAATTTGCGGACGGCGGCATGTGCATGAACTGGGACGCTATATGGGTACTGTGGCTGATGGATAAACAGTCGAAGTCAAAATACAGGCATAATGATATTGCCGTTGCCGCCGATAAGCTTGCCGCGATGCTTATGAAGGATTACAGAAAAGCGGATGGAGCTTTTGCTTTTGGCGGTAAACTTTGCCTTGGCGTGCACCATTCAGTCAGAATAGGCCAGGCATTGCCAATAAGCGATATGCTCGGTACGCTCATGTGCCTTTATTGTCTGGCATATGCTGATGATCTTAACGGAAAATTGAATATCAGCTCTAATCCCCATGTGGATAAACTGATTTTCATGAAATGAGACAGGAGAATGTGAAATATGGGCATAAAAAATAAATATTATAAAAACAGTATGCTCGGGAGCTGGCTTTTCACTCTCGTCGAGCTCCTCGTTGTGATTTCGATTATAGCAATATTGGCTTCTTTGCTGCTGCCTGTGTTGCAGAAAGCTAAAGGCAAAGCGGCTGAAATAAAATGCGTGAACAACTTGAAACAGCAGGGCCTGGGGCTTGTGAATTACGCGAATGACTTCAACGGGTGGATCCCTTCCATACGAGTTGACAATACTTCTTATCATTATTATTTCTGGGGGAATTATATAAACGATAATTATATAAGAAATACTGGCGTATTACGTTGTTCTTCCCATCCTAATCCGCAGCGTGTTTATTTCTGCGATTCCGGGGAATGGGACAGCGGGAATTATAAAACCGGCTATAATACGTATGGATATAACTGGCGACCATCTGAACATTATACAGGCATACCATGGAGCGGTTCAATAAAAAAACCTTACAGACTCGGGAAATTCCTGAAGCCGTCAATGTCCATGATAGTTTCAGAAGCTAAATTTCAGGACATTCAATCTGCTGAGAATTGGCATGTTTACAATTCAACGTCAAATGACTATGGTTTGGGATATTTTCATGGTAACAAAAACAGAGTAAACGCTCTGTATACCGATGGGCATGTTCAGGGACTGACATACTCGTGGACCGTTAACCATAATTACAATTGTGCCAGCAGTGAAAAAAGCGTGGCTTCATTGTTCTGGTATGGAACAGAAGCAGGCACTATGGAGCAATGGTAAAGGAACATATATGGAAAATAAAGTTTATAAAAAAGTTCTGAAAGTTATGTGGAAAATTTATCTTTTCACTCTCGTCGAGCTCCTCGTTGTAATTTCGATTATAGCGATATTGGCGGCAATGCTCCTTCCTTCATTGCAAAAGGCGAGGGATGTGACAAAAAAAATAGCATGCGTAAATAATTTGAAACAACTTGGAATTGCCAATGAATCATACATGTCCGACTATGGTGACTACTATCCGCCGTCAAAGGGATACAATGTTGTCTGGTATGGATGGGGCGGACTGCTTGAAGTTTATCTGAAGAATACCGATAGAGCACGCAAGGATCATATTTTTTGGTGTCCCTCAAACACGAACGAAACGACAAAAACGTATGATGGATATTTCTGTTACGGGCAGAACACTTATCTTGGCAACACTCCTTCAACAAGTCCGGCATGGCTGAATATTAAAAGAACACAAGTCCGGCAAACGTCGGCAACGCCGCTGCTTGCGGATTTGAATCTTTTAGATGGAGCTCTTTATCTGTATGTAAATCCTGCCGGGAACCTTGTGAATATAGCATATCCTCACAGTGATATGACCAACATCCTGTTTTGTGATAATCATGTTAATGCAGTCAAAATGCTTGATTTAAATAGGACTAATCAGTATTGGGACCCGCTTAATTAAAAAATAACTATTAACAGAATAGATAAGGAAATAGTATGATGCTGAAAAAAATGTTCATATATGCTTCGGGTTTTCTGCTTCTCTTCGCGCCTGCCATGGCTGATGGCATTGTAAAAAATATTGAAATAAAAAAACCGTTCGCAAACTTGCAGGCAGATAAGATTGTTTATTCAAAACACATAAAGAAAGAGGATGCCCCGAAACTTGACGGAATGCCTGACGATAAGTGCTGGGAGAATGTTGCTCCGCGGATATTTCGGAATGATAGCGGCACAAGCAAAGGGCAGACTGAAATCCGGATAATACATTCAGATGAAAATATTTATATTGCGGCAAAATGCCTGGCAGCTTCAGATAAGGGCATAAAGCATGACGCGCCTCCGGACAATTACGACAAGGCGGCATACAACGACGATTGCCTTGATATGTTTTTTGTCAATGGGGCTGACCTGTTTCAGTTTATCCTCGGCGCGGGCGGCGCGAGAAGCGATTCGAAAAACCGTAACATGGCCTGGGATACCGAGTGGCAGAGCGCAGTCAGGATAGGAGATGATATCTGGACTGCGGAAATAGCGATTCCGCTGAAGGCGATAGGCCGTCGTGCCAAATCCGGGCGCAGTGTAACATTTAACATCGGGAGGGCAACGGCGCCGGAACGAATTATAAGTTCCATGTTTCCCGGATATGCCAATCCGGAACAGATGGGGCTGCTGGTATTCGGGACGGAACAGGACAGAGACGCCTATCTCAAGGCATATCCGGAAGCAATGATAAAAGATATGCGATTTTTCCTGAACAAGAATGTTTATGACGATATGGACGAGGCGGCATACGGGCGTATACGCCTGTTTGGGGTATCTGATCAGGGCAGGAATAAAGATAATGTTAAATTTGAACTCGTGATATCGGTACTTGACGCTAAGACCCGTAAGGTAGTCAAAAGCGCCTCACTGCCATTGCAGGGCGAAGTTATGGATTTGGAACTCGACACGCGTTCTCTGAGTCCCGGTGAATATTCAGTATTGGCTCAGATTAAAAATCCGTCCGGGAAACTTATCCTGCAAAAAGAATATCCGTTAAAACGCGTCAAGGCTGCTCCGGTTGACAAAGCCGGAAGCATTCCGCTCCTGGCTGATATCCCGGCGGAAACGGCAAAATATATATCTTCGCAAATGCCCTGTCCTGTTTACGCCGGCGTTCCAATGCCGCGGGGAACTGCGGACATGGAAACCGAATATCGGCTGTTTGATGCTGCCGGCAACCAGTTGCCGTGTCAGACACAGGTTCTTTCCACGTGGAGTCCTAAAGGCAGTGTCCGCTGGCTGGGAGTGAATTTTCAGCTTAGATCGGCTGTGGACAAAAAATACACCCTTAAATTCGGTGAAAAAATGCCGCCTGCGCCTGCGATAACCGCTAGTGTTTCTGTAAAAGAACAGGCAAACAGTATTTTCATCGATACCGGTAATGCCCGTTTTGAAATCCTGAAATCCGGCTTCGATGGCATTCACCAGGCCTGGTTCATGAATGGCGGCAAAGCGGGCGCGCCTTTGCTTGATGCGGTTTCCCCGTACATTGCCGACCGGCACGGCAAGATTTATGAGAGCAGTCTGGATAAAAATTCAGCAGTGAGCGTTGAACAGTCCGGGCCGCTGTGTGCGGTGATAAAGGCATCCGGCTGGTTTAAGGCGGCAGACGGCACAGGAATAGCGCAATACGTAATGAGGATTTACGCCTATGCCGGAGTGTCCCGGATAAAGATAGTCAACACTTTCATTTTCTGCGCCGATTCGCGGGACACCAAAATATCCGACATCTGCATTCCTCTTTCTCTCAGGGACGGGATTATTGAATACCGCTTCGGAACAGTACCGGAGGACATGTACATGAAAGAAAATTCCGCCTCTCTGCTCCAGTATGAAAAAGATAAATATAAGTTATTTCAGAATACTGGAACGATTTGTTCAGTCGGGGAGAAAGCTGACGGATGGATAGAGATGAAATCCGCTAAAAACGATGCTGCCCTTGCAATCGGAATGCGGGATTTTTGGCAGAATTATCCAAAAGAACTTGAAGGGGAAAGGGGAAGGATAAAACTTCACATCTGGCCTGAAAAAGGCGAAGACCAGCCCGTCAAAGTGCTGACTGACGATAATTTGGGCGAACTCTGGTTTATGCACCACCGCAAATATCTTGATTTTCAGGCGCCTGAATGGTTCTATAATTTTAAAGGCAAAAGTAAAGAAGGTAACTACAGGTATGTCAGGCATTCCCGGAAAACCAATGGTATGGGTGTGTCCAAAACTAACGAGATTTTCGTTAATCTGAGAAAACTGCAAAAGGACAATGTCCGCGCTGTTGCCACTTGCATAAATCAACCACCGATAGTATATGCCACTCCCGAATGGATGTGTAAAAGCGGGGCTTTCGGTCCTATTGCTCCGGTTGATAAAAACTCTTTCCCGGTCATTGAGGAAGCCTTGGACGCACGGTTTGACGGGGAACGCATCCTCGAGAAATATTCTTACGGGATGTGGAATTACGGCGGATCAAATACTTATTTTCATCCGGAAAAAAAATCTTTTTCCCAATTGGAACGCCCTTGGCGTCTGACCCACCATGGCAGCCCGCGTATTCCATGGTTACTGTTTGCCAGAAGCGGCCAGCGCAAATACTTTGATTACGCATGTAGAAATACTCTCCGTTGTGCGGATATCGGTTTTTGCCATTACACAACTCCCGAGATGCAGAAACTTGGTTATGATGGCAAAACAAAAGGCGCCCAGTGCGACTATAAAGGGATAGTGCCTTGGAGTTCAGGCGGAAGAATCATGGATTACAACAGCATGAGCGATTTCATGCATTATTACACATATTTGACCGGGGAACGCAGGCCTTTTGACGTGTCTCTGGAATGGGGCGAATGTACACGTGCGGTTTTCAGTCCCCGTTCTGCCCGCAGCGCTTCCGGAACGCTGGATACTCTGCTTACTCTGTATGAGGATACATGGGATATGGACTTCCGTGAATTAGCAGAGCGCCAGTTCGATCATATTGTCGATAACATTATGACTGAGGACGGATATTTCCGTCATGGCAATTGGTATGATTATGCCCCCTGGCTCAGCCACTATTATCGTATGACAGGCAGCGGAAAAGCGGAAGAAAAAGCTGTTGCATGGGCCAGCCGCCTCATTCGAGACAACCCTCTGAAAAATATGGAATACGGTGCAGATACCTGTTTTATTCCTCAGATGGGGTATCCGCTCTACGACGTATTTATGGTTGCGTATGCCGGTACGGGAAATCCTCTGTTCCTTCAATGGGCGCAGGGGTGTGCGAACGCAGTAGGCTTGAGCGTTTTAGGTGATAATGCTTCTTTCATGTACGGATGCGATATGTACTCCAGGCATTCGGCGGGAGGCTACTATCAGCAGACTGTTCCGTATATATTACCGCTGCTTAAAGCACATAAAGGCGAATTCCGCGCTGTTTATCCGCGCTGGGAGCTTACCGGAAAAAAGGTAACTTTTTTTGTAAAGAGCGAGGAAAAGAAACCGCTTGAGCTACGGTTCGGGATAAAGGATAAGAAACAGGCTCCGGATAAAGCCGTCATTTATTCTCATGACGGCAAAAAGCTTGCACAGGAGCTTAAGGTGTCTGAGGACTCGATTTTTACTTCGGGTGACGGAAAAAATAATTCTGTTTATACTTATTGTAAAATTATCCTGCCCCCTGATATGCTTGACGGCGAAGTAAAGTTTACCCTTGAACGTAGTGACGGGAAAATTTTCATGATGGGCCTCCCCATGCAGTCCATCCGTCCGGTAAAAATGGTATGTGCGTGGGACAATGATTTGAATTTTTCGAGGGGTTCCGCGTTGTATTTTCAAGTATCTTCGGATGGTTTGCCTGTTGTGGCGGAGGCCTTGGGACGCCTCAATATGCCGCATTCCCTGGCCTTTCTTGATGACAAAGACAATGTCGTTGCTTTCAGGCAATGGTATTATCCTGAAGTTTCGGGGCAATGGATTCAGCTTGAAGCATATCCTCAAGCAGACCAGAGGGGAAAAATATGGTGTTGTCTTCAGGGCTTGAGTAAGTCACTGACAATCAGGATGACATCGCCTCCGAAAAAACATTATTTTTCAGACAGGCCGGAGAGATTTTTTGTTCCACAAGAGTAGATACTGATATCTGTAAATTATAAGGGAAACTGAAATGTATAAAATTAAATCGAGAATTGCTTTTACGCTTATCGAGCTCCTCATTGTAATTTCGATTATAGCGATACTGGCTTCGTTGCTTCTGCCTGCGCTGAAAAGCGCGAAAGATAAGGCGGCTGAAATCAAATGCGCTAATAACTTGAAACAGCAGCATTTAGGGCTTGTGAATTACGTGAACGATTTCAATGGATGGCTCCCTCCGACAAGAGTTGATACCACGTCTAACCAGTATTATTTCTGGGGGAATTATATAAACGACAATTATCTCAATCAAACTGGTTTGTTCCGTTGTATGAGTGATCCGAATCCTTCCCTTGTTTTATTCTGGAGCGGAGGTGAATGGGGCGCGGGAACGCGCAAAGACGCGTATAATACTTACGGATATAATCTGCGTCCTTCTGATAATTACGTTGAAGGTACATGGAACACATCAGTAAGCAAACCTTATCGGCTGAATCGTTTTACTTCTCCATCGTCAACAATGATAATATCGGAGTCGAAATCTGTAATACAATCTTCAGAGGATTGGTATATCTACAATGTTACGGGCAATGAGAATCACGGCATGGGGTTTTTTCATAACGCCGGGAAAAGCACAAACGCTTTATTTATCGACGGGCACAGGCAGCTGATTTCATATTCATGGGCGGTTAATCATAATTACAATTGTACTACTACGGAGAAAATTACCGCCTATTTGTTCTGGTTCGGCAGCGAAGCTGGGCCTAACGGACAGTGGTAGATAAATTGAAAATTATTATAGAAACAAAATAAAAGTGAGATGCTGTTATGAGATTAAATCTGGGGATTGCCGTTTTTTTAATGTCCGTCGCTTTTATCGCGGGATGTGATGAGGTGGCACTGAAACTGGATAACCCTGGAAAAGGAGAGTTTAAGGGATATCCTCTTACACTAAGTGTACCTTTTCCGAAGGGAAAATTGAAAGACGCTTCAACGCTGAAATTGAAGGATAGCTCAGGCAATGAAATACCGTATCAGATGCAAGAGCTTTGTACATGGCCTCAGGATAAAAGCATCCAGTGGCTTATGTTTGACTTTCTCTGTGATTTGAAGGGAAAAAAAGCTGAAGAACTGAAACTGGAACTTGCGGATGGAAGTCCCGAAGAAGTAAAAGACGGCATAATCGTAAAGGAAAGTCCGAAAGGATTTGAAATAAATACAGGCGCGGCCGTTTTCACTGTAAGCAAAGAAAAATTTAATCTTTTTGATACAGTGTCTGTAAATAATAAAAACGTTCTTTCTGCGGATGATAAAAATCACAGCCTTTATCTGAAAGACAAGGATGGAAAACTCTTCGCGTCATCCCTCGGCGCGCCTGACGAAGTTAAATTGGAACTGAAAGGCCCCGTCCGTTCGGTGATAAAGGCAGACGGCTGGTTTTATTCGGGGACGGGCGAAAAGATGTGCCGCTATACCGTGCGTCTCAATTTTTTCAAGGGCAAACCCTTTGTGAAAATGCTTTATACTTTCCTGATAACGGAGAATACGGAAAAGGCTAAGTTCAGCGATATAGGCATATCTTTGCCGTTGAAAACAGAGAACGTCCTTTTCGGAGGAACTGATAAGAGAATTGCTCTGAAAGACGGAAGCTCTGAATATCTCCTTCAATATGACAACGACAAACTCCTTCTCTCCGATGCAAAGAATCCCGGCAAGTGGAAAGCCGAAGGTGACGGAAAACGCTCTCCTGGATGGGCATGGACTGGCGGCAAAGATTTTTCCGCCATGATGTATGTAAGCGATTTCTGGCAGACCTTTCCCAACGAGCTGGAAGCGCAGGGAGGAAAAAGTTTGACATATCACTTCTGGCCTGCCCATGGTGTGAGCATGCCCGACAGGAAAATTGTTGATGCCAACCGCCAGTACCTCTGGTATTGTCATGAAGGGAAGATACTTGATTTCAAGGTGCCTGAAGTTTACTACACATCCCCCGCGAAAGATAAGAAGGAGGAGTATAAACTGCGTTATGTCAGGAACGGCAGATATGAAAATTGTATGGGTGTCGCTAAAAGCGCCGAGATATTCATTGATTTCAATATACCGGAAAAGGACTGCGGCAAAATGGCGGCGTTATGGCAAAACAGTCCGCTTGTGATGGCGACTCCCGAATGGATGTGCGCAAGCGGCGTTTTCGGACGCATTCTGGCCGCGTCTCCTGAAAAATTTCCAGAAGAGGAAAAGGCCCTGTCAAAACTTTTTGACTGCGAAAGACGTTTGCAGGATCATACGAAAGACTACGGAAAATTCAATTATGGCGACAGTCATACAGGATGGAATTACAGCACCCGGAGATGGGATGATGCTTACCGCTGCTGGAGAGGTTATCACCATTGCTCAGGGACAGTCCCATGGATACTTTATATCAGGAGCGGAGATCCGAAGTACCTGCGCTGGGGAGTCGTCAGCGCCCGTCATCTGATGGACATCGACATGTGCAACTGGACAACGCCGGAATATGAGAAACTCGAATATCCGCACGGCAAGATAAAAGGCGGGCTCTGCGATTACAAAGGACTCAGTCACTGGCATTCAGGAAACCGCCTTATGGATTACAACAGCATGACGAACTTCATGATTTATTATTACTATCTTACCGGGGACAGAAAAGGTCTTGATACCGCCGAGATGTGGGGCAGGTCCGTCAAGGAGAAATTCAGGAAACCATCCGATGGCAGAAGCGCTGCAGGGACATCTTCGGCATTGATGGATTTATACATGGCGACAGGAGATAAGGAATATTTCGATATTGCCGAAAAATATGTCAGGAACACGCTTGAAAATCAGAATATTAATAACGACAAAACATTCTGCCATCATACCCTCGCATATTTTAACGCTAAAGGCAAAATAATCCCCAAAGGCGCTTTTTCAGGCGGAGGCGGATGGGAAAATTATGCGCCGTGGCTCGAAAAATATTATGACATTACAGGCGATAAGGAAATCGCCGAGCGTATAGTGCTATGGGCAAACGCGTACATTGACGGCTATGGCGATACCAGCAGTATATGGCGGGTTATGGGAGATAATATCAACATTATGGGTTATGCCTATTTCATTACTAAGGACCCGAAATATCTTGAATACGGAATGTTTTTCCTGACCTACTATCTGAACGGCATTGTGGACAAGCCGGGAGATTTGTTTGACGGCTTCGGGACAATCGGGGCGGTATCCCTGGGCTTTGACTATATGTCATTGCGAATCCCGGTTTTCCTTGCGGCCCTGAATGATTACGGAAAGCCTGTAAAGATCCGTTTCATAGAAAAGGGACTCTCTGCTGTGCTTTCAAGACCTACGGAAATATTCGTACAGAACAATGACGGGAAAAGTTTCACGGTGCAAGGCGGTTTGTGCAATGAAAAAGGTATGCCGCCTGCGCATTTGAAAATAAGCGGACCGTCCGGTGAAACCATCATGGAAAAAGAAATAAAGGGAGAGGGCTATATACCATTCCGTATAACTCTTTCCGACGGGAATACGGGTGTTTACAAATTCGTGTTCAATGACGTGAAAATCCAGCTTCTGGACTTCAGCGTTTCACACGGCTTGCGCTGGGTACAGTTGTGGAATAATAATCCCGGACAGCGTGCGGGAGGACGCCGTTTATTTTTCAGGCTTCCTGAGAAAATCGCTGAATTGACAATCACACGTGAACCGACTTTCATGAATACGAGTTCCACTCTTGCGGAACTTGTAGGGCCTGACGGAAGCTCCAAAGGCATAATCAGCAAGGGCATTCTTAAAGTGAAAGTTTCTCCGGAAGACGCCGGAAAAGAATGGTCTATCAGAGGAACTTTCGGAAAAAAGAATGAATTTTCCATAATGGTGGACGGTAAAAAAATTGCCTCTTATCTAGCGACAGGGCCGGGGCTTTATTTCAATCCTGATGAATTTCCGAAAGCCGCTTCAAATGGCAAGGGCGTAAAAAAAGCTGAACTTGTGGAAGCCCTTTTCGGAGACCCTGCAAAGGAGAAAAACGGAAAATGAAGCATCATTTTGTCAGGGTCTCGTCTTTTTCGCTCCAGAAATTGTAGAAGTTGAGCCACATGTAGGGGTATTGCTGAAGGCATTTTTCAAGGTTCTCGACGTAACGCTTCAGAAGCCGGTCGATTGCTTCATCCTTTGAAATTGAGGAAAGATCAATGTTTTCGCTAAGGTTTACGGCGTCAATACGGAATGAGAGACGTCCTGTTCTGACCGGGAGTATCATGAAAATTTCTGAATTAGTGGAATGTGCCAGATGATAGGGCGTTATCGGGAAAAGAGCTTTTTTCCCAAAGAAAAGGGCCTCTTTGGTTTTTGAGCCCCATGCGCGGTCGCCCATGGTGGCTACACAGCCGCCGGAGAGCAGGGTGCTTGTTATTTCAACCATGCCTCCTAGAAATGCCGAGGGGGATATTATTCTGAACTTGTCCCGCTTGTTGGAGAGATCAAAAAAATGCCGCCCCGAAGTATGTTCTTCCAGTTGGAAGTGAAAAGATACATTTTCAGCGAAATCTCCCATTGCGCCCATTGCGGTCTGCCAGTTGCCAAGATGAGTGGTCAGTAACAGAGCGCCTTTTTTCCGTTTGATTATTTTCAGAAGTTTTTGTCCTTCCGGAAACTCGAAGGAGAGGACAGATTCGCCCAGTATTCCAGTGACGGCCTGATCAATCAGTACCTGTCCGAATATATAAAAGTATTTTATTGTTCTGAAGAAGCGTGTCAGGGATGAGTCATTGGGAAAGCGTTTTTTGAGATAGAATGACGCGGAAGACCTGGCGCTTTGACGGATGATAACATAATACGGCACTATAAACGCAAGCAGGACATAAGCCGGTCTTACACCGGCACAGCTGATTACCCAATGGAATATCTTATATCCCAGATATCCTCCGTAATTGGGAGATTTGTATTTTTTGCCGTTATCCATTTTTAAGTTTCCTTGAAAGTTTTGATGACGATAATATAATGAAAATAACCAGTCCAGTGAAGACAGCGAAGACAGGCGCGAAAACAGTTGCCCCCAGAAGGTAGTCGCCGAATCTGTTCATGAATTCCCTGCCGAGGGTCTGCCAGTTCAGATCATATAGAAACTCGCCGTGCCTCAGGTAATAACCCACTTCAATACATAGCGCCGGGACAAAGGGAGGAGCGCATATATGGCTTATGTTCAGTGCGATTAATCTGTTTAGATGAAGCCGTGTCGAAACAAAGGCTATAGCCACCAGATGCAGGCCTATAAGCGGAAGCGTTCCCAGAAGTATTCCAGCCATGCAGGCTAGAATTATTTCAGACGGGCTTGTGCTTTCGGTGAAGAGCATCTTCACTAAGGCGCGCGGATTGCGGAAAGCATTTTTTATGGTCTTGCTTCTGGAGGGGCCGAAGAGCAGTTTGTTGGGCCATGGCAGGAGATTTCTCAGAATAAGGAGAGCAAAAGTTTTTGAACAGCGCAGACTGTCCATGAAAGGGCGGAAATGAGAAGCCTTTTTTGTTTCTTCATTATACTTCACTGAAATATTTACCGGAACGACGGGAAGCCCGGCCCATGCGCCTCTCACAATGATTTCTATTTCGTAGTTGTATCTTTCCGCGAGACATTTTATTTTGCGGATGGCTTCCACGGGATACGCTCTGAAGCCGCTTTGGGTGTCGGGGAGTGAACTGCCTGTCGCGAGTTTGAACCATAAATTTGAATTTTCGCGTCCAACCCGGCTGGCTTCCGGAGCTCCGGCTTTTTCAAAATCGCGGTTTCCCACTATTATCGAAAGAGGATTTTCTTTTATCTTTTCGGTGAAGATCGATATTTCGGAGGGCAGGTGCTGACCATCCGCGTCAATTGTTATTATATGAGTGAAATGATTTTCCTCTGCCCATTCCGCGGCTGTTTTTATTGCCGCGCCTTTTCCCCGGTTGACGGAATGATTTATCAATGTCAGACAGAGTTCTTTTACGATTTCAGGGCCATTGTCTGTGCTTCCGTCGTTTACTATGAGTACGGAATATCCCTGTTCCAGGACTTCAACTGCAAGCTCCTTTATGGTCCCGGCATTGTTGAAAAGCGGTATTACAAGCAGGATTTTTATTTTACCGTTTTCTTCTGAAAGCATCTTTTTCTTTTCTATTTTACTTTTATCTTTGGCAAAGTGTAATTATCTTTTAATAAACATGGAGATATTTTAGTGTGAGAATTCTGCTTGTCAAACCCAAGCCGCGACTTGAGACGATTATCAGCCTTAAACCTCTGATATTCATGGAGCCCCTTGAATTGGGTTATATAGCCGCTGTTGTTCCGCCCGGGCATGAAGTCAAAGTGCTTGACTTGCGCCTAGCTGAGAAAAACCAGTTCGAGCTTTTTTCTGAAAAAATAAACAGTTTCAAGCCTGACATAATCGGGTTTTCGGCTTATACCCATGAAGCGTCCATTGTGAAACAGCTTGCGGCGCTGGCCAAAAAAAATCTCGAAAATACTTTTGTCGTAACAGGCGGACATCACGCGACGATTTTGCCTTATGACTATAATATCCCATGCATTGACGCCATTGTCAGAGGGGAGGGAACAAGGGCTTTTGGCGAACTTGTGGGTAGGATTTCTGAGGGCTGGGAGCCTTACGGTATTCCGGACGTTCTTTTTACCGGCGATAAATTCGAAAGCGATAAAGTTGCCATTCTTCCCGAATATCCGGATATGGCCGCTATACCTGTTCCGAGAAGAGACCTCTGGAATTATGAAAACTACTCCTGCATATGGCCTGCCGAAAAACATACGGAGTTGAAGACAATTTTTCCGAGCGTGGCCCTGCTCAGAACGTCTTACGGCTGCCCGATGGACTGTTCCTTCTGCGTAGTTCCCCGCCTCAGCGGCAGGCGTCATCTGACGAGGGACGTCAATAAAATCACCGATGAAATTTCATCTTTGAAGCCTGACAATGTTTATTTCTGCGATGATGAAACTTTCAGCAATAGCGAACATATAGTTAAACTTGCCGAAGCCATTAAATCGCGCCGTATAAATAAAAGGTATTTTGCCTGGGCCCGTTCAACAACTGTTTTGCGCAAACCTGATATTTTTAAATTATGGCGTGATATCGGGCTGGATGCTGTTTTTCTGGGGTTTGAGGCCATAACGGACGCTACGCTGAAAAGCGTTTCGAAGCATTCTACCGTGGCGGACAATGAAAACGCCCACAGGCTCATGCGTGAAAGCGGTATTGCCGTAGTTGCGGGCTTCATGGTTATGCCTGATTTTTCGGAACAGGATTTCGACGCAATGGAAAACTATATTAAAAATATGCCTTCGGCGCAGTTTAACATCACTGTCTGTACACCGTCGCCCGGAAGCTCCGCATGGGAAAAGGAAAAAGACAGCTTTGTCTGCAATCCCTTTGACCTGCACGACTGCATGCACCCTCTGACGAAAACGAGACTGCCTCTTAAGCTCTTTTACGAACGCTTCGCGCGCCTTGTTTCAGTCGGCGCGGCGAAGAATCCACTCAACTCGCCGGGAAACAAAATCCCTCTTGCCGATTTAGGCCGTGTTCTTTCCGCCGGGAAAAAATACGCCGAAAGCCTCAGGAACGCCTACAACGACTTCCCCGAAAACCCCGAAAATCTTTGCTGAAAAGTTCTTTACGGTGTGGTTTCCTATTGACTTTTATTGTATTTTATATATAATATGTCATTATACATATATAATATGTCATTATACATATATAATAAAGGGTGGATTATGAATTTTGAGTTTCGCATACCGTCAGAAGGTATTATTTTCGGTCCGGGTAAACTTTCAACAGCCGGAATACTTGTAAAGCAGTTTGGAAAACGATGCTTTATAGTTTGTGGCAAGCATTCTGTTAAATCGGGACTGGCGGAGCGGCTTCAGGCGTTAATCGTTGAACAGGACGTAAAATGCGATATTTACGATAAAGTGACACCCAATCCCACAGTGGAGATTATTGATGAAGGCGGATGCCTGGCAAGGGCTGGAAAATGTGATTTTATAGTAGGCCTGGGCGGTGGTTCGTCCATAGATACCGCAAAAGGGATTGCTGTTGCGGCTACACATGAGGGGAGTATATGGAAATACGCGATGGATGGAGCGCTGATTACAGATAAAACTTTGCCGGTTGTCGCCATAAATACCACATCAGGGACAGGCAGTCACTGCACCTGTTTTTCCGTGATTTCAAATAATGCGACGCATCAGAAACCTGGCATGGGCTCGCCTTTCATAATTCCGTCATTGTCCATAGTCGACCCTGAACTCATGCTCAGTGTGCCCCCTGATATGACATTGGCTACAGGATTTGACGCTTTTGCTCACGCTGTCGAGGCATATACGTCCAGGGCCGCCAGTCCGGTAAGCGATATCTTTGCGGAAAAAGCGATTTCGCTCATCGTGGAAAATCTTTCTGAAGTTTACAGGAATCCTGCCAACCTTGAAGCGCGTTGCGGGATGGCGCTTGCCGATACATATTCAGGTATTGCCATTAATCATGCGATAGTTTCACTCGGACATGCTCTCGCGCATGTTATAAGCGGGCATTTTCCTGAAATAGCCCATGGGGACGCGCTTTATTCCATTTACGGAGAAGTCTTGAATTTCAACTCGAAAGCAATGCCTGAAAAACACAGGCGGATAGCGGAAATGATTGACAATGGTAACAAGGACATTGTGAGGGCATTTCAGAATTTTTTCGAAGCTTTTACTTTTGACAATGCTTTGAAAAAGAAAAATCCAGGGAAGAAGAAGATAGATGAACTTGCAAAGGACACATATACTTATATGAAACCAGTTACTCAACTAAATCCTGTTGAAAATGGTATTGATGACGCGATAGGCATACTTGAAAATTCATTGAGGTAATTTTTATGAATAAGATCGAAAAAGAAAAAAAGAAATATGCCGCGCCGGCAGTTGACAGCATGCTTGACATATTGGAATTCATGGCGAAAAACCCGCGACCTTTCGGCCCGACGGAGCTTTCGCGCACTCTCGGAATCACTACAAATCTTGTCTTCCGTGTATTAAAAAGACTTACGGAAAGAGGATATGCGGAAGTAAACACAGAAGGCACTTACAAATTAAGCACACGTTTTTTTACTCTTGGGATGAGTTTGTATTCCAACTTTGAGATTAGGCGCAGGGCCCGGAAACACCTTGAAAAACTCTGTGAACAGATCGGGGAAACATGTCAACTCCAGATACCGGATGGCGACAAGATGTTGGTTGTTGATACGGTGAATCCGTCAGCGGACTTTTTTCTTCATGTCGTGCCCGGGAGCAGGGTTTATTATCATGCGAATGCCTTCGGCAAAGCTGTAATGGCGTTTATGGATGAAAGTGAGGTAAGGAAACTTCTTTCCCGCAAAATGCCGGCATTGACGGAAAACACCATTACCGATTTTGACAAGCTCAGAGAAGAGTTGAAAACTGTCCATGAAACAGGAATAGCATATGATAATCAGGAATATATTAACGGTTCATTTTGTATCGGCGCGCCTGTTTTCGATTTTAACGGCAATGCGTGTGCCGGAACAGGAATGACCGGAATGTATCTGCGTTTTGGCCCGGACCGGAAAACTTTTTTTGAGGAAGCCGTCCTGAACTGCGCGGATAATATTTCAAAGGATATCGGATATACCGGTGATTTCTTTAAAAATCTGAAATTTTAGGAAAATTGCGCTCATGGCAGTGTTCGCCTATAATTGGAAGAGTGGCTTTCAATATGAAACTCGATAAATCACTTTTTGAAACGGGCAATACCGTATAAATGGAGAAGTATGAAAATTCAGGAAACATTGGAATCACAATTACTCAGAAAATCCGGTGAAATATTCGGTGCGGGACTGTTTGAGGATAAAAACGCTTCGTTCAGTGCGCGGTTTGCAAGGGCGTTCAAGAGGTATTTCGAATATGCTCTTCCGGCGCCGTATGAAGGCGGTCTTCTCTATCCTGAAACTGATAAATCTGTATGGGCTCTTGTCCCGGGGCAGAAAATCAATTATAATTACTCATTCTCTTTATCTGTGAATATTAATGCTCTGACTGAAATATGTGAAAAAATTACTGATGGTTTAGAGAAGGATATTTTCAGAAGAGTAATAGACGAGTTGAACTTGATCAGCGCGATAAATATACCGCAGAAATACAGGATAGGAGGGGGCGGTTATACTCATTCCATAATCAATTACAAGCGGATTTTGAAAGAAGGTCTTGAATGTTATCTGGAAAGGATAAATGCCAGGCTTTCAGAGCACTTGAATAATAAAGAGAAAACAGATTTCTACGAAGCTGTGAAGGAAACGCTCGAAAGTATAATCTTTTTTCATGGAAAATGTATCTCCGAATTGAAAAAACAATTGAAAAAGACCCCTGATAAAAAGCTTGAAAAACTCATCAATGCTTTTGAAAAAGTACCACTGAAAAAGGCATCATCATTTTACGAGGCTATGCTGTCTTTTAATTTCATGTACTACATTGACGGATGTGATTCAATCGGGCGTTTCGATCAGTATATGTTTGATTACTTCAGCTATGACATGGAGAATAAAATTATCACGACAGAAGAGGTAGAGGAACTGCTTGAGGCATTGTGGCGCAATGTCGATGCTCAGAATGGATGGCATATGATTTTAGGCGGAAAAAATGCTTATAATGAACTGACGTATCTCTGCATAAAAACACAACAGAGATACAGACGCCCCAATACAGGAATAAGGATATGCGATTCAATGCCTGAAAGGTTTTGGGGCATTATCTTTGACAGCTGGCAGAACGGAAGTCCGAACCCTTCGTTGTATAACGAGAAGGCGTATCTTGAAAATATTCCCTTCAGGGAAAGCTCGAATAGCACTGACATGAATGATTTCGCGTTTGGCGGATGTACGGAGCTGATGGTGGATGGTTTGTCAAACATAGGTTCCATTGATGCCGGGATAAATCTTCTTGATGTACTTGATAATACTATAAAATTGAATGTGGAGACTTCTGCTTCATTTGAAGATTTTATGTCCGTGTTTAAATCGGATATTACCCGTAATATAAAAACTGCGATTAACGCTTCGAATATGAACCAGCGGCACATGGCGTTGTACAGACCCCAGCTTGTAAGGAGCCTGTTCATTGACGACTGCATTGAAAAGAGCGTCGAATTCAATGCAGGAGGAGCCAGATATAATGGAAGTGTCATCAATGTTGCTGGAATGAGCAATGTGTTTAATTCCCTGTTTACATTGCGGAAACTTTTTAATGGCGAACTTGCACTTACCAAAGCCGATTTTATCAAAATGCTTAATCAAAACTATCAGGGATATGAGAAAGAATTCAGGCAGATAATGAAGTTTCGGAAATTTGGGAATCGTAGTGAGGAAGTTGATAGCATTGCATCTGAATTGAGCGAATTCATTTTTTCTGAAATAAACTCCTACAGGTCTTGGCGCGGAGACGGGCCTTGTATTCCGGGAGTGATAATGTTTGTCACGTATGCGCCATTGGGTGCGTATATAGGGGCTACCCCCGATGGTAGAATTTCAGGTTCTCCGATTGCTGATTCCGTAGGAGCTATGCAGGGAACCGACATGGACGGACCTACTTCGCTCTTGGCTTCATCCATGAGAATAGCTCAGAAAAAAGGGATGGGGACACTTGTGATGAATCTTCGGCTAATAGCTCAGAAAAAAGGGATGGGGACACTTGTGATGAATCTTCGGCT
>MHBF01000104.1 GCA_001803225.1 Lentisphaerae bacterium GWF2_44_16 | reverse complement strand
CTGTGAAAGCCTTTGACCTGGCGGATAATTACCGTATTCCGGTGTATGTCCTGACGGACGGTGTTATCGGGCAAATGCTTGAAAGCGTAACTCTTCCCGAGCCCATAGAAACCAAAAAAATACCTGAATGGGCCCTCGATGGGACGAAAAAGAGCAGGAGAAATTTTCTTACCTCAATATACCTCGACTATGACGCGCTTGAGGAAGTGAACATTAAACTTCAGGAAAAATACAGGCTCATAAGCGAAAAAGAGCAGATGAGCGAAACATATATGGCGGATGACGCGGAACTCATAATAACAGGATACGGAATTGTAAGCCGCCTGATACATTCGGTGGTGGACAAGTTGCGTTCCGAAGGCGTCAAGGCCGGCATGATAAGGCCCATTACCCTGTTTCCTTTCCCTGTTGACGAGATGCGCAGGCTTGCGAAACACGCCTCGAATTTTCTCTGTGTGGAGATGAGCAACGGACAGATGATTGACGATGTCAAACTGACCATAGAATGTAGCAGACCTGTTCATCTTTATGCCAGAATGGGGGGGAATATTCCTTCAATTGATGAAATAACCCGGAAAGCTTACGAAATAATCAAGGCAGGCAGAGGTTGATATGACGGAAAAAACTTTATATAAGAGGCCCGGTGGATTTTTTGATGTGTTTGACAGGAGGCCGGGGATTTTCAAGAAGAACATGCATTACTGTTCCGGCTGCGGGCACGGCATACTGCATAAACTCATAGCTGAAGCCATCAGCGATATGGAAATACAGGATAATACAGTGATACTTTCTCCTGTGGGATGTTCAGTGTTCGCGTATTACTATTTTGATGCCTGCGGCATTTCGGTGCCTCACGGACGCGCCCCGGCTGTCGCCACGGGAATAGAGAGGGCAAATCCTCACAGCCTTGTGATTTCGTATCAGGGGGACGGGGATTTGGGAGCTATAGGCTTCAATGATTTCATACAGGCTGCCAACAGGGGCGAAAATATTACCGTGTGTTTTGTGAACAACGGCATATACGGGATGACCGGGGGACAGATGGCGCCTACTACGCTGCCCGGTCAGAAAACAGTGACATGCCCCTACGGACGGTCCATAAGCAACGAGGGTTATCCTCTGAAAGTTTCTGAAATGGTCGCCGCCCTTGATTCGCCGATATACGTGGAAAGGGTCGCTCTGACTTCCACTAAAAATATCATGAACGCCCGCAAAGCCCTGAGAAAAGGCATTCAGTATATGAAGGAGCACAAAGGCTTTTCTCTTATAGAATTTCTTGCCGGATGTCCAACAAACCTCAAAATGACCGCTACCGAAACAGACAGGTGGATTGAAAAAAATATGATTCCTTATTTTCCCTTGAACTGTTTCAAGGATATCGGCGCCGAAAGAGAGCCCATCGAAAGGCCCAAGGGCATTTATGACAAGGAAACTGTGAGAAAACTGCTTTATCCCCTTAAGTCAAAAATAGGCAAGGATTCGAGCTTTAAAAATGAGTCGGAGGTTTTCAATAAGGAAAGAAGGATTAAGTGCGCGGGTTACGGAGGGCAGGGCATATTGAGCTTGGGACTGATGATAACCCTTATGGGCCAGCTCCGCAATTTCAACGTAACCTGGCTTCCCTCATACGGGCCCGAAATGCGCGGCGGCACAGCCAGCAGTTCCGTAGTCCTCAGCAGGAACAAAGTTTCTTCACCCATAATCGACAAGGACATAAACCTGCTCATAGTCATGAACCAGCAGTCAATGGATAAGTTTCTGCCGGAACTAAAGGAAAACGGTGTCCTCCTCTATGACAGCAGCATAATAGAAAAACCGAAATGCGGGCCTGATAAAAAAGTATTTGCCATAAAAGCTTCGGACATTGCCAAAGCCACAGGCGATATAAAATACGCCAATTCAGTCATTCTCGGCGCTCTCTCCGTGGCGCTCATAGATTATTTCCTTGAGGGCAATGACAAGGAAGACTTTGACAAGGCATTTGAAGAAGCCATCATAAGAAATTTCGAGGATAAACAGGAAGTCGTAAAGTTGAACCTCAAAGCTTTTCACGAAGGCAAACAAGCCGTTAAAATGCTTAACATTGCCTGAGAGGAAAACACCTGAAATATGCTTGCCAAACGGATAATACCATGCCTTGACGTAACTAACGGAAGAGTTGTCAAAGGCATAAATTTCGTAAATCTGGTGGATGCCGGAGACCCTGTCGAGGCCGCTGTTGAATACAATAAACAGGGCGCCGATGAAATAGTCTTCCTGGACATTACCGCAACCAGCGATAACAGGGCCACCATGGTTGACGTAGTCCGGCGCACCGCCGAAAAAGTATTCATCCCGCTTACCGTGGGAGGCGGAATAAGAACTGTCGAAGACATGCGCCTGATGTTGACCTCGGGGGCCGATAAAACCTCCGTCAATTCAGCGGCCGTGAAAAATCCCGATATCATAAGGGCAGGCGCTGAAAGATTCGGCAGCCAGTGCATTGTGCTTGCGATTGACGCCAGGAGAGTGCGGGGCGAAAAAAACAGATGGCAGGTTTATACTCATGGCGGAAGACATCCTGTTGACCTTGATGCTGTGGAGTGGGCGCGGAGAGGCGTTGAGCTCGGGGCAGGTGAAATACTTCTTACCAGCATGGACGCCGACGGGACTAAAGACGGATATGACTGCGAACTTACAAAAGCCGTTTCCGAGGCCGTTAATGTCCCTGTCATAGCTTCAGGAGGCGCGGGCAGTCTCGAACATCTGCTTGAAGTGCTGGAAAAAGGTAAAGCCGACGCGGTACTGGCCGCCAGCATTTTCCACTTCGGAACCTTTACAGTGCCGGAGACAAAGGATTTTCTGAGAAAACACAATATCCCCGTCAGGGATTGAGAATATGAAAATTATCAGGACCATTTCTGAAATGCAGTCCTTTTCAAAGGAACTGAAGAAAAAAGGCAAAAGCATAGCCGTCGTGCCTACGATGGGTTTTCTCCATGAAGGGCATCTTTCCCTTATTGACACAGCCCGTTCAAAAGCCGATGCCGTGGTAGTGACAATATTTGTAAATCCCACCCAGTTCGGGCCGAATGAGGATTTTGAGAAATATCCCCGTGATTTCGAGCGCGACAGACAGCTATGCGAATCAGGAAAAGCTGATGCGGTATTTGCTCCTTCGCCGGAGGAAATGTACCCCGGAAATGCCAGTACATGGGTTTCTGAGGAAGATTTATCCAGAGGTCTCTGCGGCAAGTCAAGACCGGGACATTTCAGGGGTGTTACTACGGTAGTCGCCAAACTTTTCAACGCCACGCTTCCGGACATGGCTGTTTTCGGGCAGAAGGACGCGCAGCAGCTTGCCGTGATAAAACGTATGGCACGCGATCTCAATTTTTCGCTGGAAATAATTGTCGCCCCCATAGTCAGAGAAAAGGACGGCTTGGCGATGAGCTCAAGAAACAAATACCTCAGTCCCGATGAAAGAAAAAACGCCCTTTCCATTTCGCAGGCCCTCTTTTCAGCCGAAAATGACGTTAAAAACAGCAGACTCAATATTGAAGAAATAATAAATAAAATCAAAAGTAAAATTTCTGCTTTCGGCGGTAAAGTCGATTATGTGGAAGCTGTTGACGCGGATACTCTGAAGCCGGCAACTGAAAAAGAAGGCAGAATACTTTTAGCCGCCGCCGCTTTTTTCGGTCCGACAAGGCTTATCGACAATATAATCATAGATGTGAAATGACGATTTTTTCTAAGCCTGTGTGTATTGAAGAAGATAATTATAGGCTTCGTTTATCAGGGTCATTGCAAAGGTATTTCCGCCGAGGTCGGGATGAAACTTTTTCGCCATCATTTTCATTCTTCTTGAAAGATTTCCCCGCTCTATTTTCGTGTCCAGGCCAAAAAGGTTTCTGTAGGCGCTTTCCCGGTTAGAGGGAATTGTCTTTTCTATTTTGTGAAAGTAACTGAGGGAAATCGAGTTCAATTTCACTTTGAACTTCTTATTTTCCACTTCATCCCTGAGACTTTTACTGGCGGAATATCTGACGGCAAAATCAAGGATTTTTTTTCTGTCGAAAGCGGAAAATTTTCCCAAAGCCTTGAATGGTCCCGGTTTTTTTTTATCCGTCAGCCAAAGGATGCATGTATTTTTTTCGTAAGGGTTGGCACTTACCTGAAACCTGAAATTATCATGATCCATTTCCATCAGAAGATTTATGCTGTTTTCCATGAACATCGGCCGTCAGGATTTTATCAGGAGAACAATGCCCGCCAGAAGCATGATTGTCTCAATGGCATATCCGGCGAAACCCGTAATCTTTCCCGATACGCCCTCAAGAATTTCCATACAGTATTTTTTGAAAAGAAACGCGAATATAAACGAAACGGCTATAGCTATAACGGCACTTATAAAATCAGGAAAGGAACTTAAAAAAATGATTGCCGCTGCCGTAAACCACGGCTGATAAATGAATTTTTCCTCAACCTCGAGAAGAGGCTGGGCTGTTTTTATGTCAGGCCCGGTAGCAAGATGCGCCTGCACGGTAAAGTCCGCGATAAGCACGGAAATAATCCAGAACGCGCAGCCATGAGAAACCAGAACGGCAAAACAGAAAACCCTGAATATGAAAAGCAGAATTATTGAAATTGTTCCGGCGGGAGATCTCTGGGCATTGAAATTATCACTGAGGTTCATGAACGAATCATAAGTTGAAGTCCCGTCAAAACGGTTTTCAATAAATGATGATAAAATGCTGAGGTTCCGGCCTTTGGTTATAAATTCCAGAAATGAAGCGAATAATATTGAAAAAACAACTGAAGCCGCGAAATTGCCCAAAAATGCCAGAAGAAAACGCGCGAGAATATAACCGAGTATTCCTAGAAAAGCGCCTACTAAAGGGAAACTCATGAGAACTGAAGAATTTTCCACATCATCTTGTGATTTAAGGCTTCCTGGAAAAGGAATGTCCAATAAAAGTTCCCATGCCGTTGAAAACGGTAAAATCCACTCTTTGAAAGTCCTTAATCTTCTGCTGAATTTTCTACTCATCATTTATCCTTTATGAGATCTGTTTCCTTATTTGCCACTCTTTATCCATCAGATCATGAATGCAGGTCGCCAATTCTTTTCTGTTTCTGTTGTCCGGCAATACTATATTCAACACATAGATATTTGCAAGGATATAAGGATAAGAGAGTAATTGCCAGATATGAGGAAGCAGTGTCATATCTCCGTACCATGCCACAGAGTCATAGCCGGGAGGGGACTGATAAACCGTAATAATGGGGAGCATACTGATTTTTTTTGCTATCACCGCCTCAAAAGGGGTTGATTTGAAAGGCAGCAGCCCGTTTGCGGCATTATCGCTTGTTCCTTCCGGGTAAACAATCAGGGGAATGCCATGTTCCATGGTATCGCGGAATTTTTCAAGCAGGAGCGAAGATTTCTGTTTGGAAGTGCGGTCCACCCATATCGGCCTGCTCAGCCCCAGCATCTGACCTAGAAAAGGCCATCTGGCTATTTCCGCTTTCGGAGTAAATCTTATGGGAAACGCGGCTGAATGGGTAACGATATCGATATATCCCTGATGATTCGATATTATAAGCCCTCCCTTGAAAGAGGAAAGGTCGCCTATCAGGTTTATTTTAAGATTTATTATCCATGCTACGCCTGTTCCCCACATACGGGATACAAAGCTTACGCGTCTTATGTTTTTCCATCCTCCGATTTGGAAAGGAAGCGCTATCAAACCTGTGAGAATAAACCAGACGAGAAGAGCGATAATACGAAAAATACGTCTGAAAAACGCCATCGTCAATTATCCTCCTCCTTTTCACAATAAAAATGGCGAACGTATCTGTCCGGGAGTTTTTTTGTATTGAGAAGGATGAGGAAGTCTATAGTGCCGAATTCCTTATCGAAAGCCGGCTTGCTGCATATTTTAGTGCCGAGCCTGAGATACCCTTTGAAAAGAGGAGGTATGAGCTTGGAAACGGCGCGTTTGTCTTCGAGCAGCTGGCTGATGCTTTCGGGAGAGGCTTTTTCAAGCTCAAAGCCCGGCATCGGTTCAGCTGTCAGCATATCACAGAGCTTGCCTGTTTCCTCAAAATGCTTATAGAGGGCCCAGCCTGAAACAGGTTCTGTGGATTCAAGGCTTACGCATCCCAGGAGATAAGTGAATTTAGATCTGATCAGGATTTCCGCTATGCCCAGCCACAAAAGCGCTACGACGGCCCCTGTACGGTAGCCGGGGGATACACATGAGCGGCCGACTTCTATTGCTTCACTGGCTATTTTGCCAAGGTCTGGAATGCTGTATTCTCTAGCGGAGTAAAAACCTATGGCGGAAGATGCCACGGGGCCAAGATGTATCCTATATGTACCGACCGGCTCACCTGTCTTCTTTTCGATGACAATCAGGTGCAGGCAATATTCGTCGAATTCATCTCTGTCTATTCCGTTGGCTGATTCAAGGCCTTTGCCCTGTTCCAGATTGAATATCCTGTAACGCAGACGCATAGCCTGTTCTATTTCCTCTTCGGAATCCGCAAGCTTGATAAGGAACTGGTCTTTTTCAGCCAGTACCGGAGGAGTACAGATTTTTTTCAGAAATTCGTCAAAAATCACGTTTACAGTCCAATATTTATTTAATAAAATCGATTATTACAGTAAGGCCGTGAACTGATAATATATAAATTAATCGGCAATTTTACGAACATAAAAGAATAATTTTCTTAAATTAAGAAAAAGCTCATTCTTTTTTTTCAGCAGGAATGAATTCAATCCAGCCAACCTGAGCTTCCGCCTGTGATTTCGTGTACTGGCTGTTGCTTACCAGGCTCACAGCTATATCGTCCGGCAGAAAACCGTAAGCTTTCTTAAAGTCTTCAGCTATGTTCCTCTCTTCAACATACCATTTTTCCAATTCATTATTCTTGTTTCGTACGCAGTACCATTTTACCTTTACCATACCTGCGCCGTAACTTACGTTGCCTTCGCAATTCAAAGGAGTATCCGTTTCCCACCTGTAAGCCACGCTCTGCTGCCAGAAGCGCCCAGTGCCGATGTAAAGAGCTATGGCCTGATCATCCTTGTCGGAATAGCGGCCATCCCCGTTCTTAGGGAGAACGCTTGCCTTCCACGACCATTTTACCACGGGGGTCTTTTTAAGATCTACTTTACCTGAAAGATTTTTAAGCAGTGTCCCTGTAGACTTGTCTGATTTTGCATTCAGAATATTTTTGCCTTCAGCGTCTTTTATTACGAAAAAACTGGATGCCGGAGTGCCCATTTTTGTTCTAAGTTCCCAGCCTTTTGGAAAAAGCAGTTTGTCCTTGAGTTTAGTCGCGCTGAAATCATCTTTCCAGAAAGTACCTTTGTCGGGTTGCGGCTCCGAATAGGATGCCCATGAAAAAGACAGGAGCAGAAACATAATACCGGAAAAAAGCTTGGCCCTCATAATAATTTTCTTTCTCTTTAACGTTTTTTATTACAGTATTCGGAATATTTTTCCATGATTTTTTCCACATAATCACGGGTCGAATCTATTTTTATTCTATCCGTCATGTCTTCGCTTTTATTGTCGGGTTTCCACTTATCCGCCATTTTTCTGCCGGCATTATATTCGCAAAGCGCCAGCTCCTCGGCGTGCCCGAAATCCTGCCATTTCCGGAGTGCCCTCGAAAGATACCACGCCCCTATTTCAATATTGAGTTCGGGATTGTACAGGACACCTTCACAGGGAAGTTCAACGTTGTAATAATTGGCCCAGTCCTGAACGGAAGCTTTTCTCATCAGCTGCATAAGCCCTATTTCGCCCTTGTTTCCGCGGGCGCCCGAGTTGAAGCGGCTTTCTCTCCAGATGACAGCTTTCAGCAGGCGCGAATCTATGCAGTAGCGTTTGGCAATGTTCCTGATAGTTTTATCATATCTGTTTTCCTTGCCGAAATACTCATTCAGAAGACTGTTTACTTTCCAGAAGAAGAAAAAAAGCATGGCGATAGAGAGAAACAGTAAAACGGTTTTTTTAAAACCTCCGCCATGGCGGTGTGATTTTTTTTCCGGCATAATTCGCTTCGCTGTTTTTTTAAATTAAAACTTATGTCGCCGCGGGGGGCTGTCCCTCATGCGCTTTTTTTTCTTCCTTTTTTTCCGGCAACGCTATTTTTATATGAAGCTCGCGGAGCTGTTTCAAAGTAGCTTCAGCAGGCGCGTTCATCATAAGGTCTTGTGCCTGTTGGTTGAACGGAAACGCTATTACTTCCCTGAGATTCGGCTCATCGGCTATAAGCATTACTATTCTGTCTATTCCCGGGGCGATACCGCCGTGCGGAGGGGCGCCGAGCATAAACGCCCTTATCATGCCGCCAAATTTTTCATCTACAGTTTCCTTTGCGTAACCCGCTATCTCAAATGCCTTGTACATGATATCCGGACGATGATTTCTGATAGCGCCGCTTGAAAGCTCTACTCCGTTGCAGACTATGTCATACTGGAACGCGAGAATATCCAGAGGGTTCTTTTTCAGCAGGTCATCCATTCCTCCCTGAGGCATTGAGAACGGGTTATGGCTGAAAATAGTTTGTCCTGTTTCCTCATCGAGTTCGTACATCGGGAAATCGGTTATCCAACAGAACTTGAAGACATTTTTATCTATAAGATTTAGGCGTACCGCGAGTTCAGTTCTGACCGCGCCGCCTATTTCCATGACTTTTTTCTCTTTGTCAGCCAGGAAGAACATGACATCGCCATCCTGGATTTTTCCTGCTTCCTTAAGGCTGTCTATCTCCTGACGGCTCATGAACTTGACTATAGGGCTTTTTTCTTCTCCCCCTGTCCAGATGATGTAAGCCATGCCCTTTGCTCCGACCGACTGGGCAAAGGCTATCATGTCGTCATAGAATTTTCTAGGCTGTCCGGCAATACCCGGTACTTTTATGGCCCTCACGACACCCCCATTTTTCACAACACTCGCAAAAGCGTTAAAGCCGCTGTTGACGAAAGACGCTGTTACATCTATCATTTCAAGGGGGTTACGCAAATCAGGCTTATCAGTTCCGAAGCGTCTCATGGTCTCCCTGTATGGAATCCTTATGAAAGGAGCGTCATCGACTTTTTTGTCGCTGAAAGTCTTAAAAAGTTCCGCCATAAGTTCTTCAATAATCTTGAATACATCATCCTGTGTGACAAAACTCATTTCGACGTCAAGCTGGTAGAATTCTCCCGGCGACCTGTCGGCCCTGGCATCCTCATCCCTGAAGCAGGGCGCTATCTGAAAGTATCTGTCGAAACCGGCGACCATCAGGAGCTGTTTGAACTGTTGAGGTGCCTGAGGCAACGCATAAAATTTACCGGGATGGAGACGGCTGGGTACCAAATAATCCCTGGCCCCTTCCGGTGAACTGCTCGTCAGTATCGGCGTCTGGAATTCATTGAACCCTATTTCGGAAAGCCTTTTTCTGATAAAAGATATTACTTTGGAACGAAGTATAATGTTTTTATGGAGTTTCTCCCTGCGGAGATCAAGAAAACGGTATTTGAGGCGTGTTGCTTCCGGAGCGTGTTCCTCCTTGGCTATCTGGAACGGAAGGACTATTGCTTCTCCCAGGATTTCCATTTCCTCAGCCACCAGCTCTATTTCGCCGGTTTCCAATTTGGGATTTATAGTCTCAGGGGTTCTTTCCGTAACCTCACCTGTAAAGCAGACAACAGTCTCAACTCTCCAGTGTTCGAGTGCCTTATAAAACTCCCGCTTGGGGTCGATCACCACCTGTGTCAGCCCAAAATGGTCTCTCAAATCTATAAAAATAATCCCCCCGTGATCACGAACGCTGTGTATCCAACCCGAGAGCTTTACTTTTTTCCCTGTGTCGCTTTTCTTAAGTTCACTGCAATTATGTGTCCTGTATCTGTGCATACCTTAACCAACTTGTTTATGATTTTAACGTTATCTCAATCCCATTTTTCAGTTAAAATCCTTAATCTAACATCATTTGCAAATTTTTCTCATCCCCTGCATTATTTTATTGAGCTTTTTGAAAAATAAGTATCCTGCTCTTTGACGCAAACGAATTTGAAGAACATTACAAGGCTGGATTCTGTCCCTTGAGGAGCAACGCTCTTTTACAGTTGGGGTCTATTTCCAGCGCTTTTGAAATATACTTGTTTCCCTCAGTATAATTTCCGGCGGAATAATACGCCGCGGCAAGATTTGTCAGGATATCCGGATTGAAAGGCTCAAGACGATGTGCTTTCAACAGATAAATTTCAGCTTCTCTGGAATTTCCTCTTAGCAGATATATCACTCCGATATTGTTGAGGGCCTTTCTGTTGGCGGGGTCAAGCTTCAGACATTTTTTCAGCATCTCGCAGGCCTCTGAACTTTTTCCGTTCCTGAAAATAAAACGGGCGTAATTGTAGAGCAATTCCGGTGAGTCGGGATTTTTAGCGAAAGCCTTTTTGAAATACGCTTCAGCTTTTTCCCTGTTATTCTTTTCGGAATACAATATCGCGATATTCATATACGCCAGAGGGTCTTCCCTGTCTGTTTCCACGGCTTTTTTGAACATTCTGACGGCATCCTCATAAGAGCCGCTTTTCATGAACAGCGTTCCCATGAGATTGTAGTTTCTCGACCATTTGACGGGGCCGGAAATTGCTTTCTGAAGATATTCCATTGCCCTGCCGTTGTTTTCGGACATGGCAAAAGCCTCTCCAAGGACACTTGCCGCTTCCGCGTTTTCCTTTTCTCTGTCAATTGACGGGAAGGGGACGAATACAATCAGCGCCGCGATAAACAATATCGCGGTGTTCTTCAGAATTTCGGGCCGTGAATAAAAAACCGTCACCATATATGCGGCAAAAATAAAAAACGCCGGATACATGGGCAGCCTGTACCTGCCGCTCGTTACAAATATTATCTGAGCGAGCCAGAAGGAAAAAGCCAGTATCAGGAAATGTCTGTACTTCTTCATAAATTCTACGCATGAAATGCCCCTGATAAGCCCGGCAAGCGCCAGCACCAGCAATATTCCCCCGAACCATGCGGTATATTTTTGAATGCCTGTAAAATATCTTATCTCCGGCATGTCCGCGCCCGCCGGAAACTCCCTGAAATTCCATACATAAAAATCCTTCAGGATAAGTGTTTTAATCCATTTAAAAGGATGTTCCGCGATATATTTAAATGATTCATTTATGAACAATCTGTCTTTCGAAATTCCCTTTTCAGCGGCATTTTTTCCGGCCTCAAGGTGAGCCTTGTCCCATTCCGGCCCCGGCCTCAGATAACAGAGCCCGTTCGCGTCCGGGTTGTTGCCTAAATAAAAATTAAATCCCCCGTTTTTCTGTATAAACTCTACTTTCCCCAAAATACACGAATTATAAACGCAAACCGGTGCTATTATCACAAACACCGCTATGGCAAATATCAGAGGGGTTTTAAATAGCAGGAGTTTTTCACAACATCTTTTGTTTGGGCCGGAAGATGGATTTGACGAAGCAAATCCCTCCACCGGGGAGGGCGGCGCTTCGTTGCCGCCGAGATATTTTCCAAAAGATTTTGCAACAAGATAGACTATTTCAAAGAATATGAAAAACAGCGATAAAGGATGAGTTATCGCCGCGAGCCCCACAAGTATTCCCGCTGTCATGAAAAACAGAATCCCGTCTCTGTTCTTTATGTTCTTCTCGGCTTTATAGATGAAATAAACGGAAAGGCAAATCAGCGGCAGAAGCAGACTTTCGCTGACAAGTTCCGCCTGGTAATAAATCAGCGGCGTATATAATGCCGCCAACAGTATAAATATTTCCGGGATAAAATCTTTTCTATTTTCATCCTCTCTGCGCATTTTGGACAGGATAAAGTAAAGCGGAATAAACGCCAGAAAGGATATCATCGACTGAAAGAGCCGCACATAAAGGTAATCCATCTTAAAGAGGCTGTAAAGGGCGGCAAGGAAAAACGGATAAAGCGGCGCATGTATTTGAGGTTCAACCCAGAGAATACGCCCGGAAAATATTTCCCTTGCCCATTTGTCATATTCCTGCACATCCGCCCCGAGAGGAATCCCGAAGAGCGGAGAATCGGCAAACTGCGCCATATACAGTATTCTCAGCAGAAGCGCCGCAAATACCGTTATCAGCAGGAATATAATTTTTCTATCGAAATTCAGGCGCATAATGGGGACTCCGTCCCTAATCATACCATTGCGCCTGAATAATTCAACCGTGGAATTTATCCTGTTATTTTGATTGTTTTAGAATCTTTTCTATCAAGTCCCCGGTATTTTCACGCAGTTCACGGAGTTCCTCGGATTTTATGCCTTCTTCTTTTTTCAGAGAGGAAAGGATATTTTCAGCGTCCTTTTTCAGAGGATTATTTCCCTTCAATTCAGAAAAAAGTTTTTTCAGAAGATAGAAATATTCATAATCTTCAAGGCCGTCGCGCATTGCCTCCGCGCGCATTGTCGGGAGAAATGACCCATTTGGGCCCGCGCAGAAATAACTGCCGCCGCCGTTGGTTCCATCACATGAATCAGGATTCCATTTGGTATATGGTCCGTTTATAATAGGGATTTTATTGCTGTACCAGCGATTCACCGTCCATACTAGAAATCCATCAACATTATTCGCAAACGAACGCGAACCGAGTTGGGCTCTTATATCCGCGAGTTTATCCCTGTCAATTGTCATATCGGTATCATACCACCATACCTGTTTTCCGGTTTTCCTGACTTTTTCCGCAAGGGAATAATTATAATTGCTGGCGGTTGGTATCCATCCGGTCAACGCTTTCCCCATTACGCTGTCTGTGCCGTATGACTGATCATATGCCGTACTGATGATTTTGATGTCCGGATATTTTTCCTTTATGGCACTGCATAGTTCGGCGCAGGCGTCCCATTCGGTCGGATTGGCTTCATCAAAACCGTAACAGTATGAAATATCCCAAAGCCCGGCTTTTTTCAGTTCCGGCACTCTCTTGTCGAGATATCCAAGCAGCTTTTTTTTCCATTCTTCAGGGTAGTGTTTCCTCTCTTCGGATGGCATATTGGCCCATTTTTCTTTTGATTCAGACGGAGAACACTTATGCAGTGCCTGACGCGGAAGTTTCAGATAAAGAATCGGGATAAAATTCAGTCCCATGGGTTTTCTTTTAATATAATCTTCGATTTCTGGAAACAGAGGCTTTCCGTATGCACTGTCATTGTAAATACTGAAAGGATTCATTCTGTAATTATTCAATATATAATCATAAAATTTCTCTTTGTTTCCATCCGGGATTAAACCACTGCCGTAAACGGAAGTCGCGAATTTCAGATGTCCAGTTTTCGGCAGTTCAAAGTTCCACACCTTTATTTCAGCCGGTATCGTAACGTTTCCGGCATTTCTGCTTTTGAAAACGAATGCCCCTTTGTATATCCCGGCTTTCGTATCGCCATCTGTTTTGAAACGTATCCAATAGGGCTGGATTTCTCCTTTTTCCACGTTCACTTCGTTCATAAACTCCAGTATAGGGTCCGGATAAAAACCGGTATAATCGGTAATACTCCGTGTTTTTTTCGTCTCAACAAAACCAAGTGGAGAAGCTTTGATATTTTCAGGTTTGAAAACTACATCAGGATTTTTTTCAAGTTTAAACGGCTGGATTTCAACGCTTAGATTTTTAATATCTTCGTTTTCCGGAGAAAGAATTAAAGCCTGTACTGCTTCAAATTCATTTTTTGCGATTGATATTTTGAAGGACGCTGCGCTTTCAGCTTTGATTTCCATTGCCTGCGGAAGCACTTTGTCCATAGAGTCAAGCTGTGTTACGGCGAATTTTCCGGACGGAAAATATTTTGCGAACTGTTTTCTCAGAAAATTCTTCTGTTCATCCCTTAAAGCCGAATTGAATTTTCCATATTCAGCCACTGCTTCGTCAAGCATGATTTCACTTTTTTCGAGTTTTTCCATTATGGAATTTATGAGAGACGCTTTTTCTTTTTCTCCTATTTTTTCATATTTTGCCGCAAGCGCTTTGATTTTTTCCGGAATTGAACTTTCCAGCCTGATACTGTCAATGTAAAAAGTCCTCTCGAAAGGCGGATGGCTCTGGTATATGTTCAATTCCTTAATATTTCCGGCGTCAAGCCAGTCTTTATTTATTTTGATGGATACGGAAGTCCATTTTCCCGGAAAAACCACAGGTTTTTCATAATATTTTTTATCATTTTTGTCTATTATCAGGACGGAAAATTCCGAACTTGTCGCAGAAGCAAAAAAAACGTTGAAAACAATCCGGTCATAAGATTTCCAATCGGAAGGAAGCCCTTTCTTGGATATTAAAAATCCCGGCCATCTTGTTTCCAGATCTTTGTATTTCGGGAAAAAAACGCGCGCGCATTTTCTGCCGTCCTTTTCGCTTATCGAAACTTCCGCTCCCTGTTTAGTTGTCCATTTTTCCAAGTCTTCCTGTGATTTGAAATCAAAAAGTTTTTTTTCACAACATTTTTCTTCTCCAAGTGTAGCGAATTGACTGAAAAACGGTGTAATTGCAATCCCTGCCGCCATTAAAAGAAACTTTGTGTTCAATCTCATTTATACCCTCCATTTTTATGTTCTAATAATAAGAGTTAAAACCTGTTGAATATATGTCTGTATTATTTTTCAGTTCCATGCTGCTTTTTGGTGAGACATGTCCGTCTCCGAATAAAAGATTTGCCATTTTCTCATGTCTTACATGAATTGTGTTCGATAATCCGTTTGTGTAGTTGTACCGTTGTTTCATGTTGCCTACGGATATTGAATCTGAAATATAAAAGAATTTCGAAGGCGCGCAATTTATCGTTACTATTGAACCGGAAGATGAAAGCGCGTTTATATTCGCCCCGCCTATCCTGAAAGGTCCGTAACAGCCATAGTCGAAAAAACCGTAAATATATTGCCGGTGTTCATAGACGTACGGCGGCCATGACGGACATAAAAGCAATGTGCTCTTATTTATTACAGGATAAGGTATGTATCCGTTTTCAGCTAAAAGTTCAGCCCAATTGTAAGTTCCGCCGCTGTTTGGGAAACTGTCGAAAATAGGAGTTGTCCAACTGTTGCTATCGGTAATGTACTGAGTCTCGGCAAGCCCTATCTGTTTCATGTTTGATGTGCATTTAATGCTTTTTGCTTTATTCCTTACCTGTTTCAGGGCAGGCATAAGGACGCTCATCAGAAGCATTATGATAGAAATCACAACGAGGAGTTCAACTAAGGTAAAGTGTATTTTATGCCTGTTTCTTTTTTTCATAGCCGGAACCTTCCAATCCATTTATTTTCTGTTTCCAAATTCTTCTTTGACTTCAATATCTGTAATTGGCGAATCCCATATTTTCAAATCGTCAATCATTCCGGTGAAACGGAAATTGTCTCTTTTCGGAACAAAAAGTCTGCCCAGTATCAAATGTTCAGTCGCAATGACATTTCCGATAAGTTCCTTTTTCAATACCATATTGCCGTCAATGTATATTTTGAGTATTCCGCTTTTTCTGGTGAAAACTATGTTATACCATTTTTCGGGCTCAATTAACTTTGGAGAATCGATTATTTTATCAATCTGGATTCTCGCGCATCCGTTACGGACAGCCAGATCAAGTCTTTCAGAATCTCCATATTTATATTGTCCGAGAAAAAATTGTTTTTCGACATCATCACAGTTAATCCGAACGCTTATGCTGAAGTCCTTCGCGGGAATAAGAGGCGCTCCGAAATCAACATAATCATCGTTTGTCTTAAAGCGGAGCGCTTTCCCTGATATTCCGTCAACTATTTCAGGTTTTCCGTGAATAATTCCGTCATGTTTTTTCCCGGACAGGTCCCTGACAATGCCATCCGTTATATTGTCAAAATCCCAATGGCCGATAAGCTCCGCATGTGCTGCAATGTTCAACATAATAATAACCGCAATCCATAGTTTTTTCATTTTGTTATTCTTCTTTAAACGCAAGCTTGATTTCGGCTATAGTGGATAATGCTTTTGCTTCGAGAATAGGCATCATGTCCTTAATTCTTTTTTCCGACTTTTCATAGTTTTCGTGAATGGCAGTGGCAGTATTGAACAAATCATTTTCGTCCGTTTCGTCTATGTCGAGAAGCCAGTCTTCCAGACCTATGTCTTTGAGCATCCATTTTTTGCGTCCGGCTTCGGCGAAGGGATTATGTATCACTGGCGTTCCCACATTGAGCGCCATGATGATGGAATGCATTTCCATGCTTATCACTATCCTTGAACGCTTATAGACGGAATACGCCTGTTCGCTCGTCCAGAATTCCTTCATGCAGACACAACACTTTTTTGTTTCATCGGAAAGAGGCGAATAGAGATGTTCAAAAGCCGGAGTAATGGCGTCTCTTGTCTCGGGACATATAAGGACTTTCTGTCCTGTTTTTTTCGTCCATTTTATTATGAAATCTCTCAATTTGCGCATTTGTTCAGCGCGACGGTCCTCTGAAACAGTCCCTCCGGTCGGGTCGTGATAAATGTTTTTATCCGCTGAATAACGAATGATAACAGAAAGAAATTCCTTTTCAGCAAGTGAGTTTTTCTTCATGAAATTTTCCGCCCATTCTTCATCAAAGCCCTTGAAGAAAAATGTGCTGTCCGGCCTGAAGCCTGAGTTTGCGTTAAGCAGGCCTTTCTGTTTCAGGTAATTGAGAGAATCGCTGTCGCGGCAGTAGAAGAACTTCGCGTCCCCTATCAGTTTTCTATATATCAACTCGACAGGCCACTCTACGGCATCAACGGATTGCGAATTAATTCCATAGGGAAGTCCTGTTCTTCTTGCTATGATAAGAGGCATGGCCCATAAGAGTGTATACGCCCAGAGGTTCTTTATGCTCAAACGTCCGAAATTAAGAGTTGTTCCGGAATTATAGAGGAGAAATCCGGCATTTTTGAACGCTTCGACGGCTTCCGGGTTCAGTTCGTTGAACATATCCGCAGAAAAAAGTTCCAGTATGTCATCGGATATTGCGGCGGCGTCATAACTCGTGGCACAGCCTTTCTGGTAGGCTTCAAGTTTCGCGCTTCCCCATCTTTTATAAAAGGCATTCCATGCGCTTCCCGGCTCTCCCGCTTCCTCATGAGATTTAATCAATCCTGTAAAGGGGTTTGCTATAACTTTGCAGTTATTGAGATATTTCGGGAGATATTCTTTCATGTAACTGTAAGCGGGGTCATTCGCGGGCTGACTGGTAACGACGACGGCTTTCATTCCGGGATCGGCTCTTTTTATCAGGTTCAGGAGTCCCGGCGTAATGCCTATGTCCCCGATATTGTTTATGCTCCAGCTGTAGGCGATTAATAAATGTTTTTCCTGCATCTCTTATCCTTTCAGGCGCTTTTGCGCTTTTTGTTTATTTCAGTTGAATCTCTTAAAACAAGTTCCGGCTTTTCAGTATATTCAGCGGTTGGTTTTTCGTTCTTTGTTATAAGTGAATGCAGTATTTCAACGGCAAATTTTCCGTGATTGAAAAGCGGCATTCTTATAGAAGAAAGGAAAGAGTCGTTCAGGCTGTCATTACATCCGAGGACGGCTATGTCTTCAGGAATTTTCAATCCTTCCTCCTGTATCGCTTTTACCGCACCCTTGGCGAGAAGGTCGTCAACGGCGAATATGGCTGTAGGCGGTTTTGCGAGTTTCAGCATTTCATTTGCTATCCTGTATCCGTCTTCTTCGGTGTAATCGCTTGTTCTCATTACAGCGTCAATTCCGTGTTCAGAGATAAGTTTAGCGCATGTCTTCACAAAAATATCATTTCCCAGGATTATTTCGTCCGAAGTATTTTCATAACCGCTTATGACGCCTATTCTTTTATGCGCGCATCCTGCCAGGTATTCAATGCCGATTTCAGCCGCCAATTCAAAATTTACGGGAGAGAGGGCGTTTACATTGAGTCCTTTATATTTATGGAAAGTTATAAAGGACATGTTATTTTCCCTCAGGAACTGTATGTCTTCCTTTTTTACGGGGGAACTTATTATGAAACCGTTTATGTTTTTCATGAAAAGCACGTCCCCGAGCGCTTTCAACTCATTGATGTTTTTACCGAAACGCATTCCGATGGCCTGCATGTTGAAATGATATCCAAGTTTGTTGCATGCCGCTTCCATTCCTTTCAATATCGTTGAAAAGGAGGGTCTGGTGATGAATTCTATGTCCGAAAACAATACGCAGATTGTTCCTTTTATGGCGTTTTCTTTTTTGGTTTCAAGCGTCCTCAGAAAAGAACCGCGTCCCTGGCGGCGAAAGATTATTCCGTCCTTTTCAAGTTCAAGGAGCGCGCGCCTGACGGTTCTTATAGACACATCGGCGCTTTCACAGAATTCATTTTCGGAGGGTATTTTATCCCCGGTTTTGTATTTGCCTTTTTTCAGTATCTCAAGAATATCCTTCTTGAACTGTATGAAATAAGGTTCTTTTTTTTCTTCGGATATCATAATTCTCTTTCACTTCTAACGCTTCTTACATAACTATTATATCAAAAAATCAGGTATTGTCAATAGAGGAAGGCAAAATCTTTGAATTTTCATTGCCCGGAACCTTAAAAGAGCTTATTGTGTATAGCGATGACTTAATAAAAGGTTAATGGATGGACTGGATAAATAATCTGCTTTTCGGGCATTCGGCGGCGCATACGGTGTTTGTGCTGGGCGCGGTAATTGTTCTTGGTGTTCTTATAGGGCGCATAGGCGTGAAGGGAATTTCTTTCGGGATAGGGGGAGTGCTTTTCAGCGGGCTTCTGTTCGGGCATTTTAAGATGGGTATTAACGGGGAAGTGCTGGAATTTGTGCGGGAATTCGGGATAATTCTTTTTGTTTATTCGATAGGCATGCAGGCGGGTCCCGCGTTTCTGGCCTCGTTTCGCAGACAGGGACTGATGCTTAACGGGATTGCGGCGGGGATAGTTTTTACCGGAGTATTGACGGCAGTAATAATATTATGGGTAACGGGGCTTCCGGCAGCGGTCGTAGCGGGTATCATGTCGGGGGCTGTTACCAATACCCCCGGCTTGGGGGCGGCGCAGCAGGCGGTGCAGGATGTCTGCGCGAAAAACCCTGAGCTCTGGCAAATGCCGGGCCTCGGATATGCCATGTCTTATCCTTTCGGCGTGATAGGGGTTATTTTTACAATACTTCTCTGCCGCAGGCTGTTTAAGGTAAATGTTGAGGAAGAGGCTGAGAAGTTCAGGCAGGAACAGGCACAGGCCAGTATGGCGCCTTCGGAATTCAGCATTATTGTCAGCAATCCGCGCGCCGCCGGTAAAACCATTGAAAAAATCATGTCGCTGGCGGAAGGCGATTTCGTAATACCGCAGATCAACAGAAACGGCAAGGCCCTTGTCGCAAAGCCGGATACACTGTTGGAACTCGGCGACATTATAAGTGTAATCTGCCGGAGAGAAACTTTTGAAAACCTGGTCATGCTCTGCGGGGACATGACTGAATTTGACGTGAAATCCTCTCCCGGCGGTCTCCTCTCCGAAACTGTTGTAGCTACAAGAAAAGAAGTATTTAGAAAGACAATAGGAGAACTTGATCTGACCGGTCATTTCGGTGTCAGCATAACAAAAATGAACAGAGGAGGCGTTGAACTTCTTCCGCGTCCCTCAATCCGTCTGCAATTTGGTGACGAGCTGTCAATCATCGGCGATGAGGAGGGAATAAAAAAGGCTTCCGGCGAGCTTGGCGATTCAGTGAAAGACCTTGAGCATCCCAATATCCTGCCGATATTTCTGGGAATAATAATAGGCGTTGTCGTCGGAATAATACCCATACCGGTGCCCGGTTTGTCGGTGCCTGTCAAACTGGGGATTGCCGGGGGCCCTTTGCTGGTGGCGGTTATTTTAAGCGCTGTTCGTCAGATAGGCCCGCTTAACTGGCATCTTCATCAGAGCGCGAATCTTATTTTAAGAGAAATAGGCATTACGCTCTTTCTCGCCTGTGTCGGTTTGAAATCAGGAGAAAGTTTTATGGCGACACTCAGGGACGGGGATGGAATTTACTGGATGTGCCTGGGTATGATAATAACTTTTGTTCCGGTCTTTACCGCGGCTTTTGCGGCACGCTTTATTTTCAGGATGAATTTTCTCTCAATCTGCGGCCTTATATCGGGGAGCGTAACCAATCCGCCGGCCCTTTCATTTTCCGTCAAAATGGCTGAATCAGACGCTCCAGCCATAACTTACGCGGCTGTATATTCACTGGCCATGCTGCTCAGAATAACTGCCGCACAGCTTCTTATAATTATTTTTTCATGATTTTGTGAAGAAATAAAACGGGCTTGAGAACATTAAAAATGGACGGAAAAGATTGATTTTTTTGATTTTGAGTTTAATTTAAGGTCGCGGTTTAAAAGCAAAGGGAGTCTAACAAGTAAAGAGGAGAAAAATATGGAGAACGTAACGGCTGAAGTTACAAAACTGGTAGGAAGTGTCGCGATTAATTTTATTAAGGCCCTCGGTGTCCTTATAATCGGCTGGCTTATTGCCTACGTTATTTCAAAAATCGTTGCAACTACAATCAGGAGATTTTCCCTCGACAAGAAAATGGCTTCATATATTACGGAAGACGAGGTGGCCCAGCAGGAAATTAAAATGGAAATGTGGGTGTCTCAGGGAATATTCTACACCATAATGCTTGTTGTCCTTGTCTGTTTTTTCCAGACCCTCGGTTTTACAATAGCCACAGAACCCTTTAATAATTTTCTTAATGAAATATCCAAATATCTGCCCCGCGTAGGATTTGCCATTGTTCTTCTTGCCGTCGCATGGCTTGTTGCCAGTCTGCTAAGGTCTATGCTCAAAGCCATACTCAACGCATTGAATATCGACAAGCGTTTTGCAAGCGAAATAGATCTGAAAGACGAAAAGGGCGTACCCCTTGCAAGAGCTGTTTCCGACGCCGTTTACTGGCTCGTGATTCTCCTTTTCATTACACTTATACTGCAAGTTCTCAAGCTTGAAGTCCTTTATCTCCCAATTCAGAATATGTTCAACAAGGTATTATCCTTCCTTCCGAACATCGCAGTTGCCCTTATTATTCTCCTCGGCGGCTGGATGCTCGCTAGAATCGCGCAGAAAATCATTACAAACCTTCTGTCCGCGGCAAACACCGACAAACTTATAAAACACACAGGTCTTGAAACCATTGTCGGAAAACAGAAACTCTCAAGTCTGCTCGGCCTCCTTGTTTATATAATGATACTTGTGCCGGTGGTAATTACGGCGCTGGATACGCTCAAGATAAAAGCGCTTACCGGTCCCATGAGCAATATGCTGGATAATTTTCTTAAGGCCCTTCAATATATCATAGCTTCAGCGGTATTGCTTCTTCTGGCTTATCTTGTGGCGCGGTTTGTTTCAAACCTGATTACAGGGCTTCTTACAAATTTTGGGTTCAACTCAATTGCAAAAAAACTCGGATTTTCCAAAGATGAAGCCGGTACCATGACACCGTCCGAAATAGTCGGCAAACTCAGCCTTGTGGCGATAATGCTTTTTGCTTCGATTGAAGCATGTAACCTTCTCCAATTCACAACATTGTCCGGTCTTATTTCACGTTTTATAGTTTTCTCGGGGAATGTGCTTCTCGGTTTTGTTATTTTTGCTATCGGGCTCTATCTTGCCAATCTTGCTTATAATGTTATCAAGGGCAAGAGTTCGGAATGGGTTGCCATGCTGGCACGTATCTGCATACTTGTATTTGCCGGTGCGATGGCGCTTGGTCAGATGGGACTTGCCGGAGATATAATAAATCTGGCATTCAGTATCCTCTTCGGTTCCGTCGCGGTGGCGGCAGCAATCGCTTTCGGTGTTGGCGGCAGGGATTTTGCGGCCCGCAAAATAGATGAATGGACAAAATCCGTCGAAAAGAAATAAACGTTATTTTTTAAAATTAGCCTGGAATCCAAAGGGGGATTTTCAAAATCCCCCTTTTTTTAAGTTTTTCATATAATCATTTGGGGTAGATAAATGGAACAGAATGACGTAAAAAAAATTGTCGCTGAACATCTTTCGGCAGGTGTTCCGCTGACTGAAATACAGAATATACTCGCGGATAAACATGGTGTGAAAATGAAGTTCCTTGAGCTGAGGCTCATGGCTTCGGAACTTGAAAACATTGACTGGACAAAGCTTAATAAAAAAGAAGAGAAAAAACCTGAAGCGCCGGCAAAAACTGAAAAGTTCCCAGGAGAAAATGAGGATGGCGATAATGGCGCGGATGAGGATTTTCCGGAGGATGATGAAATAGCCGATGAAGATATGCCTGAAGAAAAAGGCGTTATCCAGGGGAAAACTACAGTAGAAGTGTCAAAAGTCGTAAGGCCAGGCGCTGTTGCCAGCGGTTCCGTGAAATTTGGGTCCGGCGTTACAGCCGAATGGGTGCTTGATCAGTTAGGGCGGCTTGGTCTTGAAAAAGCTTCCGGCAAGCCTACTCAGCAGGATGTCAAGGATTTCCAGGTGGAACTTCAGAAACTTTTAAGATAAAAAAAACGGGGGCCATTAATTGCGGCGGGTTTTATGAATAATTCAGGAGATATAATAGCGGTCGGCTTGAATCCGGCATGGCAGAAAACACTGCTTTTTCCCGAACTGAAATTTTATGAGGTCAACCGTGCTGAAACTGTTACTCATATAGCATCCGGCAAAGGAATAAACTTTGTGAGAGCGCTGGGTATGCTCGGTAGAAACTCCAGGGTATTTCAATTTGCCGGCGGCGAAACAGGACGGCATATATGCCGTTATCTTGATGAAGAAGGAATCAGGCATATATCGGTTTTTGTTGATTCTCCCACCAGGGTATGTACTACGTGTCTTTGCAGAAAAACCGGGAAAATGACGGAACTTATTGAACCTTCAGGTATAATTTCAGAAGAAGCGTCCCAAAAATTTTATGAGGAAATATCTTCGGCCCTTCCGCAGAGTGCGGGATTGGCAATATGCGGCACTTTTCCGCCCGGTATTTCGCCGGATTTTTACCTTTCCATATCAAAAAAAGCCCATGAACATAATTTGCCCGTTCTTCTCGACGCATGGAAGGATGTAAAGTCTGTTCTTGAAAACGGCATTGAACTGCTGAAAATAAATCTCGAGGAAATAAGCGCACTGAGTGGACAGAAAAATATAACTGACGCCATGAAATTCTGTTTTGAAACATATTCCGTTAAAGCCATAGCAGTAACGGCGGGCCCGGATAATGCCTATCTTTCGGCTGACGGCAATTTCTGGGAATTTAAGCTCCCGCGCCTTGATAATGTAGTAAATCCTATAGGGGCAGGGGATACTGTGTCGGCGGTTTTCTTTTCTGAGTATTTATCGGGAAAGAAATTGCCGGATGCTTTTAGCTCAGGGCTTGCGGCCGCTTCAGCCAGTTGCCTTACCGCTAAGGCCGCGGTATTTGATACGGATAAGGCCCGCGATTTAAACACAAAGATAAGGGTTAATGTTAAACCCCTTTATTGATTAAACGATTCCAGAATGTTATTTTTCTGGAATATTAAAGACATGGAGAACAGCGGAATATGACTGAAAATATAAATATTGAAGAAAACAGAGATGAAAAAAATTCAGATGCGGAACTGAAACAGAACAGTTCACCGGCAGAAAATACAGTCTCTCGGAAACCAGTGGAAAAAAAGAACAGAGGCTGTATGGCTTTAATAATATTTTTCACTGTCGTATTTTTCATTGCCGGCGCACTCGCGGTATTTTTTATGGTGGCAGGAATACTGCTGCATTTTTCGTCCATGCCGTCTTTTTCAATTATGCCTGGAGTTTTCTATAGCGAAGAATACATAAGCGGCGACCAGTTCTCCGGAAATAAAATTGTCGTGATTGATGTCAACGGGGTAATTCTTAATCAGTCCTCTCCTTCTCCGGTTTATTCAGTGGCGGATGCCGAATTCATTTGCGATCAGCTGAAATACATAGCAAACGATAAATCAGTCAAAGCCGTAATAATGAATATCGATTCTCCAGGAGGAGAAGTAGTCGCGGCTGATAACATCCATCACCATATCAAAAAACTTCGCAAAGAAAATAATATGCCGGTCATTGCCGCTATGAATTCCCTTGCGGCCAGCGGAGGCTACTACATATCGGCCCCATGCAGTTATATCATCGCGAACAGACTTACTCTTACAGGAAGCATCGGCGTAATCATTGAAACATACAAGTATTATGACCTTTTTAATAAAATAGGTGTCCGTTCGGAAGTTTATAAATCAGGTCCCATGAAAGATATTCTGGATGGCTCCCGCCCGAGTACGGAAGCAGAAAAACAGGTCGTTCAGAAACTCGTTAACGAATCCTATAACGAGTTTGTCAAAATCGTAGCGGAAGGCAGAAAAGGCCTGACTGTGGAAAAAATAAAAGGGACGGAAATAGGCGATGGAAGAGTATTCAGCGGTGAAGAGGCTTTTAATCTGGGGCTTGTTGATAAACTGGGTTTCTTTGAGGATGCCGTCAACAAGGCCGCTGAAATGAGTAACGTAAAAGGAAATTACAAGCTGATAAGATACAGCAAACCATTCTCGTTTTCTCAACTTTTTTCAGAACTGAAAGGTCCCGCCAGTTCTATAAACCTGAGCCTGCCTGGGACCGCGCGCAGAACTGGACTGGAAGCAGGGAAAATGTATTTTTTGCCGCCATCCTTTTGATATACCATAGACGGGTCCATTATGGCTAAAATTATAGTAGCTGATGACAGCAGAACGCAGCTGACTATGTACCGCTATCTTCTCGAAGAAGCCGGTCATGAGGTTGTATGCTGTATCAATGGCGTAGAAGTTCTTAAAAAATTCAGTTCTTTCAAACCCGATCTCTTTCTCCTTGATGTCTCAATGCCTGAAATGGACGGAATTGAAGCTTGCAGAAAAATAAGGCAGAGTCCCGAAGGAATACATATCCCTGTAATTATCGTCTCCTCAAATGAGGACGAAAGCAGTATAAGCGAAGGATTGAACGCGGGCGCCAGCGATTATCTTTTAAAGCCGGTAAAACAGGGAAACCTGATGGCAAAACTTAAAGTCTTTCTTTCAGCGCGTCCCTCCGCTAAAGTGGAGAGCAACACCGAAAAATATCAGTTCATTGTCGATGATAAATACGCGGTTATAAAGGAAATATCGAAAAATTGCATCCATGGGACTGTTTTTCTCGCGTCTGATAAAGAAAATGATGACAGAACAGTAATCCTCAAACTCTACGATGAAGACTTTTCCGATGATAAAAGTATTTACAGGGAAATTCTTGCCAGACTTGAAAAATTATCTTGTTTAAAGCACCCCAATATCCTGAAAATCTTTTCATACGGAATGTTTCAAAATAAAATATATTCAATCATGGAATATGCTGAAGGAGGAAGTCTTTCGGATTATATGCGCGATACCTGTCTGACTGAAACAGAAGCAATTACGGCATCTCTCGACATCATAGCCGCGCTGAAATATCTGGAAGCTGAAAATTTCTCGCATCTTAATATAAAACCGGACAATATAATGATACAGGGACTAAAATATAAACTCGCTGATTTCGGCATCCCTACGGAGCGTTCTACCTCAACGATGCCCGTTAATGCCAGACTTTGGAATTCTCTCCCGTATATCGCCCCGGAAAACCTTATGGAAAAATTTTCCAGTGGCATCAGAAACGACATATTCAGTCTTGCCGTAACAATATATAAACTCGTCAGCGGAAAACATCCCTTTCAGGACGAAAAGCCGCAGGTAACAATGTACAATATCGTAAACCTCAATCCTCCGTCCCTGCATGAACTGGACAAGAAAATATCCCAGCCTTTTTCCGATACAATAGCGGCGATGATGAAGAAAAAACCTGCGGAAAGGCCCTCTCTGAGCGAACTTCAATATGCCTTTTCACATATGACTTCAAACTTCAATTTCCCGTGCGTAAAAGATCCTCTTTTTGCCACAAAATATGTTTTTGATTTTTTCTTTCATTCCTCCGTAAGCTGCAATCCCTGCCTGATCGCAGGACAGAGATTTGATTATGAAGAAGACTTTACCATAGGGTTCAATAGAAAAACAAAAGAAAAGATTTTGCCTCTTTCCTCCAAGCCCATGATTATAGAGACAGACTATGGCAGAAAAAAACTTTACATGACAACTTCTGATTATCAGGAAATAAACAGCGCTCTCATAGATTTCTGGACAAACGGCTCAATCGTATCTCTCAGCTGGTTCCCAAATAATCCCTGGACAAACGGTTCACATCAGGATACAAGCCTGGCAAACAGATTTGACAACCTTTACAAACCAGGAAATACAATGAGAATACAATGGCTTGACCAGATTGAAAAACTCGCCGCTGTCCTGAAAACCCTGAAAGACGCCAATGTCCCAGTGCTCTGGAGGCCTTTCCCAAAAATGAACGGAGGCGGAAATTTCTGGTGGGGATCACAGAAAATGAGAATGGTTTCTCAGGAGGATTTTGTAAATTTATGGAGATACCTCTTTAAATTTCTGACATATGAAAAAGAGCTTAACAACCTCTTGTGGGTTTATTCTCCGTCGCTGAAAAATAACTGGTATAACACTGAAAAATTCTATTATCCCGGAAGGGAATATGTCGATATAATAGCGCCGGAATATGAAGACAGAATGATGAACATGATTTCTTATGAAAGCATATCAGCTCTCGGCAAGCCCATAGGCTTGACTGGTGTTCCGGCAAGCGCCGTAAATGAAAATCAACTCCTGAAATCATCTTTCCCGCGCCTCTCCTACGTTATCTTTTCGGAAGAAAGTCTGGGTAAAACGTCTTATGATTTCATCAAATGTCCGTTCTTTCATGACATAGGGCAGAAAAACTGAATGAGCGCCGAAAAGAATATTCATTCTGACAACAGTTTTTCCGTTTCCTCTGAAGCCGTAGAGTTTTCATGGTCATATTCCCGTTACAAAATTTTCAGGTTCTGTAAAAGAGCTTATTTTTACAGATATTATGCCGCAAGTAATGGCTGGGATAAATTCGCAGATTCTCGTTCGAGGATGCTTTACAGGCTCAAAAATTTGGTAAAAGCTGAAAATTACGTCCGCAATCTTGTCTCAAAAACCTTGTCCGACGTATTTACGCGTGGAAGCAGAAAAGGCGCAAAGGACTTTCCGCTGAGAGATATTTATTCAGCGCTTCAGAAACATATTTTCCATAACAGGGCCGATATTGAAAACAAATGCTGGGAGGAAGATCCGAAAAAATTGAATCTTTTTGAAGTTTATTACGGGGAGGACCCGGATTCAGTCTTCGGCAAAATAAGAGAGCATATCAGTGATTTCGTTTCAAAACTTTCTCAATGCGGTTTGCTTTCGGAGCTTGCGTCCGTGCCTTATCTGCAATGGAAAAATTTCACTCTTCCTGTTGTTTTTTCCTTTAACGGCCTGAATGTATGGACAGTGCCGGATTTTGTGTGGTCGCATGAAGGGAATACAAATCTTCTCTTCCTGAAATCTCGGCGGAATGAAGAAGCCTGGCGCATACTTCCGGGCATATCTGTCATGGCCCTTGAGAATAATTTTCATACGCCTCCATCTCTCTGCAAGTGCAGAACGTTTTTCCGCGAAGGACCGGAAATATTTGAAGGGTATGAGAGTTTGGAAAAAGTGCGTTCCATCATAATGGAAAGTTCTTCTTGCATGCTTTCACTCCTGACACGGGATGGGAAAGCGGACGAGGAAAATTTCAACAGGACGGAAGGCAATTGCTCATCCTGTGAATTTAAAGAATATTGCGAAAAATAAAAACTTTAACGGAATAATTAAAAATGACAACGAAAACAAAATTTGGAAGAAGCCTTTCAGAAGGAAAACTTCTTGCCCAGTCACGCTCATGCAGGGAAACTTTGAATACTGTTCTTTGCGCGTCTTTCGCCGCGAAGCGTCCGGCGGACAGAACGATATCGTCAATTTTCCGGGCGAACAGACACTACGGCTCAAGGGACCGTCAGATTATCAGCGAAGGCGTTTTCGGCGTTTTCCGCTGGTGGGGGATATTGAGAAAGCTTCTGCCTTCGCGCCTCCTTCAGGATATTGAAAAAGTCTTATTGTCGCTGCCTGATGACGGCAAGGGATCTTTTCTGAAAATGCCGGACGAAGTTTTGGATATGCTCCTTCTGGGGGCTTTTATCCTTGAGAAACGCGAAATTCCCGAACTTTGTGTGATATGGGCCAATGAATTGGGCGTTGACCTGAAGAATTTTCTTAATTTCACGAGGAATAAATCACAGCTTACCGATGAAGAATTTTATTCATGTACATTAGACTTTCTGAATCGGGATAAAACATCTTCTGCCAGTATCACCGCTAAAGACCTTCTCCCTGAATGGATATGGGATAAAATGCCGGAGAAAACAAAAGCAGGTGAACTTGTAAAATGGTTCCAGATACGTCCTCCGATCTGGATAAGAGCGCAGACTGTCAGTCCGGATGAACTGATAAAAAAACTTTCATCCGAAGGTATAACCGCGCAGCGGCATCCTAAAATTGAGAATGCGATAAAAATAGAAAATGCTAAAGTAAACCTATATACTCTGGAGTCTTTTAAAAAGGGCATGTTTGAAATACAGGACCTGGCATCCCAGTCAATCGGTCTGGTTTGCGCTCCGGAAGGCGGGGAACGCTGGTGGGATACTTGCGCGGGGGCCGGAGGCAAAAGTCTTCAGCTTTCCGATATGATGAAAGGAAAAGGCAGCGTATTGGCTACGGATATCAGAGAATATAAACTCGAAGATCTCCGCAAAAGGGCAAAAAGAGCGAGATGTTCCAACATCATCTGCAACAGCTGGGATGGCAAAGGGCTGAGAAAAAAGAAACAGGGAAAATTTGATGGTGTTCTTGTGGATGCCCCATGTACATGTTCCGGTACCTGGAGGCGCAATCCTGACGCTCGTTGGAACCTCGCTCCTGAAGAAATAAAAGATTTCTCCGATATGCAACTGAAAATTCTGCGCAATGCCGCTTCAGGTGTCAAGCCCGGCGGAGTGCTTGTTTATGCGACATGTTCTTTTTTCCAGGAGGAAAATTCAGCAGTGGCAAAGAGTTTTCTTGATGGAAACAGCAACTTTGAGTTTGATACTTTTTTAAATCCGCTGACCGGGGAAAAATGTGAAGGCATGCTGAGCATATATCCGCACGAAGGCAATTGCGACGCGATGTTCGCCGCGCGTTTCAGGAGAAAAAAAGTCGATCAGGATATGAGCTGAAATGTGTCTCTGATTATAAGATGTCCCGGCAGTTTTACGGAGACTTTTCCTTTAAAAGAATTAATCCATGATTCTTCAGATATCATTCTTCCAAAAACTTCGCCGAACTCTTTCATCGGCGCGGCCATTGAAGTCAGATTGTATGAGCGGTACATAGGATTGTCGTCAAACGCTATCAGCCTGTAGTCTTCTGGTATCTTGAGCCCCTCTTTTTTCGCGGCGTCAATGAACTTGGCGGCAAAAGCGTTATTTACGGCTACGACCACCGTGTCTTTCCCGGAGTTTTTAATTCTTATAATAGTTTCGCTCATTTTTTCGGGGGTCGCCTTAACGTTTTCAAGCAACATACCGGGAGTATCATTTCCCTGCCGAAGACCGAGTTCAAGACCTTCATATCTTTTGATGCCCCAGAATGTTTTTCCCGAATTTTCATTTATCATTATAATATTCCTGCATCTGTTCATCTTCAGGAAGCGGCCCAGAGCTATGCCGTCGCCGAAAGGGTCCATTGATACAAATGAAACCATGTCGAAAGGCAAAGGTTCTCCGCTCCGGTTAAGCATGAATATCGGCATTTCAAAGTCCAGAAGCAAATCACTGTTGTTCCTTAGAAAATCGGTGTCCTCCATATCCGGGAATATGACCAGGGCGGAGGCGCCGTTTTCAGATATTTCATTTAAGAGAGAAATATAATTTTTACGCGTCCCCTTTGAAGGTATGTTTTTGTATGTTACGCTGTATCCTGAAGAAGCAAGTTGAGACTCAAGGGACTTAAAGGAAGTTTCATTCCAGTGAATGTAATGAGGTGTGATTGAGTAAAGTACGCATACGCTGCGGTTTGAAGCTTTTACCAGTTTTTCAAGTTCCCGCCGGTCTATGTTTTTTTTCAAAAACGTGCCTGAATGTTTTTTTCTGGATATCAGACCGTTTTTTTCAAGTTCCTTGACGGCGCGGTGCGCGTTCATTCTGTTTGTTTTGAATTGTTCAGCCAGTTCCGTTTCCTTCGGCAGAAGCGCTCCTGCTTTAATTCTGCCGGATGAAATCTCACGCAGTAAACTGTTATACACTTCAAATATTATTTTATTCATATGTTCAAACCACTCTTGTATTCTATTATTTTAGCATATTTCAGATGGAATTGCAATTAGCCTATTGACAGAATAACAGAAATGTAATATAATATGTTCAAAATATATGAGCATATAATCAAAAGGATAATACTATGAGATATGATAATGAGCCGGAGCAACCGAAGGAATGGGGATTTATAGACGAATTGAAAGCTCCTGCAAAAAGAGTTTTTACCTGGGACAGGTCTGATGCCGTAAAGGGAGAGGCTGATTTAAGTAATGGCGTCGAAATAATAGAGGGGTTTTCAGATACTGAAAAGATTCTTGACAGTGCTTATATGGATTTAAGAATTTTTTTTGTAGAAGCTGCTGTCGGAGCTGGAAAATACAGGATAATGACTGCTGAAAAAGAAGGGATGGAGTTTGAAGCATATAAGTTAGAAATCAATGAAAAAGAATGCATAATAACGGCAGGAGACACCGAGGGAATAAGGAGGGGAATTTTCTATATTGAAGATTTATTGCTTGCCTCTGACGGGCCTTTTCTTAAAGTTGGAAAAATAAAGAGGTGTGCATGGGTTAAAACAAGAGTTTCGCGCTGTTTCTTCGGGCCCATTAAGAGGCCTCCGTTCAACAGGGATGAACTGCTGGACGATGTCGATTATTATCCTGATGAATATCTGAACAGGTTGGCGCATGAAAACATAAACGGATTATGGCTGACAATAACATTTAAAGATCTTTGCAGAACTTCCATAACCCCTGAATATGGAAAAGATGCCGAAAAGCGGCTTGCAAAACTTCGGAGGACTGTTGAAAAATGCCGCCGCTACGGGATAAAAATCTATATTTTCTGCATCGAACCGGCCGCATTCCAGCCTGACGACCCCGTACTGAAAAGACATCCTGAACTGGCAGGAGTCGATGGGCGTTTTTTCTGTCCTTTTTCAGAGATTGCCCAAAAATATTTATTTGAAGCTGTCAATAGCATTTTCACGGCAGTTCCCAAGCTTGGCGGAATGATAAACATAAGCCTTGGCGAGCGGGGAACTACATGTCTGTCATCAAACAGAAAATCAGAATGTCCGGTATGTTCAAAAAAGAAAGAATGGGAAATACTTTATGCCTCTCTTTCAGCGATGGCAAAAGGAATGCGCGACGCCAATCCAAAAGGGGAATTGATAAGCTGGCTTTATGTGCCATTGAATCGCACCGGAGGACCAATAGATTATGTCAATGAAGTAGCCGCGCATACTCCCGAAAATGTGATACTGCAATACAATTTTGAATCGGGAGGAGAAAAAGAACAGCTTAACAAAATGCGTTTTGCCGGAGACTACTGGCTTTCATATGTAGGCCCCAGCGGGATGTTTAAAAAAGTGGCTTCCACTGCCGTTAAGAATGGAACACGCGCATCCGCTAAACTTCAGGTCGGCTGTTCACATGAAGTCGCAAGCGTTCCGTTTGTTCCTGTACCATCGCAGCTGTATAAAAAATACAGGGAGATGAAGAAACTGGGCGTAAGTGCCGCCATGCAGTGCTGGTATTTTGGAAATTATCCGGGTATTATGAACAAAGCTGCCGGGGAACTTTCCTTTGAACCTTTTCCTGAAAATGAAAATGAATTTCTGGAAAGGCTTTTAAAAACCGATTGGGGAAAATATTACAAGGAAGCCGCCTCCGCATTCAAGTACTTTGCTGATGCCTATGAGAATTATCCTGTAAATGTTCTGTTTCAATATTACGGGCCGATGCATGACGGAGTGGTATGGCCTCTGCATCTGATACCTGTTGATAAAGTACTTGCTCCCACATGGAAATTCACTTTCCCTGCCAGCGGTGACAGAATTGGAGAATGTTTTTATGAAAGCCACTCCTATGATGAAATTCTGATTTTATGTCGCAGGATGGCTGAAGAATGGGACATTGGCGTAAAAATATTAAAGGACATGGAAAGCCATTTCAGAAATTCTCCCGAAAGGATAAAGGACATCAATGTGGCGGAAGCTCTTGGCATACAGTTCAGAAGCGGATACAACATATTGAGATTTTATTATCTCCGTGAAAAAATGATCGATTTGAAAGCCCTCGACAGGCTTCTTCTTCTTAGTGAAATGGAAGAAATAGCAAAAAACGAAATATCACTTGATGAAAGGCTTTTGGCTCTTTCTGAAAAAGATCCGCGGCTCGGTTTTCACTCTGAAAGCGAAGGCTACAGATATTTTCCGGCAAAAATAAAATGGCGTATGAAAATCCTTGAAGAGCTTCTGAAAAAAGATTTTCCAGCCGTGAGAAAAGTGATTGAAAACGGAGAAAAACTTTTTCCAGAATATACCGGTGAGATTGTCAACACAAAAGAATACGCCTGTAACAGCGGCAGAACAGAAAAGTGTGGAAATTTCGAATGGAAGGCATTTTATAATAAGAACAGCATCAGATTTGAAATCGAATGTTCAAAAGCTGAAGTTTGTAAAAGTGACATTCTGACTGTCTATCTTCAGGCAGATAGAATTTGGCCTGTTTTGGCATTTAGAATATCAGAAAAGGACGTTTCATGTAAAATCTGCAAGATGAGAATCTCGGAAACTGAAAACAAACGAAAAATAGATATAAGCATTCCGTTTAAAGCATTCGGAAAAAATACCGGAAGAGAAATACCTGTAAAGGCAAATATTGTACGCGAAATCGACAGTAGACAATTTGCCTGGATTAAAACGGAATTCTTCAAGGAGTTCAGATTGTTTTACTGGGATTACAATCCTCAGAATATGGGTTTTCTGAGATTAGACAAGGACTAATTCAATCCCGCTTTTAGTGATTTTGGAAGCATCTTCACCGGAGAGCTTTTTGTCGGTAATGACGGTCGAAACCTCGGTCATGGACGCGAATTTCACAAAGGCTGGTTTCCTGAATTTATGGCTTTCGGTAACGATGATTGTCCTGCTGGATTTTTTTACGGACTTCTTTTCCATTTCCGCAAGGTTCAGGTCTTTTGTGAAAAAACCTTCTTCCGCCGACGCTCCGTCGCAGCCTGTTATCAGCAGATCAATGTAGTATTCATCAAGGTTTTTTTCCGTAACCGGGCCTATAAGGTCAAGGGAATTATTCCTGAGAGAACCGCCTGTCAGAATAACCTGGATTTTTGTCTGAAAGAGAACAGCCGCTACCGGCAGGGAATTTGTAATTACGCAGATACGCAGGTCTGAAGCGGCCAGCTGGCGCGCGACCTCCAGAGTAGTTGTCCCGGCGCTGAGCATGAGATTGCAGTCGTCAGGTATCAGTTCCAGGGCCTTGCGCGCTATTTTTTTCTGCGCGGCGCTTGCGTCGGGCTGGATGAAAAGTTGTGCTGGTTCGCTAATGCGCGGAACGGCGCCGCCATGCGTCCTTATCGCTATTCCCTGTTTTTCAAAAAGCTGTATGTCCCGCCTTATCGTCATGGGAGCGACTTTGAAAATTACCGCTTCCTCTTCAATAGACAGGCGTTCAAGTTTGTGCAGCTTCTCAATTAATTTTTTCTGTCTTACGTTCATGTTAAAATATAACATATTTAAAAAATTTTACAAGATACTTCAAATCAAATATTGACAATGAGGTTATTTTAATATATAATTAATGTTACAAATTAACATTAATAACATAAAATGACAGGTACTTGCTATGGGGAAATACAATCCTGAAAATTATAAGATTGATTTCAGTGAATATCCGAAAATCATTACAAAAACGCTTCCGGGCCCGGAAAGCGTGAAGCTGCATTCCAGGGCTGAAAAATACATCAGGGGACTTTCATCGCAGGTAAAGCTTTTTCCTGTTGCCTTTGAGAGCGGCAGCGGATGTACCTTAGAGGATGTTGATGGAAATAAATACATAGATTTTTCAAGCGGAATATATGTAACAACGCTTGGGCACTGCCATCCGAAAATCTCGGAAGCTGTAGCCAAATACGCTAAGAAACTGATGAACGCGCATGATTTTACTTCTGAAATAAAAGTGAGGCTTCTGGAAAAAATGGCGGCAACACTTCCGGGAGATTTGAAGGGTTTCCAGCTTTATGACAGCGGTACAACCGCAGTCGAAGCAGGCTTGAGAACATGTCGCGCCGCGACAGGGAAAAATGAATTTATAAGTTGTTTTCAGGATTTTCACGGTAAAAGTGGGCACGCGGTCAGTCTGGCACGTATAAATAAAATAAGCGGGCCGACGCGCGCGCCGGGTTTTTATATGGTTCCGCGTCCGGACACTTACCGTCCGTGGTGGACGAGGTGTGATGGAACTCTTGACACTGAAAAATATCTTGAGTTTTACGACAGCTTCATAAGGGAAAGCACTACAGGCCAGATTGCGGCCTTTGTTCTGGAACCGATACAGGGCTGGGGCGGAAGCATCATGCCGCCGGATGATTTCTTCCCGAAACTGAAAAAATTCCTTGAAGAAAGAAAGATACTTCTTTTTGCGGATGAGGTATTGACAAGCATGGGCAGAACAGGGAAAATATTGTGCATGGAACACTGGGGCGTATTGCCGGATGTCGTAACTCTCGGGAAAGGCTTCGGCAACGGCTTTCCTGTAACGGCAATGGCTGTGCGTGAACCTTATTCTGAAGCTGTTGACAAAATAAGCGCTTCGACAAGTTACGGAGGCAACCCGATGGCATGCGCGGCGGCCCTTGCCTGTTTTGAAGTCATTGAGGAGGAAGGATTGCTGGAACATGCGATGGAACTTGAAAAAGTTTTCAAAAAATGTATGAAGGACTGGACGGCAAAATATAAAATTGTCGGCGATACCAGAGCGAAAGGCTGTCTCCTCGGAGTGGAACTCGTAAAAGATAAAAAGACAAAGGAGCCTTTCGATGAGGCCGGGAAAATGGTTTATCAGAAGGCTTTCAGAAAAGGCCTTGCATGGATACCGGCAGGACATATCTTAAGAATGAGCCCTCCGATAGTAATGCCCGAAGAAGTCGCCGTAAAAGGCATGGAGATAATTGAAGAAGCGATAGCGGAAACCGAAAAAGAATTAGGGATTTAGAAAACTATGGAACGACAGATTGTTAAATTGAAATGTCCGAAAACAGTATTTATCACCAAGGCAATTTCAATCCTGAATCTGCGGCTTGCGGACAGAGGATGCGGACAATTTGGATTTTCAGATAGTACTGATAGCGGTGAAATGGTCTTGCTTCTTGGTATCAATGAATACTTTGGAGGGGAAGAATATTCTTTGGAAACATTGGCATCGGGAGGATTGAAAATTACCGGAGGAACTGAAACCGCAATTCTCTACGGTATTGGGAAAATGCTCAGGACGGCATCTTATGGAAACGGTTGTTTTAAGTATGGAACGTGGCGCGGCAGATCGGCACCGAAAAAATCTTTCAGGGCCATGTATTTTGCGACCCACTTCTATAATTTCTATCATATCGCGCCCATGGAAGAAATCATAAAATATGTCGAAGATCTTGCATTATTGGGATACAACGCACTGATGATGTGGGCTGACAAGCATCATTATGAAAATGCCGAAGACCCTGATTATATAAATTTCTGTGAAAGGCTGAAAAGTATTTATAAGGCCGCCGCTCTTGTCGGATTGAAACCCATTCTTGGCGTACTTTGCAACGAAGGCTTTTCCACCACTCCCGAAGCGTTAAGGGCGCGGCCTACGGGGCGTTCCTTTTACGGGTGTGAAATATGTCCGGCAAGTGATGACGGTATGGATTTGATACTTGAGAACCATGAAAAAACGCTGAAAATATTCAGCGAACTGGACATATATGCATACAGTGTCTGGTCTTATGATCAGGGAGGGTGCGGGTGTGAAAAATGTTATCCATGGGGTTCAAATGGAATGTACAAGTCTGCCGGCAAAGTTGCCGGGCTTTTTCATAAATACTTTCCTGAAGGCAAAATAATTTACAGTACATGGCTTTTTGACTATCGCGGCGAAAAAGAATAGGAGGAATTTTATGAGAAGCTTTCCCGGGAAAAAAACGACTGGTTGAAATATATTTGCGTTGATTCACATAACGAGTTTCCCGAATTTCCGCTTAATAATAGAAAACCGGAAGGAATAAAACTGATAAACTTTCCCGAAATAAGCATGTGGGGAATGTTCCCATGGGGTGGTTTCGGCGCCAATCCTTTGCCGGAACGTTTCAGACGCCTGTGGAAACAGGCATCTGATATTTGTGATGGAGGCTTCCCGTATTCCGAGGGAATATATGAGGATTTCAATAAAGCATTGTATGCAGGTTTTTACTGGAATGGAGACAATGAAATATCAGAAACCATGAGGGAATATTTCAACTATGAATTCGGTTCTTGTGATTACGATGATTTGTCAAAGGCTATTGACATAATGGAACAAAACCACGGTCTGTACTGGCAGTATAAGCCGGGCGAAAAGATAACCCGGAAAAGTCTCCGTTTTCTCAAAAACAAACCCGGGATACTTTCTACAGTCAAGGAATACAAAAACGCCCGTGCGTGTTTTGATATTTTACAGGCCGTGGATAAAAAAATTCCGGAATGGGCTGAAAAATCATGGCGCTGGAGAATCTTGTACCTTCGCGGTGAAATCGATATGCTTCTGGATGAAAACAACGGAGAACCGGACCAGAAATGTGAAAGCATTCTCAAAGAATTAGCCGGAATTTATCATGCCAATAATAAAATGTATCGGATCAATCCCGTTACTGATGAATTTATTGCGGCGGAAAAGAAACGCATGGAAACGGAAAAACAGAAAAATAGTGAAATCCTTGAAATATAATAGGAAATAAAAATGTTTTACAATATCATTGATTTTGGAGCGGCCGGAGATGCTAAGACTAAAAACACAGCGGCAATACAGGCGGCTATAGATAAATGTCATGAAAACGGGGGCGGCAAAGTTATAGTTCCTCCGGGCGAATTCCTGACAGGGACTGTTTTCCTGAAAGACAATGTGGAGTTCCATCTTCTGTCAGGCGCTGTCATTAAAGGCAGTCCCGATTTGGAAGACTATAATAAAGATGACTGCTTTGAGCAGAATGTCGCCTTTTCTCAAGAAAACGTTACAGGCGCTCATCTGATTATCGCGCACGAAGCAAAGAATGTAACAATAAGCGGGCACGGTATAATTGACGGAAACAGTCCGGCTTTCTTCGGAAAACTTGAAGGTTACAAATTCAGTATCAGGGATAAGCGTCCAGGACAGATGATATATTTCTGTGAATGTGAAAATGTCAGAGTGGAAGGGGTATCCTTGGACAATACACCGTACTGGACATGCTTTATTCACGGTTGCGAAAATGTCTTCCTGCATGGAGTGAAAATAAATAATCCCAGAGAGACAAGAAACGGGGACGGTTTTGACATCGACTGCTGCCGCAATGTTACGATAAGCGACTGCATTATCTATTCCGGCGATGACTGCATTACTCTGAGAGGTTCCAATCAGCGTTTGAAAAATAAATCCCGCGCATGTGAAAACGTGACCGTAACAAATTGCATTCTAAGCACTCCATGCAATGCATTACGCATTGGAGTTGGGGATGGAATAATACGAAATTGTACATTTTCAAACATTGTAATGCTTGATACGAGAAACGGAATTTGTCTGATATCGAAATATTCTCAGAGACAAAAAGAAGGCACTACTATACAGAATATCAGATTTTCCAACTTTGTTATGGAAACGATATTGCCATTTTATATTGCTTCTGGTTTTGATGCGGTTTCACAGATCGAGAATATCTATTTTTCCGATATGAGCGTTAAAGCGTCAAAAACATCATGTATTTATGGAAATAAAAATGTCAGGTTGAAAAATATTTATTTCAGGAACATAGACATGGAAATAAACGGGGGAAAGGAATTCATGGATAACAAGGAACTTGATCCCTGTGTTCACAGAGAATGGAATAAAGGGGGGAATACAGCTTTTTTTATTGCTAACAGTGAAGATGTCAGATTCAAAGATCTAAGAATAAAATGGAAAAATATTGATGCCCCATGGAAACACTGTTTCAAGATAAAAGATAATGAAAACATAAATATAGATGAAACATTTCTCTCGGCCCCGTCAGACGGCAATGAAATTATAAAGGTACTTGAATGAAAAAATATAATGTCGGAATAATTGGCTTCGGGTTTATAGGAAAAGTTCACGCTTACGGGCATGTGAACCTGCCGCTTTTTTATGATCCGCTTCCTTTCAAAACAAAGATAACGCATGTCTGCACATCGAAAAAAGAGACTGCCGAAAAAGCATGCGAACAGGTAGGCGCTGAACATGGAGTCACAGACTTCCGGGAGATTACTGAAAATCCCGATATAGATATTGTCCACATCTGCACACCGAATAATTTTCACAAAGAGGCGTTGCTTTCAGCAATGAAAAACAACAAGCACATCTATTGCGATAAACCGCTTGTCGTTGATATGAAGGAAGCTGATGAAATCAGAACGGCGCTGAAGGATTATAAAGGGGTTGCCCAAATGACTTTGCAGAACAGGTTTTTTCCGGCGACAATCAGGGCAAAGCAATTAATAGATGAAGGAGCTCTCGGAAAAATACTGGAGTACAGGGCGTGTTATCTGCATTCTGGAAATTCAAATCCCGATGTGCCTTTGAAATGGAAACTTTCATCCGAAAGCGGTGGCGGTGTGATTGCGGATTTGGGTTCGCATGTTATGGATTTGATAAATTTCCTTCTCGGTGATTACGATGAAGTCTGCGCGATGGCAAATATCGCATATCCCGAAAGACCCTCTGAAAAAGATCCATTGATAAAGGTGAAAGTCGATGCAGAAGATTCCGTAATGATACTGGCGAAAATGAAAAACGGATCTGCCGGAAATATCGAAGCGACTAAAACGGCCACAGGAGCGGAGGACGAAATGCGTTTCGAGATACACGGTTCAAAAGGAGCGTTGCGTTTTAACGGAATGGACGCGCACCACCTTGAATTTTACGACATTAACGCGGTGGAGAAACCGTTCGGCGGCTTGCGCGGTTGGACAAAAATAGATACGGGACAGCGTTATGGAAAACCCGCTGTTTTTCCGGGGCCTAAATTCGCGATAGGCTGGATAAGAGGACACATGGCATGTCTCTATAATTTTCTCGATTCCGTAAACAGCGGAAGAAAGGCCGATCCGGGAATTGAAGAGGGAATTCATATACAATATTTGATGGAAAAAGTCAGAGAGTCAACAAAAAACAGGAGATGGGTGAAAATATGAGCGGAATAAAAATAGGGTGGGCGGAAACAGATATTACACCGGATGGAAAAGTCGAACTTTACGGGCAGTATTATCCTAGAATGTCGAAGGGAATTCATTCGAGGATTGGTGCCACGGTGATGGTACTTGATGACGGCAAAAAAGAACAGGCCGTAATGATATCAGTAGACCTTACCAACTTTACAAGGGATTTTCTCGATGAATTGAGAAAGAGCGTTAAAGGTAAAATACCCGGGCTTGACGTTTCTAAAATCCTTATGAATGCCACGCACATACATAGCGCCCCTGCTGTTTCTCCAGGAAGAAGCTGGTGGACGGCTTCGGAACAGGGAGAGACTTACAGCAAATTTGTTATAAAACAGCTTGGCAAAGCTGTTGCGGAAGCATGGAAAAACAGAAAGGGAAGCGGAATCTCAAATTCTTCTGATTTCGCGTCAGTCGGACATTGTCGCCGCGCCGTTTATTCAAATGGAACTGCCGAGATGTATGGCGATACTTCGAGAGATGATTTCATGGGCATGGAAGGGAATGAAGATTCCACAGTGGAAATGCTTTTTACTTTTGATGAGAAAAAGAAAGCGACAGGCGCGATAGTCAATATAGCGTGTCCGTCGCAAATCATGGAAGCCACATATAAAATTTCATCTGACTTTATGGGAGAACTCAGGCGCTTGCTCAAAGAAAAATTTGGTCCTGATTTTCATGCGCTCTGCCAGATAAGCGCCGCGGGATGCCAGTCCCCGCGTGATCTTATCAGAACAAAGGATGATGAATTATGGAGCGAGCGCGGAGTTAGAGTTATCGGTAAAAGAATATTTGACGCGGTAATGAGAGGATATGAAAAAAGTAACGGGAAAATCAATACTGACTCAAAACTTATTCATAACGTGAAAGAACTTACTCTGCCTAAGAGAAAAGTTTCATATCAGGAATATGTGAATGCCCTGAAAGAAGTAGAACGGCTTGAGAAAATAAAACCTGAAAAAAAGGCATTTGATGATTTCTGCAAAGAAGTAAAAATCAATGAAAAAATACCGGGACGCCCCGGTCCTTATGACAGCAAACTGCATCATTTTGCACTTATAAAAAATACCAAGGCTGTTATCGCCCGGTATGAGAAACAGCAGAAAGAAACTGATTTTTCCATGGAATTACATACCGTGAAGTTGGGAGATATTGTCTTTGTTACAAATCCATTCGAACTCTTCCTTGATTTTGGCTTGCAGATGAAGTCCAGAAGCAGGGCGGGACAGACTTTTGTTATTCAGCTATCATGCGGTTCTGCCGCATATCTTCCCACAGAAAGAGCGGAACAGTTCGGTGGTTACGGCGGATTGATAATCAATGGCGTTGTCGGTTCAGACGGAGGCAAAATGCTGGTGGATGAAACAGTGAAAAGCATTAATAAAATTTTCGCATGATAACCGGAGAATATATTCTGACTCTTGACGCAGGGACTACATCCATGAAAGGGGCTTTGTTTG
>MHBF01000103.1 GCA_001803225.1 Lentisphaerae bacterium GWF2_44_16 | reverse complement strand
TACGGGCAGTCGAAAGTCCTTTTTCCGGGAGGGTGTCCTCGTAATTGCCGTTCTGCCAGTTCGGGTCGCTCATTATGGCTTCCCTGCCGACCCAGTCGAATGCTATACTCTGCGGGGAGAGCCTTGAGGTAGTGGCTATGGCTATTACGCTCTGGACGCATTCGGGATACGAAAAAGCCCATTCCAATGCCTGCATTCCGCCCATGGAGCCGCCGGCGATTGTAAGCCATTTTTTAATGCCGAGATGTTCCATCAGGCGGCGCTGCGCTCTGACCATGTCGGCTATCGTTATGACGGGGAAAGTCATATTATAACGTTTTCCGGTGGCGGGATTTACCGACCTCGGCCCCGTTGAGCCGCTGCATCCGCCGATTATGTTGCTGCACACAATGAAGTACTTTTTTGTGTCAAAAGGTTTTCCGGGGCCGACCATTTCATTCCACCAGCCCGGTTTTTTATCATCTTCTTTGTGATGTCCGGCGACATGGGCGTCACCGGAAAGAGCATGGAGTATCAGGATGGCGTTTTTCCCATTTTCATCAAGATGGCCGTATGTTTCATAACGTATGTTGACAGGGTAAAGTTTTTTTCCGCAGTCGAGCGGCAGGGCGTCTTCGGGGGTTTCGCCGAAGAGATAATTTTTAGGTATGACTATTCCTTCGCTGTCTTTCATAACATTCAATTCAGATTAGTTGGAATTGTAAAAGACTAAAACTAGCACGAAACGCTGAATTTTCAATGCCGTTGAAGCGCTACGGCAGAACTGAAAACTTTTTAAGCTTTCGGATTGCATTAATTCCCGGCAGATTTATTTTAATCATATTATGGAAAAAACTGAGAATAAATTCTGCGGGAAAAAGATTATAATTCTTCTGGGTTCTTTTATATATGACGCGACAAATTTTTTTGCCAAAGAACTCGGGAAGGGAATTGCCGCGCATGGCTGTGAAACTGTTTTCATCGACAAGCCGTCCGTTGAAGAGCTTTACAGTGAACTGCGAAAAGGCTGTTCTTTTGTCCTCGCCTTTAACGGAATAGGCTCCGATATTTCCATTGACGGCGAGAATATTTTTAATAAACTGAATATCCCGCTTGCCGCGGTGCTTGTTGATCATCCGGCCCATCATATTCCGAGACTTATCGGAAATATCAGGGACATGACTGTTTTCTGCTGTGACGCATCCCATAAGGTTTTTCTTGAAAAATATTTCAGGCTTGAGAGGCGTGTGGGCTTGCTTCATCACGGCGGAACGCGTCTGCCTGACCCTGAAAGTCCTCCTCCGAAAGACATCGGTATTTTCTTTCCCGGTACTTGCACTTACTCTGATGAGGCACGCTATCGCGGACTCATAGGACAATTGAGCCCGTCCTCAAAAATTTTTACGGAAGAAGTTGTAGACATAATCCTTTCAATGGATACGGTGTCCACGGAGGAAGTTTTTCTGCAACATGCCCGCAATTCGGGTTTTGAACTTCTGGATAACAATGAGCTTTTCAGGAATATGTGTCCCATAATTTCGTTTGTAGAGTTTCTGGTCAGGGCGATTAAGAGGAGAAAAATACTCAAACTGCTCGACGATGCCGGAGTAAGCGTGGATATTCATGGGAAAGGCTGGGAAAACGGAATGTTCAAATGTCACAGGGTATTTCCGGGAGCGCCTTTTGTTCAGACGCTTGAAAAAATGCGCAGGGCCAAGGCGGTTTTAAATATATGCTCTGTGCCGGGATCTCATGAAAGGGTTTTTTCTTCAATGCTGAACGGCTCTGTTTCTGTAAATGATTTTAATATGTATCTGAACAAAAATTTCACTGACCGGGAAAATATAATTCTTTACAGATGGACACAGATAGACAAGCTTCCTGAAATATTATCTTCACTGCTGAAAGATGATGCCACGAGAGAGCGTATTTTGAAAACCTCTTATGAGGAGTGCCAGACAAAACACACATGGCATCATAGGGCCGGAGAGTTTCTCTCATTTATGAGCGAAGCGGAATAAAAGCTTTTTGAATATCATGAAACAGCGTATATTTTAACCGAATAAGTTTTTTGGGTGTCTTTGCCGCTTATCTTTCTTTATTCTGAGAGTTTCAGGCATATCTTAATCATCCCGGATTATTTAAAATCTTTTCATCGGTCTCAATAATGTTTGACAAAGTAAAAAAATCATTTACATGCGATGGCGGCTTCAATGAAATTTTTCTTGTGGCCTATCCTCTGATAATACTCAGCGCGAGCCATTCGGTGATGCAGTTCTGCGACAGGAAATTCCTGGCGCTCAATTCATCTGAGGACGTGGCTGCCGCCCTGCCTGCCGGGATTCTCTCGTTTACGCTGTTTTCGTTTTTCATGGTTACGGTTAATTTCACTTCGGCGCTGGTTTCGCAGTATTTCGGAAGGAGGGACAGAAAAGCCTGTGTAAGGGCAGCCTGGAACGGTTTTTATCTTGCGATTGGCGCGGCTGTCGTAATTCTTTTTGTTACGCCATGGATAGGGCTTTACGCCATAGAGCTCGGCGCTCACGGAGCGGAAATAGTGAAGAGGGAGAAAGAATATTTTCTGACGCTTCTTCCGGGAGGGGCTTTTGTATGCATGGGGGCGGCTTTTTTCGCGTATTTTTCAGGGCAGGGCAAAACATGGTACGCGGCGGTAATAAATACCATAGCCTGCGGCATAAATATAGCTCTTGACTATGTAATGATATTCGGCAAATTCGGGTTTCCTGCGATGGGCATCGCGGGAGCGGGGCTGGCGACCAGCATCAGTATGTTCATATCGTTTCTGATTATCTTTACGGTTTTCATCTTTCAGAAACAATGGAAACATCCGACCCGCAAATACAGAAACTTCAGTTTTCCGGACATAAAAAAACTTTTCGAGTTCGGTACTCCTTCCGGCCTGCAATGCTTTCTTGAAGTCGGGGCGTTTACTTTTTTTGCTTTTCTGATGGGAGCGTTGGGAATAGAGGCGCTGGCGGCGGCGACGATAGTGCTTTCCATCAACAATCTGAGCTTTCTTCCTCTTTTGGGCATGATGGACGCTACAGGCATCAAGGCCGGACAATACATTGGAAGAAACGATATGGTTACCGCCGAAAAAATCGCGTACAGGGCCTGGATAATGTCCATTGCGTATATGGTGTGTGCCTGTTCGGTGTACGTGCTGCTTCCATCATGGCTGATGAATAATTTCGCGCCGAAGGGGAATATGGGCGATGCCGATTTTAAAAAGATATTCGAGCTGGGCCGCCATCTTCTTTTCTGCGCCGCCGTTTTCAACTTTTTTGACGCGACGAAATTTATTTTCATGGGAGCGTTAAGGGGGGCCGGCGATACCAAGGCCATCCTTTTCATAGGCGCCGGTCTGAACTGGTTTATCCTGGTGCCCGGTGTCATTATAATGATAAAATTTCTTCATGCGTCCGTTCTGGCGATATGGATATATATGACTGTTTACATACTTATAGAAGCGGCTGTTTTTTTCTGGCGCTTCAAATCAGGCCGCTGGAAAAAAATCGACATGATAGGCCACCGGAACCCCACCGCAATAGAAGCCCAGCCCCTGAACGAAAACATGCCTCCTGTTTAAGAGACGATCTCGCTGGGTTTTCTGCCGAAATATTTTTTGAAGGCTTTGGAGAAGTAACTGCTGTCTTCATAGCCTACGGCATAGGCGGCTTCGGAAACGTTCATTTTGCCGTCGCGGATGAGGGTTTCGGCCTTGTTCATGCGGAGCGATGTAAGATAGGAAAACAGCGAAAAATTGCTTTCCTGGCTGAATACGCGGGAAAGATGGAAGGGACTCACTGAAAGGTGTTCTGCAATCTCGTCCAGAGAGATTTTTTCGCTGTAGTGTTTTTCGAGAAATTTTTTCGCGTCTGTCATGAGTTTCCGGTTTTTTTCTTTGCCGGGACTGAGGGAATGAGAATTTTCTTTCTTCGCGTTTTCCTTTTCCACGGCCCTGAGTATCAGCAGGAGCATGGTATGAAAGCGCGAACGCGCCACGAGTATGTCTTCATCAGTATGACCCGAAAAATCAAGTCTGAGGTGGTCGGCCATTTCCATGATAAGCGCTTTTTCGGAAGCGGGGAGGCTTTTCAGGGCTTTGTTTGAAACTTTTGAGAAGAAATCATTTTCGGCTTCCCAGAGGAAGTGTATAATCAGCACTTCGAGTTCGGAGCCGATATCAAATTCATCGCGGTGAACAGTGCCTTGTGGAACAAAGAGTATATCGCCTGCGCCCGCCGCGAATTTGGAGCCGTCTATTTCCAGCTTGACTTTACCTTTTCTTATATAAAGGAATTCGTTGTCTCCTGAACGATGGGCTTTTTCGCTCCATATCGGGTCAAATATCAGAATGCCCATCGAACATATCGAGGGCAGTTTTTCATATTCGTCGCGGTTCATATATAATTTTCCGGGAGTTGTTCTATTGCTGTAATGTAATCGATTTTCGCTCTTTTAACACTTCGGCCTTGTTGATTTGGAGAAAAAAAACGGTATAGTATCTTTTCTCCGAATATAAAAACAAACGAAGGTGCTGAGATGAAAAAGTTGTTTTGTTCTCTGATTGCCGGGCTTATGTTCACCAGTGCATCCCTTATGGCGCAGTTCGGGTCGAATTCAGGCAATTCCGAAACAATTTTTGTTACCGGCAAGGCGCGGGCTGAAAAAAAGGCCGATGTGGCGTATCTGTGTTTTTATGTCAAATCAGACGGAGTGATGTTAAAAGACCTTTACGCGCAACTTCAGAATTATACCGGGACAGTTGTAAAGGCCATCAAAGCCAAGGGTGGAGAAAAAGTAAAATCCGTGCAGGTGGAACTTCTCAAAATAGGAGAAGTGGATAACAGGATGATGAGCAGCCGTGCCGACAAAACTATTCTCCAGGCATGTAATCAGGTGCTGGTAACAATGGAGCCGTCATTGCCTATGGCCAACGAAATAGTCGATGCCGCCATAGGAGCGGGGGCCATTCTGAACATGACCCCGAATTATTATGCGGGAAACAATGTAAACAGTTCAATCGTTTTCGGGGTGGAAAAACCGGGAGAGACGGAAAACGAACTTCTGAAGAAAGCTTTTGAGGACGCGAAGTCCAGCGCGGAAAAGCTTGCCGCCGTTTCGGGAAAAAAGCTTGGAGAAGTTTCATTCATGGGAAATTACGGGGGGTATATCGGCAGTCAGTTTTCCAATCTGAAGAAATATGGCGCGAAGTATATCGGTGCCGATCCTGAAAATATAAATGTTGAAGTCAGCATCAATGTCTCTTTCAAGCTTGTCAATAAGTAAAATTATATGGGTGGAAACGGTTTTGACGAAGCAAAACCCTCCACGGCATGAAAAATCTATGGAGGGTTGCGCTTCGTCGCAACCGTTGTAAGTAAAGTCAATGGAGAAACAGAGATAATGATAAAAGTTGAAAACCTGTATAAATGGTACGGGACCAAACTTGCCGTGGAGGATATTTCATTTTCCGTAAATAAGGGCGAGATTCTTGGTTTCATCGGTCCGAACGGGGCAGGGAAATCAACGACAATGAGGATGATAACCGGATTTATCCCCATTTCCAAAGGCAGGGCCTGTGTCGGCGGGTTTGATATTGAAGCAAACCCCATAGAGGCAAAAGCCCTGTTTGGATATCTTCCTGAAAACGCGCCGTTGTACGCGAACATGACAGTTCGGGATTTTCTGCTTTTCTGTCTGGAATTGAGAGGCTTCAGGGGGAAGCAGCTTAAGGAAAAAACGGATAAGGTCATACACACCTGCTTCCTGAATTCGGTACAGCATCAGAACATTGATACGCTCTCAAAAGGTTACAGGCACAGGACATGTTTCGCGCAGTCCATCATACACGACCCTGACGTGCTGGTTCTTGACGAGCCTACCGACGGGCTGGACCCCAATCAGAAACGTGAGATCCGCAATCTGATAAAGGAAATGGGCAAAAACAAGGCAATTATTCTTTCTACCCATATACTGGAAGAAGTCGAAGCCGTATGCAGCAGGGTCTTGGTTATAGACAAGGGGCGGAAAGTTTTTGACGGGACCCCGGATACCCTCAAGGGAAAATCGGAAAAAGCCGGGATAATACATGTCGAGATTTTTTCTTCAGACGCTGCCGCGCTTACCTCGAAGCTCCAGGAACTGGACGGAGTTCTCAGGGCTGAAATTGAAAAGGAAGACGGTGATTTCGCGGTGCTGAAGGTTTTTCCTGACAGGACCAGGCCCAGTCAGGAACTTTGTTCCATGATACATGAAGTTTCAGTGAAGGAAAGGTGGAAGCTCGGCGAACTGAAAGTCGAACAGGGCCGCCTTGATGAAGTTTTCCACTGTATTACAGGCAATGACGCGTAAAAAGGAAAGGTTTGCTTATGTCCGCGATACTAACTATTATAAAAAGAGAGTTTACCTCTTATTTTTATTCTCCCACGGCTTATGTCTTCATTGTTATTTTTCTGGTTCTTTCCGGTTTTTTCACTTTCATGATGAGTTCTTTTTTTACCAACAATGAGTCTTCGCTGCTTGTGTTTTTTTCCTGGTTTCCGTGGATATACCTTATACTGATACCGGCAGTGGGCATGCCCATGTGGGCGGATGAGCGGAGGCTCGGTACAATTGAGCTTCTCTTTACGATGCCGGTAACGGCGGTGCAGAGCATTCTCGGCAAATTCATAGCGGCATGGCTTTTTATAGGGATAGCGCTTCTGCTGACATTTCCGATGGTTATCACAGTGGGTTATCTGGGTTATCCCGACTATGGCGCCATAGCCTGCGGTTATCTGGGTTCATTCCTGCTTGCGGGGGCCTACCTTGCCATATCCGGCATGACTTCGGCCATGACGCGAAGCCAGGTTGTGAGTTTCATTCTTTCCGCCGTCTTTTGCCTGCTTCTTATTTTTTCAGGATGGCCGCCTTTTACGGATATGCTTGTGGAGTGGGCGCCGACATGGCTTCTTCAGGGGGCCGCCTCTTTAAGCGTCATGCCTCATTTTGCGAGCATACAGAGGGGAGTTATTGATTCACGGGACCTGATTTATTATTTTTCGGTTATCTTTTTTTCTTTGTTCACTACGGGAATTCTGCTCCGCACCCACAGGGCGGGCTGAGGGCTCAAAACTTAAACTAAGGCAACAGGTTTTTTTATGAAGAAAACAGGAGAAAAAATATTTTATTCGACGCTGGGCGTTATAATAGTCCTTGTAATTATTATTGCGGTAAACGTGATAGCCTCGTCTCTTTATTTCAGATGGGATTTCAGTTCAGGAAGGATGTATACACTTTCCGGGAATTCCAGGAAAATCGTTGATAAACTGGAAAGTCCCGTAACCATACGTTTTTATTGTACACAGAGCAATAACAGGATGCCGGTTTATTTCAGAAATTACGCGAAGAGAATAGAAGACCTCCTTACCGAATATAAAAACGCGGGCGGTAAAAAAATAAAGATAGTCAAGTACGACCCCATTCCTGATTCGGACGCGGAAGACGCGGCGGCGCTTGACGGAGTAACAGGACAGCTTCTCAACACCGGGGACAAAATATACATGGGAGTTGCCGTATCATCCCTGGATAAAACCATAACGCTTCCTTTTCTTGCCCCGCAAAAGGAAAACATTCTGGAATACGAAATTACGCGCGCTATTTCACAGGTGATAAGGATGGGCAAAGATAAGATAGGTGTCATGAGTCCTTTTCCGGTACTGGGCGCGCAAGCAACTGCTACTATGCTCCGTTCAGGGAAATTCCGTCCGGAGGGGCCGTGGTTTTCGTTCAGGGAACTCAAAGAAGACTTTGATTTGGTGAACATTCCTTTTGAAACTGAAACTGTAGATAAAAACCTGAAAATGCTTATCATCGTTCACCCGAGCGGTATTTCGGACAAAACCCAGTTTGCGATAGATCAGTACCTGCTCCGCGGCGGTAAACTGATTGTATTTCTTGATCCGCGTTCATTTTATGCGGCGATAAAGTCACAGGAGGACAAGAGCTTCTACAAGCTGATGAGTTCCGACATGGATAAGCTTCTGAAGGCATGGGGCATATCTTATAACCCTAATATTGTCCTTGCCGACATGACTTTCGCGAAGAGAATACAAATGCCTGACAAACTTATTACATTCGGCACCGTGCTTGATATTATCGCTCCCGGTTTCAATAAAACCGAAATCATTACCGGACAGCTTGACAGGGTCAGCATGTTTTTTCCGGGTTACTTTGACAGCAAGCCTCTTGAGGGGCTGAAGAGGACTGTCCTCATAAACAGTACGAAAGACGCGCAGGGCGTCAGCTCATTTATCGCGGACAAACCTGAAGTCGTTTTCAGAAATTTCAATCCCGTAAATAAGAACTTTGACCTCGCGCTCAGTCTTGCGGGCAGATTCAGGACGGCCTTTCCCGATGGCAGACCGGGAGAACCTGTTAAAGACGAAAAGGACGGAAAAACAGTCCCCAAAAATGAAAAGATACTGAAGGAATCAGTTCGGGACGGAACTGTATTTCTGGTGGCGGACTCGGATATACTGGTAAACGACGCCTGTGTCCAGCCCACCAAAACATCGATAGGACAGTCGGTCTATGTCAGGGTTAACGATAATATAAATTTTCTCCAGAACATTGTGGAGTACCTCTGTGGAGACAGCGACATGACAGGCATACGCTGCCGTCAGATTATTCCCCGTCCCTTTACCGCGGTCATGAAGATACGTTCACAGGCTGAACGCAGGTACAAAGACAAAATTCTCGAAATAGAACGCGATTTGAAGACGACACAGGAGGCGTTGAACCGCTTGCAGAAGGAAAAAGGGACAGACCAGCAGTTTGTTCTTTCTCCTCAGCAGCAGGAGGAATTGAAGAAGTTCAAGGCCAAGGAAGCCGAAGCAAAGCTCGAACTTAAAAAACTCAGGAAACAACTTCGCAGGGACATTGATTTCCTTGAGAATACCCTGAAATGGGTCAATATTGTGATGATGCCTCTCATAGTGGCGCTCTTCGGGATAGGGCTCGCAATTTATAAACGCAGGAGAACTTCAGCAAAATGAACAGGAAACAGCTTTTAATTACGTCCATTCTCTGTGCCGTAGTTTTAATTCTCGGCATTGTCGCTTATTACAGACAGTCTTCGTCATGGGAAACTTCTCTTGATGTCAAAGACAGGGAAATCATAAAAAACTTTGACGTCAATAAAGTAAATAAAATCAAAATTAAAAATGCTTCGGCTTTCCTTAACGTCCTGAAGAAGGATTCTATCTGGCGTGTTAATGAAAAGTCAGGATATCCCGCTGATTTTCAGGCTGTTTCAGATATGTTGAACACTATCGCTGAAATGAAGACCGTCCGTAAAATTGATGTCGGCAAGGAACAGCTCGCAAGATTTGAACTGCTCGAACCCGGAAAAGGAGCGGCTTCAGGGACTATCGTCGAACTTTATGACAAGGACAATGTCAAAATGTTCGCGCTTCTCCTCGGCAAACAGCATAAAGCCCAAGGACAGGATAACCCTTACTTTGACAGTTCATATCCTGACGGGCGCTATCTCATGCTGCTTGACGGGAAAAACAAAGTCATTCTAATCGCTGACCCCCTTGACATGCTCCAGCCGTCTATCCAGGCATGGCTTTCAAAGGATTTTATCAGGATTGAAGGCATTGCTTCCGTCTCCATGACATCATCCCAAAAACAGAATAACTGGAAAATTTCCAGAAAAGCGGCTTCCGATAGGTTTACTCTTGAAGGCATTAAAAAGAATGATACTCCAGATGAACGCTCTATTTACAATATCAGCGAACTCCTTACCAAGCTTTCTTTTGCCGATGTTCTGCCGCTTTCCAAAATCGCGGAAACGGGCCTCGAAAAGCCTGATGATGTTTTGACTGTCGATACTTTTGACGGATTGCGATATATCCTGAAAACAGCCTCCAGAGGCGGCAGGTACTTCCTGAAGATTGACATGGCCTCTCTCGATATTCCGCCTCTTGCAGGAGATAAGAACGCTGAAGCGCTTAAAGCCGGACAGGAAAAAGCACGGAAACTCAATGATAAACTGCTGAAAGAGAAAATCTTCACCGAATGGATTTACGAGATACCCGAAAAAACCGCCACGGAATTGCTCAAGCCTTTCAGTGATTTAATCATGAAAAAAACGGAAGCGGCCCCTCCAGTTCAGCCGTTCAAAAAAGCCGTTCATAAGAAAAAATAGTGATAGGTTCTTTCAAGAGTTTCTGCGGAACTTGAAAAGATCCGCAGGGATATTACATTATCTGATGTCATTTAGAATACATGGACAGCGATAAGGGGGATTCGGGAAATCCATTATGCTGTTTAAATATTTGAAAATAGGTTTTTGGGTAGGTCTATGTTAAAACAGTTTTTAAAGAATCCTGTCAAAACCGGAGCGTTGTGCGCAAGTTCTCCGCTTCTCTCAAAGACTATGACAGAGGATATAAGTATCGAAAAGGCGAAGTCTGTCGTTGAGCTTGGTCCCGGTACTGGGGCCGTTACCAGACATATTATCAAATCCATATCCAATGAAACCGTCTTTTTTGCCGTTGAGCTTAACGAGGAATTCCTTCATATCCTGAAAGAGAAATTTCCGGATGTGAAGTTTTATAATGATACCGCGGCCAATCTGAATTTGATGGCTTCCGCTGAAGGGCTTTCCAATATAGATGTTATCGTTTCAGGCCTTCCATGGGCTTCTTTTTCTCCTCAACTTCAGGAAGAGCTCCTTTCCGCGATAACCAAATCACTTTCTCCCGGAGGGATTTTCACTACTTTCGCCTATTTGCAGGGAATGCTTCTGCCATCGGCATGGAATTTTAAAAAGCTTCTGAACAAGCATTTTTCTGTTGTCGCCAAGTCTCATGTCGTATGGCGCAATATTCCGCCCGCCTTCGTCTACCGTTGCCGCAAGTAAAAATAGAGACAAAATGTCGCTCCATGTCCCGCTTTTTTATCCGTAACAGGGACATAAGGGATGAAAAAGAAGTTTTCTCCTGAAGTTTTTAATCGCCATTATTTTTTATCTTATTTATTTGCAAGATGTTAGGATTTGTATTGGGTAATTTGGCATGGTGTATGCTAACACAGTATTACATAAGGTAATTATAATATTGTGAGGAAATATTTATGGCTAAGATACTCGGAATAGATTTAGGAACGACCAACAGTTGTATGGCCGTCATGGAACATGGGGAAGTCAAGGTAATCCCGAACGCTGAAGGCACGAACACAACCCCGTCCATAGTGGCATTTACCAAAAATGGTGAAAGACTGGTAGGTCAGACTGCCAAGAGACAGGGGGTTACAAACCCGAAAAATACTGTTTTCTCAATTAAGCGCTTCATGGGCAGGAAATTTGATGAAGTGAAACATGAGATAGAGCTTGTCCCTTATGAAGTCGTAAAGGCTAAAAACGGTGACGCGCATGTCAAAATAGACGATAAAGTTTATTCTCCTCCTGAGATTTCCGCGATGATACTTCAGAAATTGAAAGCCGACGCGGAAGCTTTCTTGGGAGAGGAAATAAAGAAGGCCGTCATAACGGTGCCTGCTTATTTCAACGACAGCCAGCGTCAGGCTACAAAAGACGCCGGTAAAATAGCCGGTTTTGAAGTAGAGAGAATAATAAACGAGCCGACGGCCGCTTCTCTCGCTTACGGACTTGATAAGAAAAAAGACGAAACTGTCGCGGTATATGACCTTGGCGGCGGTACTTTTGACATATCAATACTCGAAATAGGTGACGGTGTATTTGAAGTCAAAGCCACTAACGGTGATACTCATCTTGGCGGCGATGACTTTGACCAGGCGATAATAAGCTGGCTTGCTGACGAATTCAAAAAGGAAAACAGCATTGACCTCCGCAAAGACCCGCAGGCTTTACAGCGCCTTAAGGAAGGTGCCGAAAAGGCAAAATGCGAGCTTTCATCAAGCGTGAATACGGAAGTAAACCTTCCTTTCATAACCATGAACCAGAATGGGCCTCTGCATCTTAACAAAGCCCTTTCGCGTTCACAGCTTGAGAAGTTGACCGACAGCCTTAATGAAAGGACTATAAACCCCTGTAATTCATGCCTGAAGGATGCCGGGGTACCTGCCTCCAAAATAGATGAAGTTATAATGGTCGGCGGTATGACACGTATGCCTAAAGTTCAGGAAACAGCCAAACGCATATTCAACAAAGACCCGCATAAGGGCGTTAATCCCGATGAAGTCGTTGCCATGGGCGCGGCTATACAGGGCGGCGTTTTGGGTGGACAGGTTGAGGACGTAGTTCTTCTTGACGTTACTCCGCTTTCTCTGGGAATTGAAACCCTTGGCGGCGTTTCAACACGCCTTATCGAACGCAATACTACAATACCTACACGCAAAAGCGAAATATTCAGTACCGCAGCCGATAATCAGCCCTCTGTTGACATCCATGTGCTTCAGGGCGAACGCGAAATGGCCAGGGACAACAAGAGCATTGGACGTTTCCGTCTTGACGGCATTCCCTCGGCTCCGCGCGGCGTTCCGCAGATTGAAGTTGTTTTCGATATCGACGCTAACGGCATATTGAATGTCACAGCTAAAGACCTCGGCACCGGCAAACAGCAGAAAATAACAATCACCGCAAGTTCAGGACTTTCTGAAAATGAAATAAAGAACATGGTCAAGGACGCCGAAGCTCATGCCACTGAAGATAAGGCGGCAAAAGAAAAAATAGAAGTCCACAATAAAGCCGATTCCATGATATATCAGACTGAAAAACAGCTGAAAGAATTCGGCGACAAGCTTTCTGACGGCGTCAAAGGCCCGGTACAGCAGGGTATCGATAAACTCAAAAAGGAACTTGAGGCAAACGATATCGAAGCGATGAAGGCCACTATGAAAGACCTCGAAGAACATCTTATGAAGTTCGGACAGGAAATATATCAGCACGCAGGCGGCGCAGGCGCTGCCGGAAATGCCGGACAAGGGGCCGAAGGCGCTTCTGCCGGTCCGGATGCGGGTCAGGAACAGAGCTCCGGACAGGAGGAGCAGAAAGCCCCCAAAGACGGGGACTTCGTAGATGCTGAAATAGTCGATGAAGACAAGCAGAAATAAAGTCTGACAATAAACAGAGTTTCCATTAAAAAATAAATGGACGCTCTGTATATTTTTAATTTAAAATATAAATAAAATGAACTCAAAACAAAAAGGAGGAGTCAGAAATGGCAAAAATGAAAATTAAACCGCTCGGGGACAGGGTCCTCGTGGAACAGATGGAAGACGGCGAACAGGTTAAAGGCGGAATCGTAATTCCGGATTCAGCAAAGGAAAAACCTCAGCAGGCTAAAGTTGTAGCCCTCGGAACCGGCAAGCTCGACGAGAACGGCAAAAAAACTACTTTCGATGTGAAAGTCGGAGATGTGGTGCTCACAAGCAAATACGGCGGTACCGACGTTAAATTGGATGACAAAGAATACAAAATTCTCAATTCCGATGACATTCTTGGAATTATAGAATAACAATAAACATTATTCAGGAGGAATAAATAAAATGGCAAAACAGTTACTCTTCAACGAAGAAGCACGCCGCAAACTTCTCGCCGGCGTTGAACAGCTCAGCAAGGCTGTAAAAGCTACACTCGGTCCCAAAGGACGTAACGTCGCACTTGATAAAAAATTCGGTTCCCCGAACATAACCAAAGACGGCGTAACAGTCGCAAAAGAAGTTGAACTTCAGGACCCGTTTGAAAATATGGGCGCCCAGATGGTGCGTGAAGTCGCAAGCAAAACATCTGATATAGCCGGTGACGGCACAACCACAGCTACCGTTCTTGCGGAAGCAATATACCGCCAGGGTCTCAAAAATGTTACAGCCGGCGCAAATCCGATGGCCCTCAAGCGCGGTATTGACAAGGCTGTTGAAGCTATCATTGAGAAGCTCGCGAAACTCAGCAAAAAAGTCAGCGACCGTGAACAGGTTGCTCAGGTTGCCACAATTTCCGCGAACGGCGACAAGACCATCGGCGATATCATTGCTGATGCCATGGACAAAGTCGGCAAGGACGGCACAATCACAGTTGAAGAAGCAAAGACTATCGAAACAACTCTGGATGTCGTCGAAGGCATGCAGTTTGACAAAGGTTATCTTTCTCCTTACTTCGTGACCAATGCCGAAAACATGGAAGCCATGCTTGAAGACTGCTACATTCTCATCTATGAAAAGAAAATCAGCAGCCTCAACGATATGCTTCCGCTTCTCCAGACAGTCGCGAAACTCAATAAGCCTCTCCTCATCATCGCTGAAGATGTTGAAGGCGAAGCCCTCGCTACTCTCGTTATCAACAAAATGCGCGGCATTCTCAATGTTGTCGCTGTAAAAGCTCCCGGCTTCGGCGATCGCCGCAAAGCGATGCTCGAAGACATTGCCATCCTTACAGGCGGCACATGCCTCAGCGAAGACCTCGGCATTAAGCTTGAAAGCGTTACTGTCGAACAGCTCGGCAGGGCCAAGAGAGTTACCATCGACAAAGAAAATACCACGATCGTTGAAGGCGCAGGCAAACAGTCCGCCATCATCGGACGTGTCAACCAGATCCGTAAACAGATCGAAGAAACAACTTCTGATTACGATCGTGAAAAACTTCAGGAACGTCTTGCCAAACTCGCAGGTGGCGTAGCAGTCATCAACGTCGGCGCGGCTACCGAAACTGAAATGAAAGAAAAGAAAGCTCGCGTTGAAGATGCTCTCCATGCGACACGCGCGGCTGTTGAAGAAGGTATCGTCCCCGGCGGTGGCGTGGCCCTTATCCGTGCCGTAAAAGCCCTTGACGACCTCAAGCTCGAAGGCGATGAAGCCATTGGCGGGGACATTATACGTCGCTCCGTCGAAGAGCCTCTCCGTCAGCTTGCCACAAACGGCGGTTACGAAGGCAGCATCATAGTAAGAGAAGTTTCAGAACGCAAAGCCCTTGAAGGCTTCAACGTCGCTACCGGCGAATATGTTGACATGCTCAAGGCCGGTATCATTGATCCGACCAAGGTAACACGTTCTGCTCTCCAGAATGCTTCTTCCATCGCAGGTCTCCTTCTTACCACCGAATGTCTCATCACTGAGATACCGGAGAAGGAATCTCATGCTCCGGCTCCCGGAATGGGCGGCGGAATGGGCGGTATGGGCGGTATGGGCGGCATGATGTAATTCCCGTTTATTCGCTTAATAATAAAAGGCGTACGGTTTTCCGTGCGCCTTTTTTTTCGTCAATATTTATCATGTGCGTTTTCAGTATAATTCAGTTCTGGAAACGTGAATGCCTGTTGGAAAAGTCAATCAGTTTCTGGAGTTTTTCGGATGCCGCGCCGCAGGCAATGGAGAGAGAGGCTTTTTCAATAGCTGAGTTCCAGTCTCCGGCTTTGCCGGAAACAAGTATTGCCGCCGCCGCGTTCAGTATCGCTATATTGCGTTTAGCTCCTGTTATTTTTCCTGAAAGTATGCCTTTGAGTATTTCCGCATTTTCCTCCGGAGTGCCGCCCTTGAGTTCTTCCGGCAAGGCAAGAGGCAAATCAAATTCCTCCGGCGTAATCCTGTACTCGGAAACTTCGCCGTCATTTATTTCGCAGATATGAGTCGAACCGGTTACAGTAATTTCATCAAGGCCGTCTGAACCGTGTACTATGAGGGAACGTTTGAAACCCAGCTTCAGCCCGGCCCTTGCAATCGGAAGGCAGAGTTTTTCATTGTAAACTCCCAGCACGTAATGTTTCACATGCGCCGGATTGGCCAGAGGGCCCAGGATATTAAAGACAGTCCGTACCCCCAGTTCTTTTCTGACGGGCATGGCGTGTTTTACGGCAGGATGCATAAGAGGAGCATAAAGAAAAGATACGCCTGTACTGTTCAAACATTCTTCAGTGATTTCAGAAGGCATATTTATGTTTATGCCGAGTGCCCCGAGAACATCAGCGCTCCCTGATTTGCTGGATACTGACCTGTTTCCATGTTTGGCTACGGTTACGCCCGCGCCCGCCGCGATAAAGGCGGCGACTGTCGATACGTTTATTGAAAATGATTTGTCTCCGCCGGTCCCTACTATGTCAACGGCGGCAGGATCGTTGCAGGCAATGCTCTTTGAATGTTTGCGCATTCCCGCCGCACATCCGGCTATTTCCTCCGGGGTTTCGACTTTCATCCTCAGCGCGGTGAGCCATGCAGAGAGTTTTACAGGGGAGACCTCGCCTTTCATTATCTCTTCCATGGCTTTTTCAGCTTCTTCAAAAGAGAGATTTCTGAATTCGAAAAGTTTATCAAGAGTTGAATCTATGTATGACATTAGCTTGCCGTTCCGCAGGATTATCAGCGGTTGAGTTCTTTGAGTTTGTTCAGATTATTTCTGGCCTGCTGCGTCCATGGATGCTTAGGGTAGATATCGACAAAGCGCTGATACCAGTATTGGGCCGCTTCAGGCTTTCCGTCTCTGGTCGAGCATATAGCCGCGGTATATACGAAATAATCCATATCTGTAGACTCAGGGAAAAATATTATGGCTTTCTCGGCTATGGGCCTGGCGATACTGTGAAGAAACATGCCGGTATCTATCTGAAGAGCTCTCTTGAGGGCTTCAGGTGAATGCTTGTCTTCCGGCTTATCAAAAGCCGCATCCGCCATTTTTGTGGCAATCACGGGCAGAAACGATATCCCTATCGGAATAAGTATGATTATCGCGATGAAAAGTTTCTTCATAATAAGTACCTTTCTTTTTTAATAAAAATACGGACATTGCAGTATTGTATAACGTGATTCCCCTGAGTACAATAATAAGAGGCGAATAAATCCGCTAAAAATTTGACGGAGGAAAAATTGTTTAAGCCCGAAGACATAACCATTTATGTTCCGTTCTATAACACATGGCAGACAATACCCCCCTGCATTGACGGGATTATAAAACAAAGCGTTCAGCCCGGCAGAATGCTCCTGATTGACGACGGCTCAGAGCCTCCTTTCGCTGGTTCCAAGGAAAAATTGGAAGTCATCAGGGCCCCGGAAAATAAAGGATTGGCATCCGCGAGAAACACAGCTCTCGAAAATTGCGTCACACCTTTAATCGCAAGTCTGGATTCAGATGTCGTACCGGAAAAAGACTGGCTCGAAAATCTGCTTGAAGCTATGAATTCCAATCAGAATATATCCGGGGCAGGGGGAAAGCTTTCCGAATATTATCAGGACACACTGGGCGACCGTTGGCGCGCCGTTCACATGGCACAGCACTGGGGAGACAAAGCTTTTCTGAATCCGAGATTCATTTATGGCGCGAATAATATTTTCAAAACTGAAGCGCTGCGTTCCATCGGCGGCTACAGTGCCAGTCTGAGGACAAATTATGAGGACATGTCTCTGAGCGAAACGCTTTACGCGAAAGGTCACAGTCTTTTTTACACTCCCTCCGCAAAGGCTTATCATTTGAGACGCGACACTGAAGAAAGCATTCTGCAAGGTTTCTGGAAGTGGTATCACGCCAAAGGTCTGACAGCGGGAGAATTCAATTCCGGCGATGGCCTTATCGACAGAATAGAAAGGGTCAATTTCGGGATATTCCGTTACCGTTATGACATGGACTTAAACGCGGAAAGAAAAGATTTTCTGGAATTGGATTCATTAATCCCCTGGGTTTTCTGCGCACTGGATTTGCAGTTGGCAAATAAGACGGCCAATATCCAAGTTCCCGAATTTCCGTCAACGAAACTTTTTTCAAGGCTCCCCGAAAATTCCCGTGGACTTTTTCTGAAAATTATCCCGGAAACAAAAAAGCCTTCACGGAAAGAAACCTGGCACGATGAATATATAAATAAATTCAATTTATGCCTGCATAAATATGACTGGAAATAACCGCAAGCTTTAACGGGATGAAAATCCCTCCCAGAAAGTTTTCCCAAATGTTTCAAGATTATCGTCCCATTCATCGCGGAATTTGAGCATATCCCCGCGCAGTTCTTCAACTTTCTCTTTGTGCTTTGTGTTAAAAGCAAGGTTTCGCGTCTCCCGCGGGTCATCCTGTAAGTCAAAAAGCTGGGTCATATTGTTTCTGCCGTCAACTACATATTCAATCAGCTTGAAGCGCCTGTCCTTGACCGCCCTCTGGCAGGCTTTGTAGCCGAAATAAAGTTTATCCCTGAATTCTTTCTCTGTTTTCTTTATAACACCCGCAAAACTTTTTCCCTCTACGGATGGAGGCGTTTTCATTCCTGTAAGTTCGCAAAGGGTTGGAAATATGTCAAAAAGGTAAACATAAGCATCCGTCTGTATTTTCGCAGGAATCCCGGGCCCGGCAAAAACAAGAGGAACTCTCACGCTGTGCTCATAACAATTCTGTTTGCCGAAAAGCCCGTGCTGTCCAACCGCCAGACCGTTATCGGCGGAAAAAACTATGATTGTGTCCTCAAGAATTCCCTTCTTCTCAAGTGCCTTTATTATGTCTCCCACCCTCTCATCCACATGCGTTATCATGGCGTAATACTCCTTGATATGTCTCAGTGTATTTTCAGGGGTTCGCGGAAACGGCGCGAGCTTTTCATCTCTCACGTAAAGCTCTCCGTTATCAAAGGAATGTCCGCCCGTGAAATTTTCCGGCAAAGTGATTTTTCTGCCTTCGTACATGTCCAGATATTTTTTCGGCATGGACCTCGGATCGTGGGGCGCCAAGAAAGAAACATACATGTAAAATGCTTCCTCCTGATTGCTTTTCTCTATAAAATCAATCGAAGCATCCGCGATCAAATCTGTTGAATGTTTCCCGGGGGTTATATGGTCCGCAGGACGCTCAGTAACTTCATTCGATTCCCACGGTCTTGATATCAGCGGAATAGTACTCGCATACTTCCCTGACGGATCGAAATGAAAAGCCGGCGCATTCCAATGATCAAACCATCCGCCAAACCAGATTTCGTCACCATCTGTAAAACCGCGGTGATACGCTTCCCTGCCGTTATGCCACTTTCCCGTCCCGAAAGTGCGATAACCGTTGGAACGGAAAACCTCAGCTATTGTTGTATGTTCCATTGGAATAGACTGCCCGCAGTCAGCAATATGGTAGAGGGAACGCCCGGAATTAAGCATCGCCCGGCTTGGCATACATACAGCACTGGAAGTTCCTGACGGTATATGCGCATGAGTAAACATCGTTCCTTTTTCTACAAGCCTGTCAAGATTAGGCGTTATGATTTCGCTGTTTCCCGAAGCTCCGAAAGCGTCGAAGCGCTGGTCATCGGTAAATATAAAGACTACATTCGGCTTCCTCTCCATGATGCTTTTCCTTTTTTGATGATATCAATTATGGATATTATTATAAACTATTGAAATCCATATCGTAATAGTATAAAGTAATAATATGATGTCAAAAAGGTATAATAAAAATTCTTCTGCCGGCAGAATGCTTGAAAAACTTCTGGAACTTTTTCCGGAAAAATGCCATTTACGCCTGCATAGATGTTTTAATACCAATGCCAACGAAAACTGGGGTTTCGAAGAAAGAGGCAATGAGGACTTTCACATGATTTATGTCAAAGGCGGAAAAGGCTTCTATACGTTGAAAGGTTCAACAGAGGTTCTTGAAAAGGGGAAACTCATTTTCATAAGTCCCGGTTTCAGGCATTCGGCCGGGCAGTTCCGACGCAGGCCTTATCCTAAAATAATACCGGTAAGATTTGGCTTATACAGCAATTCCACAGGAAAAGATCTATCCCCGGGTTTCTTCAGGCCTTTTTGCGCCTGCCTTGAAAATGTATCAGGAAAGGCATTCCCTGAACTTTTTGAAAAACTCTACAAATGTTTTTGTATGAAAGAATCAAAGCTCAGGACCACTATGGCCAATATTATCATGCAGGAAATTCTGCTGGAAATTTTAAACGCTCTCAAGCCGCAGTCATCAGAGGTGGACGCGAGGATAGAAAGAGTCAAGGATTTTATTCTCAAAAATCCTGAAAAAGGAAAAACGCTTTCTGCGCTGGCAAAAATGGCTGAACTTTCCACAAAATATTTTTCGAGACTTTTTTTTGCTCAAACCGGCAGCACTCCTGTAAATTTCGCCATTCGAGCCAGATGCCGTAGCGCCGAATATATGCTCCAGAACAGCTCAATGAGAATCAAAGAAGTGGCGGCGCGCCTGGGCTATCCCGACCAATATTCCTTTTCCAAACAGTTCCGTAAAACCATGGGTTATCCCCCGAACTCCACAATTGACAAAACCGTGGGCTGATATTACTTCCTTATGGAAAGTACACTGCTTTTTATAAAAGCGTCAAGTCTGAATATTTTTGATATCAGGCAGATGATTACGATAATACGAGAATACTCCTATGCTTTTGCCGCATTGTCACCATCAGACGGATGCCTCGAATCCCTTATATATTCCAGAGCAGATTCAGGTGTCATGCCGTTTTTCCTCAAACAGATTGCCGATGAATTCCCAAACGAACACGTAGCCATTTTTATGGACAAGGCGGCTTGGCATACCACTGGAAAACTTCTTGTTCCTGATAGGCCCAAAACATCTTCAATTATCTTCTTTGGCAATAATGCCCTGTAGATATTATTCGGCGCTGTTATTGTGTACTGATATAGCACTGGCCTGATGCTTCTGCCGCATATTTTATATATGCGGTAGTGTTTCCATCTGAAGTCAGAACACTTCCCAGTGAACTTCTGGTGCGGGACTCCGCATGTCCGTCAAGGAAATACATATTTGCCTTATTCTCGTGAATAAGGTGCGGTCTGCCATAACTTTCGCTTGTCTCATTCTGCGGATACATCCTGAAGGATGGGGATTGGCTCGATATGCTCCATGAACAGCCGAAAATATAAATTCGCGTGGTTTCCCAAAATATCGGAGATTTCATGGAAATACAGGAATTGGCGTTAGTCGTATAGATAGCACCATAAGTGAGCCAGCCGTTGAGAGAGGCTGAATATTTGCCGACCGCAGGACAGCAGAGTATGTCGGGATTTTTAATATAGTCGTTGTTTATGAGATTATTTGTCCATTTTATTTGGTTCCCGTTAATTGGACTATGGAAATAAGATGAGAAATCGGACATGTATGACTGGACGGACAGCCCCGTCTGTTTCTGCTGATTGAGGCAGCTTATGGTTTTGACCCTGCCGCGCGCCTTACCCAGCACAGGCAGTAATAACGCTGACAATATCGCTATAATTGCCACAACAGCAAGGAGTTCTATTAATGTGAACCTTGCCGGCCTTCTAGAGGCTTTTACTGGATATTTTCTGATGACTGTCATAATTCAAATCCTCATCTTATTTCTTTTAAGGACCCTCATTTTTGTTTGAGCTTTATACATTTCACTTCGAACGGTTCGAAAACAAGCTTCAGAGGGCTGATTTTGGAGTCTATCTGTTTTTTATTGAAAACGTTCTCAATAACACATTTTCCGGCAGGAAAACCGCTGATTTCGGCGCTGACCGGGACATTGGCGGAGGATGCCAGAAACAAATAACGTTCATTTTTGTATGCCGCATTGAAGATACTCACCGACGAGAATTCCACAGGCTCCTTCATCCCTGCATTTTTGCATAAAAACGATAATGTTGCCGGGCCATTGGTTATTTTCAGGGAAATGTCGTTTCTGGGTTCGCCGAAGAGGAATATGTGCCCGAGGTTCAGGGGGCCCAGCAGTTCACGGCAAATCTGGAGATATGCCTTCAGGTATTGTTCGCGTGCGGAGAAATTGGGGCGTTTGCTCGCGGAGAACACAGCCACTCCTTTGGCCCCTGCTATCAGAGCGGCATAGACGTCATGATGCACCCATCTGTCAATCAGGTGTAATTCGTTTTCAGGGGGTTGCGAAAACATTTCAGGTATGGCGATTGGAATCGAATTCTTGTTGCCGGATTCCTTTATCCCTTCCACTTCCTGTTCGATTGACCAGCGGCAGTATATCCGCGAATCCTTAAAGTTCGAATAATTCATGTACATGCCTTTGCCGCAGACGTTCTGATAGATAGCGGTTTGGGCGAGAGATTTTGCATTGCGGTGTCCGGGTTCATACATGAACATAGGGCGTTTCAATGGATCGGTGTCCCGGATGGCGTCGCTTACGGTTTTGAGCTGGAGCATGTCGTTTTTCCTCCAGAAACGCAATTCTTCCGGGATTATGTTCCACCAGCCTATTTCAGAATTTACGGATTCCCTTTTGACTATTTCAACGACAGACTGGCGGAGTTTTTCAACGTCGAGGGCTTTGCCTTCCTTTTCCAGTTTTTTCAGGTATTCCCGATTGACCTCTTCGCCGTCGATTTTCGGGTATATGGTGTAGACGGCCTTGACTTTGTATTTTCTGGCGTCAGCCACAACAGAATCATTAATTTCATACTGTGGGCCTATCATTGTGACGCCTCCCTCGATAATCTGTTTCTGGTCGGCGTCTTTCTGTGCCTGGGACAGGAGGTCCCCGCGTTTATTCTCAGTGCCACCGCCTGTGGAGTAAAATGTAAAAGGGAAAAGCTGTCCGCGGGGATAAAGCTGATTTGCGGGGAGCTTTATCGATGTGTCGGGATTTGTTTTGAAAAAATCCGTAGCGCTGCCAGCCGCAAAAACTGACAGGGTTGAAAAGAGCAGAACGGTGCTTAAAGCAATTTTTTTGTTCATGAAAAAGTCCTTTTTTTTAATTCTGAAAAACTTTTTATTTCTGCTTGAATTTAATACATTTCACTTCGAGCGGCGCGAAAACAAGTTTCAGCGGGCTGATTTTGGAGTCTATCTGTTTTTTATTGAAAACGTCCTCAATAACACATTGTCCGGCAGGGAAACCGCTGATTTCGGCGCTGACCGGAACATTGGCGGAGGATGCCAGGAACAAATAACGTTCGTTTTTGTATGCCGCATTGAAGATGCCAACCGACGAGAATTCCACGGGTTCCTTCATCCCCGAATTTCTGTATAAAAACGGCAATGTTGCCGGACCGGCGGTTATTTTAAGGGAAATGTCGTTTCTGGGTTCGCCGAATAAAAATACCTGCCCCAGATTGAGTTCTCCGCAAAGTTCGTCGGCTATGTTAACGTATTCCTGAAAATAAATATCATGTGATTTGAAGTTTTTTCTATTGGCAAAAGAAAAAACAGCGAGACCCTTTGCACCGGTAATCAGTGCGGAATAGGTATCGTGTCTAACCCATGACGGAATCAGTTTGACATCTTCGGGGGCTGGCTCCCGAAACATCTCCGGTAGAGCAATTGGTATGGCTGAGGGATTGTTGTTTTTTATGGCTTCGATTTCCTGTTCAATCGACCAGCGGCAAAATATCCGTGAATCCTTGAAGTTCGAATAATTCGTGAACATGCCCTTGCCGCAAATGTCAAGAAACTTGACGGTTTCTCCAAGGCCCTTTGCGTCTCTGTGTCCCGGGTCATACATCCAGATAGGGCGTTTCAGAGGGTCGGTCTCCCGGATGGCGTTTGAGACTGTTTCAAGATATTTTATTTCATTTTTCCTCCAGGATTTCAACTCTTCCGGAGTCAGGTACCACCATGCGATATTTTCATTTCCTGCGAGAGCGGCAACCTCCTTTTTTACGAACTCAGCTATCTCCTGGAAATCGAAGTCTTTTTCCTGCTTGAACGTTTCCAGTGTAACAGGTTTCCCTTTATAGATGACTCTTATCGTACAGATTGCTTTTTTATGGATTTCTGCCGCTTCTTCAAGCAGTTTGTCAAAACAATTATAAACGGGACCGCACATCGTAAATTTTTTATCATAGGATGATTTTTGAGGAGAAAATCCCGTATAGGGGAATATTCTTCCCTGAGGGTAGATTTTATCCTTGGGATAACTCTCTGAAACATCTTTTGCCGGCTTGAAAAATTCATCTTTTTGGGAAAGAACTCCGGAATTGCATCCCTGCATCATCACTAGAGCCGCGAAAGTTGTCATTCTGATTAAACGGGTCATCATCTACCTCCTCTTATTTTGTTAGTGATATTTTAAGAACCATGACTTCCAAGGGTTTCAAAGTGATGCTGAAATTTCCTTCAGGGGCGGTGAAAATGTCCTTCGGATTGAAAATGTCCTGCACGGTGACCTCCTTGCCGTAAACAAGGTTTTCTACGACTGCGTTGATCGGGCTTTCGCTGGAATTCGCGATGAACACGTAACGGCAATTGTCATAAGCGATATCTGCCATGTCCACGGAGGGGAGGGATTTTACATTGTCTTTTCCGATTTTCAGTTCGACTGTCTCAGGGCCTTCGCATATGCTGAGAGCGATGTCGTCCCTGCGTTCGCCGAAAAGGAATATGTGCCCTAGTTTCAATGGGCCTCTCAGTTCACGACAAATCTTGAGATATGCTTTCAGGTATTGTTCACGTGCTGGAAAATTGGGGCGCCTGCTGGCGGAAAATACGAGAACACCTTTGGCCCCGGCAATCAAGGCGGAATACATATCATGGCGAACCCATGTTTCAATCATGGGCAGTTCGTTTTCAGCAGGCTCTTGAAACATTTCAGGGAGGACTATTGGAATGGAAGCCTTTACGCCTGATAATTTAATAGCTTCGACTTCCTGTTCAATTGACCAGCGGCAGTAAACCCTTGCGTTTTTTTTGCCAAAATAATTGGTGTACATGCCTTTTGAGCAGATATTCAGGAAAACAGCGGTTTTAGCAAGCGCATCCGCATCGCGATGACCTGGTTCATACAGATATATCGGCCGTTTCATGGGGTCGGCTTCCTTGATTGCCTCAGTGCAGGTCTTCAGGTAGAGCATGTCATCTTTTCTCCAATAGCGTAATTCATCCGGGGTTATGCTCCACCATGCTATTTCAGGATTGCCTGCTTCGCGTTTAACTATTTCCATAACCGATTTACGCAGTTTATCCGTATCAAGTGCTTTATTTTCTTTTGCAAGATTGTTGAGGTATTTGAGATCGATTTTCTGCCCATCGATTTCAGGAGCTACTGTGTAAATAGCTTTGACTTTGTATTTTCTGGCGTCAGCCACAACAGAATCATTAAGTTCATATTGTGGGCCTATCATTGTGACGCCGGCCTCGATAATCTGTTTCATATCGGCGTCTTTTTGTGCCTGGGGCAGGAGATCCCCGCGCTTTTGTTCAGTTCCTCCCCCTACAGAATAAAAACTGAACGGGAAAAGCTGTCCGCGAGGATAAAGCTGGTCTGCGGGGAGCTTTATCGACGGGTCGGGATTTGTTTTGAAAAATTTGTCCGTGTCTGTGTCGATGGCGAAAACGGAAAGGGTTGAGAAAAGCAGTGCGAAATTAAAAAAGGTTTTCATTTTCATAAAATTCCTCATTCAGTTTATGAACGCTGTTCAATGCTACAGGTAAGATTCACAGCGTATCGATATCAAATTTATTTTGCCCCTCGGCTTCGGCGATTTTTACGATTTTCCGTCCCTATATATTTACTCGTGCTTTGGATGCCATAGGGAACTCTGAGAGATCCCCCCGCCCGTTTGTTTAAGTTATTGCCCGCACAACTAGATGTATTCTACTTGATGAAATTGTATTTGTCAATAGCATTTTATTGTGTTTATATTAAATTGTTTAGATTTTTTCTATTTTGTACTGGTTTTATTGCCGCGGTCCGAATGTTTCATGACTTCAGAACAGAGAAGCGCAAAACTTTTCTTCTTGAAAATGATTAGTGAAAGGTTCTTTTTTTCTGAGAAGAGGAAACGGGCGGTCAGTGAATGGCAAAGATATCTTTTATGCTGATAACGGCGGCGCCAATGGCTGGACTGTAATCACCTAGTGATGAACGCTGCAGGATAGTGTCTTCCAGCAATTCAGGGAGGGCTGATTCGGAAATATGAAGTTTGATCTCATCAAAAAACGGTTCTCCGAGCTCCATCAGCAATCCGCTGAATATCAGTTTTGAGGGATTGTGAAGATTGATCATGTTGCCCGTTGCGATTGCCAGGTATTTTGCCGCATTTGAGATGATGTTTTTTACAGTTTTATTGCCTGATTTAAATAAATGAACTATTTCGTCAAAATGAATATCACGTTTCAAGGCGGCTCCGGTTTTCTTCTCAATGGCATTGATTGACGCTACAGTTTCCAGGCAGCCGAAGTGCCCGCAAAGGCATTTTTCACCATCAGGGATAATTTTCGTATGCCCCAGTTCTCCCGCCAGCCCCCTTGTCCCATATTGAATGACTCCGCTGGAAATGTTAACACTGCCGATCCCCACGCCAAGGTCGACAATGCAAAAGTCAGGTGCGGCGGACATGTTCCCGAGCCACATTTCGGCTTCGGCCACTGCGCGTGTCGCGCTAATCAATCTGGGCTCGAACCCGTACTTCTCTTTTAGCCGTGATTTGATATCCAAGCCCTCAAGAGCAGGAAGATGAAGTGTCCTGAGAGAAGATTTTTCCTTTACAGGAAATATTCCATGGTATGCGACACCAAGTTCCCGTAAGGACTGGTTGGAAGGATGTGAAAGTATGTTTTCAATTATCTTCTCGATGAATCCCATAAGCTTCTGTCGCGAAATCGAATGGGACGTCATGATATGCTCACGTGAAATGACTTCTCCTTTTAAATTCAAAATCACTCCGCTGACGGAACCCGGGGCCAGCGATATTCCGGCCGCAGTGGCCCCGTCGGGATTTATATCCAGCAGGTCCTGCGGTTTGCCGGTGCTGGAACGTCCGATTGACTGGACGCAAAGCAGTTTTTCTTTCAGGAGCTCACGCACCAGATGAGTGATGGTTGTGCCATCCATTTTCAGATCGCGTGCAATTTCCGCCCTTGGCCGGGGGCCAGTCTGCCGTAGATGGTTCAATACGGCGGATCGGTTGATTTTTCTCATCTGTTTGTGATTGCAGGTTTCTTTTTCCATAATTAAATATCATACAACAAATCTGGGAAAAATCAATACAAATAGATAAATTCCAAATAAATTCATGAAAATCCGGCAAAAGGCTATTGACAAATACCAAACAATCAACTAGAATATTTCTAGTTGATAAAATTTAAGGAATAACTGCTGGAGATATTTTATGATATGCCTGACAGGAGATATTCACCATGATTCACTGAAAATAAACGATCAGCGGTTTATCCCTGACGGTATGAATGAAATCGAGATATGCGGAAAATATCTGGAACTCTTAAAGAAGTACAACCTGAAAGTTACCTTTTATACCACAGGCATGACTTTTCAGGAGCAATGGGAAGAGTTCAAGGCAATTGCAGAAGCCGATAATGTTGAAATTGGGGGCCATACGTTCAGCGGCCTGCCGCGCAAAACCGAAAGCACTGACGCGGCTACTGGATTGCCATCCTGTTCGCATGCGCACTCTCATGGAACTTATGAAGATCAGGAGCAGGATGTGCAAAAGATGATTGGCATAGCGGAAGAGAAGACGGGGAAAAAACTTCTGACATGGCGAAGTCACGGTCTGGTGAAAGATGAAAATACAGAAAAAATACTCTTTGTAAACGGTATAAGATTTATTTCTGATGAACTTAACTGGAATAAGATATTGCCAGAGAAAACGGAGGCCGGCCTGATATCACACCCGATGAACGTGCTGATGGACCATGATCATCTTTTTCATGCACACAGAACCTGCGAGTATGTGGAAAGACAACGTAAAAACTGGCCGTTCAAAGATGCTCCGACAAATCGTTCGTTTGAAATAGACAAATGGGGCCGCATTGTCAGGGCTCAAATACAGGCTATAGATGAGATGGGGGGACTAGCTACAATCCTCATGCATCCGCTTTGTATGTACCTGGCGGATGGATTTAAAACTGCCGAAAAAATATTTGAGTTCATCGCGTCTTTGAAAACAAAGTGTGTATGGGCGTCCGAAACAGAAGAATTTCTTGGCAAAAAATAATAATAAGAATAAAGGGAAGGCATAAAAGATGGAAAAAATCAAAGTAATAATTATGGGGCTCGGTCCCCTAGGCGTGAAAACAGTCAAGTTTGCTTCGCGGAGGAACCTTGAAATAACAGGTGCGGTAGACATAAATCCGTCCGTTAAAGGAAAGAATCTCGGCAAACACTGTGGCATTGAAGGGTTAAGTATCCCGATATCATCATCAGTAAAAGAAGCCCTCGCACGGGCAAAAGCAGATGTGGTAATTCTGACGACCGTATCAGATGTGAAAAGAATAGTTTCCCAGATAAAAGAAATAGCCGAATGCGGTTTGCATGTTGTGTCAACATGCGAGGAACTGTCATATCCCTGGGACGCACATTCCGAGGGTGCAAATGAAATCGACGGGACAGCTAAAAAATGCGGAGTGGCTGTAATCGGCACAGGGGTCAATCCCGGATTTCTTATGGACTTCCTCCCGACTGCACTTACAGCCGTATGTCAGAACGTGGAAAAAATAAAAGTGAGCCGTATCCAGAACGCCCAATTCCGCAGAGTCCCATTCCAAAAGAAAATAGGAGCCGGACTGACGCTTGACGAATTTGAAGCTAAAAAAAATGATGGTTCCCTCAGGCATGTGGGATTAACCGAATCAATTCAGATGATAGCATCAAGGATGGGCTGGAAACTCGACAGAACAGAAGACATAATAGAAGCGGTTATTGCAGAAAAAGATATTGTAACTGACGCGATAACGATAAAGGCCGGCAATGCGGCGGGGGTATTCCAGACAGGTCGTGGCTGGTCTAATGGGAAAGAGCTTATATCCTTGATTTTCAGGGCTGCCGTAGGGGAACCTGAAACGTATGATTTAGTTGAAATAACAGGTGAACCGGATATCCGCTCAAAAATCGAAGGTGGCGTTAATGGAGACATTGCGACATGCGCGATAATTATTAACGCGGTAAAACAGATCATCAGGGTATCGCCAGGGCTCAAAACAATGGTAGATATTCCTGCCGTATCATTTTTTAACTGAAACAGAAGGTGTAACATGGAAAACTTAGTATGGCTTAATGGTAATCTCGTTCCCGAAGCTGATGCGAAAATATCAATATTCGATATGGGCAGGCTTTACGGGGCGTGTTTTTATGAGTCGATAAGGACTTTCAAACATAAATATTTTCTTTTTGAAGAACACATGAAAAGACTTGAAAGGTCACTTATTTATTCAGGGCTCATACATAACGTGGATATGAAAGATGTGAGAAAAGCCTGTAATGAAGTATTGGAAACAAATATTGGCGGCAGTCCGGAGGATTTCGATTTCTGGGCATGTGTTGAAGTTACCCCGGGAGATACTTTCCCCATGCCGCTGATGAAGAAAACTGACAGCAAACCCAATATTTTCGCCTACATAGTGGAAATGCCTTTTAATGAGTTCGCAAAATATTATGAGACAGGCAAAGCCGCAGTATGTTCTTTTTACCGTAACATTCCTCCGCAGTGTTTCGAGCAGAGATGCAAAAACCGCGCGCGGCTTCCACATTTCCTGTCAAAGCTTGATGCAAAGAGAATGTGCAAAGACGCTTTTGCGTTCATGCTGGATCTCGACGGATTTATTACGGAGGGTACAGGCGCAAATATGTTTTTTGTCATGAATGAGATCATCTATACCCCTACAACAAGAAATATTCTTGTGGGCGAAAGCAGAAATTTTGCCATGAAACTGGCGAAAAAGCTCGGTTATACTGTCGTGGAAAAAGATATCACTCTTTATGAAGCATACTGCGCGGATGAGGCATTTTGGACTACATCATCTTACTGCCTGCTTCCCATGACCGAAATAGACGGAAGAAAAATCGGGAACGGTTCTCCTGGAAAATATTCAAAAGCCATTCTCGACGCATGGAGCAAGGAAGTCGGGGTTGATATTGTGGCACAGGCAATGAAATACAGCAAGCTCTCAAGTAATGTCAAATATTGAGCGGAGCAAGGAATTGTGAACGTGCTTTTCATAATGGATGACGCGCTGCGGCCTGCGCACCTCGGCTGTTACGGTTATAAAAAAAAGACATCTCCGAATATAGATAAACTGGCGGAAGACGGCGTCATGTTCAGAAATCTCACAGCTACCGCGTCGCATACCCTTCCTCCTGTGATTTCGCTTGTAACCGGCCTGTCGAGCGCGACGCATGGTGTGGTTTCCCAGAAATCCTTCGCGAAATGGTTGTCGGCAACGCCTGCTGAAAGCCCGATTCACGTGATGGAGAAGAACGGTATTTTAGTGGACGGCGAAATGGTGCTGCGCTGGCATCCTCTGGGGTTCAGGCGTGATACCAGGGGGGAGGATATGGAGAAGTATTTCTCTGACCACCGTAATGAACAATGGTTCTTTTATGCCGAACCGTATCCAACTCATTTGCCGTACAATCCACCGGAAGAATATTTCAAGATGTTCCTGGAGCCGGGATTGACGCCCGATGAAGAGACTCTGAAAAAGTTATCCATAGTGAGGAGCCGCCTGATCGTCCATCCTTCCGGCAAAATCAGCAAACTGCAGGCCGGCGAAAAAGATGCCCTGCCTGATAACAATACCGATGAAAGCCACAAGCGGAGTTTCGGCATTGTTGATTTGACGGAAAAGGAAAAGCCGTTTATAACCGCACTCTATGACGGCGAAGTTAAAGTGTTCGACGACATGGTCGGCCGCTGGGTCAGGAAATTGAAGGAATTGGGAATATTTGATGACACATTGATTATTATTACCAGTGACCACGGTGAAGAATTGATGGAACGCGGGCACGTGGGGCATTGTTCATGCAATTTGTCAGGGACTCTCTATGAAGAATCAATCAAAGTTCCACTGATTATGCATCTGCCCGGAAAATTACCGGCGGGAAAGGTGATTGAAGAACAAATCGCCCAGATGGATATTATGCCGACTATTTTCGAACTTCTCGGTTTGAAATTAACGACACCGCACGAGGGCAAATCATTGTTAGCTCTGATCAACGGCAGGGTACGGGATTTCAGGCCGTTCGTCTTCTCCGAAACGATGCCGGCCGGATGGCAGGCCCTGGACTCCGACGAACGTGAAGTTTGGTCTGTGCGGACAAATGACGCCAAACTTATTATAAAAACCAGGTTTTTCAGCGATGATTTTGAATATGAGTTTTACGACCTACGTAAAGACCCGGGCGAATTGAATAACTGCTATGATGTAGATTCGCCAATCTGCCGTAAACTGTCCCATAAACTGATTGAGTATATCAACTGGGCTCGAACCAATCGTTGTGAAGCACAGACACAAAATGCGTGACAAACAAAGTGAGAAAAGGAGAAGCTGTCATGAATTCCTATGAACGTGTAATGGCTGTATTGCGAGGTGAAATACCAGACAGAGTACCGTATGGCGAGATGTTCATTGATGAAAAAGTCATAAATAAAATAAAACCCGGCATGTCTTATGAGGACTTTATTGATTATGCTGACATAGATATTGTTACATGCCTGACTGTTGCCGAACCTCCTGATAAAATACAGTGGGTTGATAAAGCGAGTGGATTGTGGCGAGACAAGTGGGGGGCGCTTCAGAAAAATGATGGCGACGTAGTGTCGGTCATTCAAGAACCGGCAGTGATTAATTCCATGGAGGATTTGGAGAATTATATTTCTCCTGACCCAGCGAAAGCGTCTGTTCTAGAAAGTGCTGCGATGTTGATAAAAAGATTCAAGGGTAAAAGAGCGATTGCTGTGGTAGGAGAGGAAATATTTGCCCCTATTCAGTACATGCGTGCCGGGCTTCAAAACCTTGTTTTTGATTTTTATGACAGGCCTGAACTGGTTCATGAAATGGCCCAAATAACGACTAATTATCACGTGGAACTCTACAAAAAACTCATTGAGATGGGCGTGGAGATTGTTTTTCTCGGAGACGACTACGCGGGAAAAGGCGGCCCGATGATAAGTCCCGATCACCTAGAAGAATTCATCATGCCAGGGTTCAGGAAAGTGGTAAAGGCGATCAAGGATTCTGGTGGGTACTGCATAAAACACACCGATGGTGATATCTGGAAAATAATACGATTGTTTACTGATACTGGAATCGACATTATGGGACCTCTTGAGTCCCCCTATATGAACCTTGCGGAAGTCCGTGACAGATGTAATGTCGGAGTAATGGGCAATGTGAATGTCGATTTACTGGGAAGAGGAACTTCCGAAGAAGTAAAAGTTGCTACGAAAAAACTGATCAGAGAAGTTTCTCCGGGAGGACGTTTCATTCTTTCTTCGGGAAATTCAATCTCATCTGCCGTGAAGCCTGAAAATTTCATGGTGATGATCGAAACTGTCAAAACATATGGGGATTAAAAAGGCCAATCTCAAGTCTCTTACCGAAACCAGGAAGGAGGAACATGGAATCATTTCCAAGGCTATAAGCTATTTCCGCAAGCCGTCAAAGGAATAGAAAATGTCGAACCGCGGTTCAAGGATTATCGCAGTTTAGAATGAATGCTTAAAAAAACAGGAAAACTTCAGCTGGAGAAGAAAGATGCAGTTTTTCGTGAATAGGGGAGATATAGACTTGTGAAAAGTAAAATAATTTCAAAAATGCCTGTGTGTGCTGATGATTTAACACTCGGAGAGAAAATAGGGCAGTTGATTTGCGGAAGATATTTTGATGATATGCCGCTTCTTGAAGATCTTCTTAAGAAAGGCCTGATAGGAGCATTAACACCCAGTTGTATCGCAAAAAGTCTTTCTGAAACAATTGATTATATTAATCATTTTCAGCAAATCTCAAAATACCCATTGTTCATCGGTTTTGGAAATGTATCTTTTTCCGGCGGTACTGACTTCGCCCCTCTTGCGTATATGAGAATTGGCGCCGCAAGGTCTGCTGAGTTGGCATATCTGTATGGTAAAATAACGACAAAAGAATCACGGGCAGCAGGATTTCATATTATTGGACTTCCCAATTTTGACGTAAATACCAATCCCTTGAATCCGATTATCAATACCAGGTCTCTGGGAGATAATGCGGAGCTTGTGGCTGAACTTGCGCTTGAAACCTGCCGGGGTATTCTGGACGAGAAAGGGTTAACATGTGCAATGCATTTTCCGGGGCATGGAGACACTGCTCATGATACACATATAGCTGTGGCAGTCGTAGAAAAATCAATAAAGGAAATGGAAGAAACAGAATTGCTTCCCTATCAGAAGGCTTTAAATAATAATCTCTTAAACGGTATCTGTACCAATCATATATATTATCCTGCTCTCGAAAAGGAAAAAAATCTTCCTGCGACATTTTCAAAAAACATTATCACAGGTCTGCTCAGAAATAAAATGCAGTATAAAGGGATCATTATGTCAGACAGTCTCACAATGAAGGCTGTAAAAGATAGCTACGGTATAGAAGAATCTGCTGTAAGGGCTATAGAAGCGGGACATGATATCATTTTGCAGGATTACGCAAGCGACCCGCGTATAACAATTGAAGCTCTCATGAAGGCGGTAAATAGCGGTAGAATCAACGAAAAACAAATAAATGATTCAGTAAACCGGATTCTTAATACCAAATGGCAGCTTGGTATATTTCAAAATAAAACAGTCTCAAAAGAACATGCTCTGGCGGTCTGCAATTCAACTGAACATCAGGCTATAGCATCCCGTGTTGCTTATGAATCCGTAACTGTCCTCGAAAATAACGGATTGCCTCTCAATAGAAACAGTGAACTGAAATCACTTTGTATCAGTAACGGGAGTTTCTTGGAAGAGAATGCTGATTGGGAAACAGTGCATGAACCTGCAAATGACATGTTTTATAATTCAGTAAAAAAACAAATACCTGACACGGCAAACCTGATATTCCGCGATACTTTTTCAGAAAAAGAATTGAACAATATATTGTTAGCTGCGAAATCTTATCCATTAATAATTATTGCTCTGTTTACAAGAGTGCGCTGTTACCATGAAGACAGTATTTACATAGCTCCGAAATATAAATCATTAATACAAAATATATTAAATCTGAAAAAGAAAACAGTGATTATCAATTACGGGAATCCATATGCATGCAAGTATTTTTCTGATGCTGATATTTTAATGTGCACCTACAGTGATTGCAACGCATCTATAAAAGCATCAGTCGATATACTTTTTGGAGAAAAAAAGGCGTCCGGAAGATTACCCGTGAAAATATCCGATACATACTATTTCGGATATGGCCTGAAATAAGCAATGTTGCCGGAGGCGCCTTGTCAAAGAATGGGAATCATGAATTGGCGAAAGATTTGGTTAATGTCGCAAAATTTGGCCTGCTATTAATTTTTTTTAAGACACTTTGGGTTACGAAGAACTGATAAAATATGAGTACAGAGCCACTTTTTTCATCTGACAATTCCTGACAGTTTGCGACAACCCCATTATGATTCAGGAACCTGACTATTGCCATTGCGCAAACAACAGAAGAGGAACTTCAGGCCCAAGTCGTTCTCAGGCATTTACAAGAACTATCATGTGGAGGAGAATGGGGGCGGTATGTTCTGATCAGTTTTTAATCTTCTTTACCGTTTCTCTTGGTATAAGCTTTACGGGGACGGCAAGCTGGTAGGGGACTTTTCCCTCTTTGGTATGAGTTATTGCCGTGATTAGTTTTTCCGCGAAAAGTTCTTCACAGAGGTCAACAGTAGTGAAAGCCGGAGTCGCCACGCTTCCCCAATAGAGATTGTCAGTCCCTATCAGGCTGATATCATCGGGTGTTCTAAAGCCCGCCCTGCTGAAACCTTTTAACGCGGGAAAAAGCAGATTGTCGGCAAAGCAGTAAAAAAGAGAAGGGAGTTTTTCTGAAGAAGAGGCCATTTTCTCTATATGAGAAGCTGCTTCGTCATGGTTTGAAGAAGCGAACCATATATGTTTTTTGTCACAGGTGCCGCCGTTTGCCGTGAATGTTTCCAAAAAGCCCTTGAAACGGGGATTATTGTTGTCACTGAAAAAAATCATTCCCGCCTTTTTGTGTCCCATTTCCAAGGCGTGAAGCGCCGCTTCCCGCCCTGCCGCATAGTCATCACAGTATATGCATATGCAGTCAGCCATGCTGCCGCCCTGCGCGAGTATGCACTTGAAACCTGCCGCGACAAGACATGCGGCGACGTCTTTTGAGTTTGAAAGACAGACTTCTATTCCTAGAGAACGTATCTCCTCTATTCTCCTGTGGCAGTTCATATAACCTTCATGTGGGTTCAGTTCCAGCAGGAAAAGGTCGAATTTTTCCTGCTGCGCCCTTTTCTGGAGATTGTTATATACGTGAGCGAAAAAGCTGGTGTAAAAGTTGAAGTACTCAACTTTTGAGGTTACATAGGCGACTTTTGTCCAATCATCGGGGATAGAGGGTAAAAAACTTTTTTTGTAACCCATTGCCTTTGCGGTTTCCAACACTTTGTTTTTTGTGTCCTGGCTTATGCCGCTGTCACGGCCGTTCAGGACAAATGAAACCGTGGTTGGAGAAATATCCAGTTTCTTTGCTATATCCGCTATCGTTATTTTTTTTGAAGACATCAATAAGTTCCCAAACTGAGGCCTTTATCAACAAAATGCCTGTAGGTTTCATATTCGCACTGATCCGGTATTGAGTGATCCGAGTGTAATATATATCCTGAACCCTTCATGACAACTTTTATTTTTTCATCCAGTTCCTTATCAATGGCTTTTGTATCGTTCGCCACAAGATTCCTGGCATCCATGCCTCCGCACAGGGCTATTTTATCTCCGAAGTTCTTCTTAATCCTCAGCAGGTCCATTCCGGCCTTGACTTCAATTACCTGAAGGCAGTCTATCCCGGCTTCCACCATTCCCGGCAGAAGAGGTTCCACGAAACCGCAGGAGTGCATTATCACCGGAATACCGAGCGAATGCGCATAATCTATGGTTTTCTTATGTCCCGGAAATATGATTTCCTTATACATTTCAGGAGACATGAACGGACGCTGTTTGAAACCCATGTCCTCGTAATACCATATACCGTCAGGCTTTCCGCTTTCTGCGAAGAGTATTTCCATCAGGTTTATCAGAAGGTCAGAGTATGTTTCGACCATATCTTTGACCCAATCCGGATCGCAGGCCATTCCCAGAAGCATGTACTCATGTCCGCATACGGGGTGCATCAGTTCAAACACATTAACTCCGCACCAGCAGAAAAACTGTCCCTTTTTTTCCGCCAGCTTTCTGGCATCGCTGTATGCCTGAAAGATTATCCTGTTCCGCGTAGCCTGAAGCATCGGTTTTACTTTCTCTTCCCATAAAACCCTGTCCTTTACCATGAAATCAACATGTTCAGGTGTGGCGTTATGGAGTTTATGCCGCCTCAATAAGGCCCCGTTTCCGTCGCGTTCCAATATGGTTTCCTCTGTTTCCTCCACAACTTCATTTTTAAAATCGGGGTCAGCTTTGCAGTTAAAGGCCCCGCATCCCAGAATATCGAATTTAAAATGCTCAGAGAGGTCTTCTTCCGCCTTAATATGTCCTTCAGAAGTCCATTTTTTTCGTGTGTCCCCCCAGAAATGCTCATAGAGCCCTATTCTGTCCACAGGCTTAAGCTCCAGTATTCTTGAAATCCTTTCTTTTCCGCTCATTTCTTTCATAAAATACACCTTTGCTAAAATATTTAGTAATTTATTTAATAACTATTTTAAACTGTTTTGTGCGAATTGTCAATAGTTGTATTTAAAATAAAGGACACTTATATTTAGGCTTGTGTCTTAAATATTAAATTCAGATTGTGTAAATGTCATTTTCAGGGAAAAAAACTTCAGTTCTGGTCGGTGTGATTGCAGGATTGATTGATGTTATAGTAACTGTCAGCGCGATGATAGCTTCAAATTCCAGCGTTCTGCTGGCGGACGCGCTGAAGACATCTCTGGAGTTTGTCGCGGTGCTTGTGGCCTGGTACACGATGCGCAGGATATCCAAAGGCTCCGGAGAAAACTTTCAGTACGGCATTGGAAAACTGGAAAACATATCAAGCATCATAATAGCCCTTCTTATGGCAATGTGCATTATGCTGATAATAGTGAATGCCGTAAAAGGTATGATGCATCCTGAACACATTGAAGGCATAGGTATCTGGATAAGCATGATTTCCCAAGTCGTGTATGGTGTGGTAAATGGATTTCTCTGGGTAAAAAACCGCAAACTTGCGGCAGCCACATCTTCGCCCATGATGGCATCACAGGCAAAATTATTTCTGACCAGGATGATTGGAAATATTTTTATTTTTGTTTCTGTTGGATTGAGTTGTCTGTTTGTTGCCTATGGGTGGGTAACTTATATCGACCCGGTCGCGTCAATGCTTATAGCGGCATCAATACTTTTCAGTGCGATGGGCATCCTTTCAAATTCACTTTTTGATCTGATGGACCGCACTCTTGAGGAATCTGATCAGATTGTGATTCTTCAGGCGCTTGCCAAATATTTTCAGGAATACGAGTTTATGCATGGAGTACGCTCGCGCCGTTCAGGAAGCCAGGTATTCATTGATATATTTCTCGAGTTTCAGCAGGATAAGACTTTCCGCGAAATACAGACGATTGTCGATTCTATCCGACATCACATAGAAAATGAAATCAAGGGCAGCCACGTAACCATAGGCCTGAGCACCCGCAAGGAATGCTGAAAAAATCCCGCCCGCGCAAATCCGCACATGGAAAAAACAAAAAACTGCGCTTATATTCAAAAAAATAGAAACTAAACTTTTCAGATTGATAAAATGTCTTCTTCAGGAGTAAAATCTTCAATTAGAATAGGCGTTATTGCCGGCCTGATTGATGTTATAATAGTTCTCAGCGCGATGATAACTTCAAATTCCAGCGTACTGCTGGCGGACGCGCTGAAGACGTCTCTGGAATTTATCGCGGTCCTTGTCGCCTGGTATACCATGCACAGGATATCCAGAGACCCCGATGAAAACTTTCAGTACGGCATGGGAAAACTCGAAAATATATCGAGTATCGCGGTCGCCTTTCTGATGGCGATATGTATTATCCTGATAGTTGTGAATGCGGCAAAAGACATAATCCATCCCGAACATATTGAAGGCGTAGGTATCTGGATAAGCATGGCTTCGGAACTGATATACGGAGTGGTAAACGGGTATCTCTGGGTGAAAAATCGCAGACTTGCGGAGGCCGAGTCTTCCCCGATGATGGCTTCACAGGCAAAACTTTTTCTGACCAAAACACTGGGGAATATTTTTATTTTCTCTTCTGTCGGGCTGAGTTGCCTGCTTGCTTCACACGCGTGGGTTGTTTACATCGACCCGATTGCTTCAATTATGATAGCGGTTTCAATACTTCTCAGTGCGCTGGGCATCCTTTCAAATTCACTTTTTGATCTGATGGACCGCACTCTTGAAGAATCCGACCAGATTGTCATTCTCCGAGCCCTTGCCAAATACTTTCAGGAATATGAGTACCTGCACGGGATACGCTCGCGGCGTTCGGGAAGCGAGGTTTTCGTTGACATATTTCTTGAGTTTCAGGCGGATAGAACAGTAGGAAATGTGCAGACGATTATTGATTCTATTCGCAGGGACATAGAAAACGAAATCAGGGGAAGTCATGTCTCAATATGCCTTACCACTGAGAAAGAATGCTGAATAATTTCCGCGTCAGTCCTTTTTGAAAATTCCTGACGGAAGAGCGTAAGAGTCTGCTGTTTCCTGATAGAGTTTCCAGACGCTTTCCGGGATAGCGGCGCCGATGCGTGCTGCCGCGCTGTAAAACTTGCCTTTCTTGTTCAATGGACTGCCGTCAGGGAGTACCGAATTAAGTTTTCCAGTAAGAGACGGATCAATCCATTCCGAATTGGCGTCCAGTCCGGAAGCTTTCTGGTATTCAGCCCAGTTTTCTTTGTTGAAAATTTTTCCGCCGTATTCCACGCCGGGGACATCAAAATAAATGTTGTTCCTCGATATTACGTTTTTCTTATCCGCTATTTTCAGAAAAGGTTTTTCCATGCGCCCGACAATGCAGTTGATGAGTTTAAGCGAACCCGAACTCTCCGCGTTTATTTCCGCAAGATATGGTACATCAATGATTGTGCACTGGTTCATGTAGACAATGCCGTTTTCCATTTTCAGGGCGGGGTTTGGATTTCCTTTTTTTCCTATGATGAGGCAGTTGAAGAGGCTCAGGGAAGACGTGCCTTTTTGCCATATCTGTTCAAAGGGTTCGTTTCCTGCGATAATGCAGTTTTCCAGTGTAATCTTGGCGTTTTCTGTGGCATAGGCCCCGGCTTCAAAGGTATTGTTTATGAAGACGCAATTCCTGTAAAGTACCATGCAGCTGTTGACGTCGCAGGCCCCTGAACTGGCGCAACCTTTTCCGGCGCAATTTTCATAAGTTGAAGTGCAGAGGTCATGATTTGAAAAAGCCTGTCCGCAGTTTCCTATGGC
>MHBF01000102.1:31150-43690 GCA_001803225.1 Lentisphaerae bacterium GWF2_44_16 | reverse complement strand
TTACAATCCAACTATCGCTCAAGACATTAAATGATAATAATCCAAATAAAACCGATAACTGGTCTGCTTACCCTGTTATTTTATCAAAAAAAGATGAGAAAACTGGAAACTGGTGGGTATTTCACGTTTATACAAAAAACCGTATAGGTTTCAAATGCGGCACTAAGAGCAAAACTTTTATTAATTTACTCATCCCAAAAAGCACAACTGATGATTGGCGCGACATAACATTAGAAAGAGACGCTAAAGAAGACATGATACGGCTTTACCGTGGAAATGATCTGCTTTATGAAAAAGAATTACTTGGCAAATCAGATCTTTTCGACATCAACGGCCCCTTAATGATTGGAACTGATAATGCCAAGACAAAAATGTTTGAAGGCTTAATTGATGAGATCAAAATATACAGAGGTATCAAAAAAGATTCCATTGGCGCCAATGAAACTGTTTACAAACCCGGAATCGCAAAAACAGAAACTCCCGATAAAGATATAGCCGCCAGTTGGACTGAAATTGACAAACACGGTTTGACAATAGTTCCCTGCCCTAAAAGTTTCAAGGTTACAGGAAATCCACTCGCACTGGACGATAAATGGGAAATTGTTTCAAAATCTCCGGGAATTGAAGCAGGCATTGAAACAATAAACGAAAAATTGACTGACCCGGGGAAAACTCCACTAAAAATCGTAAAGAACTCATCCGGCAATCGTATTATAGCTGGAAATTACGATAACATGTCCGAATATCTTGCAAAGATAGGCGGTCCGCAGAAACCGCAGCGTCAAGGATACATCATTGATTTTTATAAGGATGGGAATAATGATATATGTATAATCGCAGGTACGGACACCGACGGAACAAGGTACGGCTGTATAACGTTATCCGAAATGATAAAATCAGGAAAAAACACGGAACTTGTCCAGGCAAAAGTCAGAGACTGGCCGGATTATAAATTCCGCATGGGATTTTCAATTCGGGGCACCAATATTGATAACATTAAAAACACAATAGATACAGCATTCAAAGCCAAGATGAATATGATCCTGGGGGAAGGCTTTTATTCAACTCTCGAAGAAATGCTCAAAACTGCGGAAGCCAGGAAAACAATACAGGAATACGCAGGCGCAAGAGGAATAAGAATCGTTACAGGCGGGCGGATGAATGTGGGGGACGCGCCATATAAATCCGAGGGGAATTATTCAATATATTATTACCCGCTCAAAGAAGAAGGGCTTCTCGGACATAGAGGCAGGGCATACACATGGTGCAGGGATGATTTGCTGAATAAGAAAGCCGATTTGATATCTGAGTTCATGAAACAGACAGGCGCTGACGCCTTTTTCTTTCACGCAATGGACACCGGAGGCAGGGACAACCCTGAAAATTGGTCTCACAGAACCCCTATGGATATAAAAAGATGGGGCAACGACAGGGCATCTGCCGACGCTAATCTGATTAATATATTCTATTCGAAAATGAAAAAAGAAAACCCGGACTCCATAATGGTGTCAATCGTCTATCCTTATGGCGGAAAATATCTGAAATATCAGGATATCAGAGACTGGCTGACAAAGTTATCCTCGCTGATACCTGAAGATGTATTTACCTGTGTAAGAGAAGGCAAACGGGAAGACCTGAAGCTTTGGAAGGACGCGACACGTCAGGGCCGCTTCATATACCATGAACCGTTTCCATGCTCATTCGGCCTAATGTGCGCACCGACAGGACGCTATGCGGCAACATTCTTTTTCGATGACAAGGACGCATACTGGTTTGTTTTAGGAATAAAACATGCATGGCCTTCAATACTAACAGCGGCGGAATATGCATGGAACACAAAAGCTCCCGGCTGGGGATGGATGCAGGATGATTATCGCACTATTCCGGGAACTGACTCTTTTCCTCCAGAATTGACAGAGAGACTCCTCCCGAGAATTACAAGTATTCTTTACGGACCGAAAGCCGCTGAGAACATGAGAAAAGTCTATGCGCAGAATTTATCATATACTGTTGCCGGAGACATGCACCAGTTTACAGGCAGCGACCCAGAAGCATATTTCAAGGCAAAATATGAAGCTTCTATCAAAGCTATGGAATGGATAAAGGAAATAGAAAAAGATATACCTCCAAAATCAGCAGACGTATTCAATGCCGCGAAATCATGCGTAAAATCCGCCCGCTATCTTTTGGAAGCACGCTACAGGTATTTTCTCTCAAGAAAACTCCTCGCGGCGGAAAAATATGAAGACGCCGAAAAGGAAATCACACTGGCGATGACCGCACTCTCCAATCTGCCCGACAATGACAACAGTGTAAAATCCGTTAAAGCCGATCTTGACATATCCACCGCCATAAAATGGAGACGGGAAAGAAAAGAATATCTCAAAAATATACCTGAGCAGAAAATCTCAATCGGCCTTTACAGCTTAGGAGCATATAAAGGAATAGAGGAAAGTTTCAGCGGCATTCCAGGAATTACCGTTTCAACATTTGACGATCCCACTGAAAAAGAATTGAAAAAGTTCACCGTCATAATATTCCCCGCCGCAAGGGATATCGGCGATACAACGGAAGACTGGGCAAAAAATGTCAGAAAATTTGTAGAAGATGGAGGAGGCGTAATATTCTCTCACAATTCCATCGGCCGCTTTCCGAGTTCCGCATTCGGCAAGCCGCTCTTCCCTGAAATATGTTCAGGTTACGACGGTCAGATATCGAACGATAAAAACATCGAAATAACTGAACAGCATCCATCCACAGGCAATTTTGCAAAGGGAGAAAAATTTGAACATGAATATACAGACCATCTCTTTCTGAAATCCGGCCCGCAAGGCGCAGTCATTATCAAAGACGCCAAAGGCAATCCTGTAATGGTCGCCGGAAAAGTCGGCAAAGGTCATGTCATATATACTGGACAGATTTTCGGTTTCAACAGAAAAAATGAACAAAGAGAATCCACAGGAAAAGAATGGATACTTCTTTTCAATATGACAAGATGGGCCGCAGGTCAAAAATAAAGTAGTTCGCTTACTTTTTTTCACCCGGATCGCCGTCGAGGATTTCGGCGGCGATATCGGGGAAATGCTTTCTCAGGCAGTCGGGGCATATGCCGTGGCTGAAACCGGCTTCTGAACGTTCCTCAATATATTTTTCCACAGCTTCCCAGAAACCTTTGTCATCACGGATTTTCTTGCAGTGGACACATATCGGAATAATCCCCCGGAGGGTCTTTATTTCGCTCATGGCTTTCTGAAGTTCCTCCACTTTCAGGGACAGTTCCATTTTCTGTTTTTCAATCAGTTTCCTCTGGGTGTGAAGCTCCGTAAAAATCCTGACTTTGCTTTTAAGTATTTCCGCGTCAACAGGCTTTGTGAGGTAATCCACCGCGCCTGATTCATAACCCTTAAATTCAAAAACCTCATTCTGCCCGAAAGCGGTAATGAAAATTATCGGAGTATATTTTGTCTTTTCCTTTTTCCTCAATTCAACAGCTACCTGAAAACCATCCATCACGGGCATATGAACGTCAAGAAGTATTATAGCAAAATCATTTTCTTCGGCTTTGACAAGCGCTTCCGCACCTGAAGACGCTTTTATAATCTCCAGTCCAAGCCCTCCAAGATTATGTTCAAGCAAAAGCAGGTTTGCCGCTTTGTCATCGACAATCAGGATACTGTTTTTTTCAGGTATGTCCGTCATAATATTCCCCATATTAAGGTTCAGTTTACATTAACCCGCTAAAGATAAAATTCCACGACAGGCATTATTTAACTTTGAATTCCACGTTTTTCTTCTGAAGCCCCGGCTTGCCGTCATGTTCATTGACGCTGATAAGAACGCCGGAAAGCTGTCCGCCTGAACTTATGTTTTTCAAAGCCCTGGAAATATCGGCGGCGTTATGAATGGATACATCGCCAAGGCGTGAAATAACATCGCCCCTCTGGATGCCTTCGAGTTCCCCATCGGAAATGTCACTGACAATCAGGCCGCCGTCAAAGGGATATCCCAGGGCCTTGGCAAGCTGGGGGGTAAGTTCCTGAACGCTTATGCCTAGCCGCTTCCGCGCCAAGGCTTTTCCTTCATTCAGTTTTACGTCTTCAAGTTTTAAGTCGTATTTCAGGTTATTGTCAAGAGTAATGGAAACCCTGTCGCCGTTTTTCAGTCGCCATAATTTCCTGGAAAGCTCGAGAAGGTCCGTAACTTTTTCTTCATCAAATTTCCGTATCAGCTCCCCTCCCCTCAATCCAGCTTCCCACGCCGGACTGTCCTTGGCCACATCGGCGATAAAAATCTCAAACTCTCCCTCTTTGTTCCTTCTGCACCCCGGCACAATACCAAGATAGGCGTTATTGGAAACTTCAGGAATAAGCCATTTGGCAAGGGTGTTTTCCACACGCATAAGCGGTATCGCGAAACCTATTCCGCGGGCCTCCTTGTGAATTGCGGTATTTATGCCGATCATCCTGCCGTCAAGGTTTATGAGAGGGCCTCCGCTGTTCCCCGGATAAACCGCCGCGTCCGTCTGTATTATATCTGAAAAAACAGTTTTGCCGTTATAAGCAAGCTTACGGTCTATCGCGCTCAATACCCCCTGCGAAATACTGCTACCAAGTCCGTAAGGATTCCCTACCGCTATCACGGTTTCGCCGAGAAGCAAATCACCGGGCTCCGCAGTATTTATGGATTTGAGCTTTAGGTCCTTCGGGGCTTTGAGCATCCGGAGAAGCGCCAGGTCGCAAAGTTCATCATTGGCTATTTCTTCAGCCGGATATTTCTGTCCGTCAGAAAGAGTAATCCATATAATGGACGCGCTGTGGACAACATGCGAATTGGTAACGACAAGCCCTGAAGCGTCTATTATGCTGCCGCTGCCAAGGGATTTATCATTACCGTTCGTATTTTCGCTCGCGGAACGCGTCTGACCTGATGAAGCATCCGCATCCAGAACTTTTTCCGTGCTGAGGTTCACCACCGAAGGAAGCGCCTCGCGAACCGCCTTTACCACCGGGGTTACCCTGGCGCTTGGAAGCGCCTCTTCACGGGATGAGGCTGAAATAGTATTGTAACAAAGAAAAAACAGGGGCAATACCGCAAGAAGCACAGCACAGGAAACTGTATTTCCATTGAATATTTTCCTTAACGGCATAAATTCTACCTATGGCAATTACTCGTTTATAGAAAAATAAACAGGCATTCACTAAAATGCAAGAGAAAAAAAGCACTGAAGTCAATTGTATGGAATATATTTCGGAACCTGAAGGCGTTTACGAAAGCAATCTTCACAGAGAATGGAATAATACCAGATCAGGAAAGATCTGCAAATGCAATGACGGAAAAAGCATTGAAGTCCTTTCCCACGGCATCTGGAACACCGGGGCCGGACCGGATTTCTTGAACGCAAAAATGAAGACGGAAAATAAAATACTCAGGGGCGACATTGAAATACACTACAGGGCATCAGACTGGTACAGGCATAATCACCACAATGATCCGGCATACAAGAACGTTATACTCCATGCCGTCTGCGTGGATGATATGAAGGACAGGGATCCCGCCCATCCGCCCATAACCGTGATTAAAATCCCTGAAGTCAACACAAAAATCAATGAAGCCGCAATAGCTCACGGCAAATGCGCGGATTATTTCGCGTCCCTCGGAGAAAACGGAACACGTTTGTTTTTCATAGCCGCCGGAAGAACAAGATTCAAAATGAAATCCGAACGGATGGCCCGCGAAATGCTGGAAACCGGAGCTGAAAGTTCATTTCTAAAAAATTTTTTCGATGCGGCTGGTTATAAGAAAAACAGAGAGACTTTTTTGAAGCTCTTTGAAAGATTTTCACAATATCCCAAGGAATTTCAGTCCGCGAATTTTGAGGATATACTCTGGTGCGAATCGGGCCTCCTCCCGGACCCGGCGGCGGCCTCCGGCATTGAACAGGAAATGCTGGACTTCATAAAAAAACGCTGGGATAATTACTGGAAAATAAGAATTGGCGGAGAAAATAAAATTAAATGGCAAAGAAGCGCGACTCGTCCGCTGAACAGCCCTGAAAGAATGCTCGCGTCAATATGCCTGCTCATAGCAAAAACAGATGGACGCCCCTTATATTTTTTCACAAAAAAAGCGAAGTCCGCCAGCCCCCCGGAGGAAATGAGCGAATTAATATTGAAAACCCTCAGCGATAAAAAATGCCTGTGGTGCGGATACTCGAGTTTCTCCAGAAAATTGAAACATCCCGCAGCTGTCACCGGACAGGAAAAGGCCCTTGAGACAACGGTAAACGTAATACTCCCCGCTATTCACGCGCATGCAGTAATAGAAAAAGACAGAAAGCTGGCAGCTTCAACGGAAAATGCATGGCTCTCGCTACCCGCGACACAGGATAACAGGATACTCAAAACCTCGGCGCGTAAATGGCTCAAATCTCCTCTTGACGCGAAAACAATATTTGCCAGCGCCGCCGCCTGTCAGGGCGCAATACACATTTACCGGGAATTCTGCGAAAGAACAGGCTCCGACTGCAAGTCCTGTCTTATCTCCAACTCAAACATCATATAATCCGATCGCGCTTTTCACTTGAAGAATTCTGAGCTATATTATGGAAAATAATAAAAGGACAACTATATATGAATGAACTTAAAAAGCTTCTCGCTTTTTCTCTCCTCTTTGCCGCGTTCAACACATTTTCAATAACCACTGACATCATTATCTACAGCCGGGGCTTTGCTGTCGTTCAGGATGCTGTTTCATTGAATCTCGTAAGCGGCAACAATGAAGTAAAGCTTGCGGACGTAACAAACACAATCAATCCGTCTTCGGTAATACTGCTGGACGCGGAAACACAGAAACCGCTTGTTGTTACAGAATCAAAATATCTGAAGCCGTCATACTCGGAAAATCTCATGCTCTCAAAGTTTGAAGAAAGGGAACTCGAATTTCTCTGCGGGGATAAAATCATAAAAGGAAAACTCATTCAGTCTTCTCCAACTCTTTCAAACGACGCATTGCCCATTGTTGAAATCGATGGAAAAATACGTTACGGCCTGCCGGGAAAACCAATATTCACATTTTCCACGCCCAATACACTCGATACCTTCATAAAACCAGCCCTGAAACTCAACATATTTTCGGACAAAGCCGTAAAACACAATGTCCTTCTCAACTATATAACCGATAAAATAAGCTGGAAGGCAGATTACAATCTGATAATATCCGAACGCGACAACGCGGTAAACCTGCTTGCCTGGGTAACAGTGGACAATCAGAGCGGAAAAACGTTTAAGGGTGTCAATGTCCGCCTCGTTAACGGTGAAATAAACAGGATTAAAAATAAACCGGACGCCGCTAATAACAAAGAAGAAAATCTGCCACCTGAACTGCCCCCTGTACTCTGTCCCAAAACACCCGACACAAAGCAGGCCAATGAAAATTATATTTACAAACTTCCCAATACTGTTACCGTCCCTCACGGAGAACAGAAACAATTCGAATTTATAAGAACATCAGGCATAAATTTCAAAAAGACTTATGTCTGTACAGGCGAAGCCAATTCATTCTGGGGATACCGGGACAGCCTTGCGCGCGCCCAGGATGAGAACAATAAAATTTCAGCGCAGGAAAAAACATTCAAACTCAGGATATTAGCCGCGGGAGAAATTGAGAATTCCGAAAAAAACGGCCTCGGCATGCCTCTTCCCAGCGGGAATATACACTTCTACAGACTTAACGCCGCCGGCAAACTTGAGTTTGTGGGAGAGAACACAATAGAGCATATCCCTGCAAACGACATAATAAAAATCTTCGCCGGAAATGATGTTCCCGATATCTCAGGTGAAAAAAAGAGGACAGACGTCACAAACAATAAAAAAACAGCCTCTTTCTCTGAAACCATCGAAATAAAATTGATTAACAAAAAAACGGAAAGCGCCGAAGTAAAAGTCATTGAAAAACTCCTCCCTGACATAAACTGGAAAATTATCTCCAGCTCAGAGCCGCTTGTCAAAAAAGACGGGGTTACAATAGAATTCAATGTAACAGTTCCACCATCCTCTGAAAAAACAATATCCTACAAGGTGCTCTATACCGAGTAAACACCGTGTGCCTTTTGTGATTATTAAAATGTTCAATAGCTATAATAGACGAATGGGCCGCGAGCTTTGCGGAAATGGCCTCGCCCGAAGATCCGGAGGAAGTCACAAGGTCATTTCCGTTTTCATTTATTTCCATTTGAGACGTTCCGGATTATCTCCAGACGCCTGAAACGCGCATGGCTTTAATGAGATTTTCAGCGCCCGACATCAAATCTCTCCGTGCTTTCCCTTTTATTCTGATACTCCCATTTTCCTGAGATATCAGATAAGTATAGGGCATTTTGTCTCCGGTATTTACCGCGTCAAATACGATCTTCACTGCCGGTTTGCAGGAGTCTATATCTTTCAGCGATATCCCGGAAGCGTCCGCGAATTTTTTTCTGAAATGTTCGGCGGCCTCTTTTTCCTCTTTTTTCCCATTAGCTGAAACAGTCTCAAAGCCTGCTCCGTTTCCGTATATCACATAATTATTCCATTCAGCCTTGGCATATTTCACTCCGGTACTTTTCGCGGCCTTGCCAAGTTTATCGAGGATTTCAAGAACTTTCAGATGGGCTTCTGCATAAGTTTCTCTGGTAGCTGGAGCCACTTTTTCGCACTCAGTTCCCAGACTTTCTTTTCTTACAATTTTCAGAAGCGAATCTTTCTTTCCGCAAATATTTTCAAGTTCCGAATCCAGTTTTTCAAAAATGGAAGCATACTCTTTTTCCCTTTTCAACAGAACCTTCCATTCTTCATAAAGCGCAACGAAATTACCGCATTCCATGCCATCCCTCAGGCCTTCAAATGCCGGGGAATCGACAGGTTTTTTGTCTTCCCCTATCAGCACGATATTCGCTGTGCGCCTGTTGTTGCCGCTCCTCATGTATTCATGATTGTGAAACATGGAATGCCCCATGAAAGCAGCGTTCCATCCGAAGGACGCCATTTCGTCATAGCTTTTACACATAGTTCCTGAACCTGTATAGATCAACACAACATCATCTTTGTCAATCAATCCTTCGCTTAACCTTTTTCTGTATTCTTCCCTCGTTGTAAAACCGCCCTGATACATGTCAAAATAAGGATTGAGTATTTTCAATTCCTCCGGTCGTCCGAAAAGCAGATGAAATGTACTGAACGGCCTGAATCTGCAATCTTCTTTGAGCCATTTCGCCGTTGCCGCCATAGCGGGAAATTTTTCGGCTGGCTGTTCATCAAGTATCTTCACAAAAAGATCTTTCTTCTGATACCCCTTTGACTGAAGATATGAAGAAGCCTGTCTGTAAAGATGTTTAATCAAAGGAGACGGCACGCTGATATCATAATGCGTCATTTTAAAACGCACCAGTCCGTTCGCGAGCGCCCTGTCAAAATAAAAATCCATGACAGAAAAATCTATATCAGGAAGTTTTGTCCCTTTTTTGTATGATTCAGGGTTTTTCTTAATGTCCTTTGAAAGACTCTGGTCAGTACCCGCTATTTTAAGGTAAGAATATATGCCGGGATTATTCAGCCATCCTATTTCCTGAAAGAAGTCGATACCGTGCGTTCCCATATCCTTGAGCCATGCTTCCAGTATGGCTGCGTTGCGTTTATCTCCGAAAGCGAGGCCGCATTCAGGAAACGACATCGGATAGCCTTCCGCTTCCAAGCTTATGAGCGGCCTGTGCGGGGATGGAACATCATGCACATTCACCTTTACGGGCAACTCCTTTTTTTTGCCATCTCTATCTGCGACAATAATTTTCAATTCATAGCTTCCAGGCTTGAGATTGCCATTCCCTGCCGTTATCCATATCCTGACAGGCTTTTCACCGGAAAAACTGAGCTTATCGTATAAAAGCATTGTAGTGAGAATACCTGAACCGGTACTGGTCGCGTTTATCTCCTTATCTTCCTGCACCCTTATTCTCGCGTTGACGCATTCCCCGTTTTTCACCGAAATGGATAAAGTTCCCATTATTGATGCAGGATAGAAAAGGAAAGATGAAGATTCATATTCATTCTTTCCCGTGTTGATAGAAAGAAGCTTCAAGTCGTTATAGTCATCTCTGCCCTCACCGTTCACCAGCATGAAACCTCTTTCTTGCGAAGCCGCGTCCCATACGGCGTTTTCCTTTTCAAGACCTTTCCAGCCCGGAAGCGGCAGACTTCTTGAAAAGGAACGGTATTTCATTTTGAAAAGTTGCTCGAACGGAACATTCCCTGTGCTTATGCAGTCATACCATTCGGCAAGCGCCTTTCCTTCTTTTGAAAGCGTCTGACGTATTTCAAAAAGGCCTTCGCCGGGCAATTTGACTTCGCTTTTATGCGTGAAGTTTTTTTCAGCTGCAAGCAGTTTTATTTTCATTGCGGGAAGACTTGTCTTCCAGTTGCCGCCTATCTGTCTCAATTCGCTTTTCAATTCGCAATCGTTCAATTCCTCCAATGGCCTGATAATAGTATCTATAGCGCATGATTTCTCTTTGATATCGTATTTCATATCGGCAAGAAGCTCAGGAGAAGCATAAACCAGTCCCCGCATATCATCAACCTGAATGATATTGAATTCCGTTTCTCTCCTGTGCCCGGCCTGCAAATCTCCATAGGCCCACTCGTAAGTCGGTTTTTCAACTTTGCCTTTCCACGCATACCATCCCTCGTAAAAACTGTCCTCAAGGCTTACCGCTATTCCCTGTTCCTTTGCTGTATCGATAAAAGCATGCCATGGGGCAGAGACGCTTGTATGCAGTTTTGTTTTCAGTTCGGGCATGGGGCATCCGTTTACTTCCTCAAAAGTATATGCATGGAATTTCCGGACAGCATGAGTCGTTGGAATGCTGTAAACATCTTCTCCGCTAACTTTTTCTCCGCCGCCGGGAATTACGAAATTCCTTATTCCGACAGCAAAACCGCTCAGCGCCTTATGTGAGTGATTCATATATTCATAACAGACATTGACGACAGGAGAATTTTCACGGAAGCTGAGTTTTTTTATCACTTCAAGCCCGGACCCGGGATCTGTTCCTGAGAGGATAATGCGGAAAGAGTCTTCGGATTTCTTTTCAATCACACGTCTATACGGCAGATTAGAGAGTCCGCCCCTGTCATCCAGCATGCCGTTGAAATTCTGCGCAACCTTACCATTCTCCGGCATTATCCCGTAAACCATCTCAACATTTTTTATTTTATCAAACCATGAAACTATTCTGCCGCCTGAGCCGGGAAGAATTACAATCCGGTAAAAACTGTTATCCACTCTAATACAATCCGTCCCCTTTTCCTTTGTTTCCCTGACGTCAATCCCGAAACAGAATCCCGCCAGAAAAAGCAGCGCCGCCGTCAACATCGTCCTTCCAATCATATTAAACCTCCATTTGTTTTATTTATCTGCATATTTTATAAATTCCGCCAGGCCAGGGCGCCCACATTAAGGGCGTATGTTCCGGCTACAGCTCTGTAAATCTCATCCCTTTTCCCGGCTATTTTCTCATCCAGCCCTTTCATTACCGCTACGCTTGTGCCGTCCAGGTGTTCATTTTCAATTCTGAATTTCGGCTTTTCATCTCCCGTTTTTTCAACTGCGGAAAGAATGTAATCTTTTCTGAGTTTTGATACGGAAACCCCGCTTTTGAGAAATTCTATCCTTGCCTTTACAGCAGTGTCGGTGCTTTCAACGATTGCTTTTTTAAGAAGGCTTTCAGATTCATCGAACCACTCGTCGGTATATGCCTCAGCCAAATCGGGAAGGCTAAGCGTCCAGTCAATCCACTTTTCAGAAGCGGCGAACTCATCAGAAACCCGTTTGGTCAAATATATGTATTCCAGTATAGAACGCCATGCGGCGCCGAAACCATGCCTGCAATAACGCTCAAGAAGTTCATCAACGCTTTTATCAGGGTCCCACATGACCTGCGCCAGTATCCATAAGTTTACTCCATTAACGCTCCAATGCCCCGCGTTGCAGTCCCAGTCAAATCCAAGACAGCCTCTCTCAATGCTGTAGCGGACATCCTCGGCAAGTTTGTGACCGTAAAATGACGGAAAGGCATAAAACGCGCTCAGGGCATTAGGCCTGACGAAAAACTTTTTGATTTTCTTAGACCATTGGTCAATGCTCTCAAGGTCCGCCTGCCTGCTCTTCTCGCTCATATAATTCAATCTGACTATTCCAAGGAGCAGATTCTCCGGGAGCTTTTCCAATTTAAGGGGCGGTGTATTGTATGCTGAATACGCATAGGCGCCGAGGAGTTTTTCCGGATATTTCCTTCCCACTATCTCAGCTATCTTTGAATAAAACGTAAACACTCTGTCCGAAAGTACCTTCATACTACGGCTTCCGTATTTTATTTCAGGCGCGTCGGACGCATCAAGGTCTTGGCACTTTTCGCAGACACAAAAACGGTTGTGAAAACCTCCGTCATTAAGGCTTATCGAATAGGATGAAGAATGCGGGTTCCGGTCGAAATAATCAATTATTTCTCCG
>MHBF01000102.1:0-31085 GCA_001803225.1 Lentisphaerae bacterium GWF2_44_16 | reverse complement strand
CTGGTCTCTGCTGCCATTCTCCTGAAGGGCAAACCATTCAGGGTGTATATTCTTGTATTTGTCCCAGTACTTTGTAAAATTATGCGTGAAACGCAGGTCGGCGGCATAGCCCAGAAAATTTTCACTGAACCATTTTCTGGAAGCGTCCTCCATTCCCAGCGCTATCTCCGGGGAAACTTTTATTTTTTCAAGCCCCTCCGCGTCCCTGCGACGTCCAGAAAACGAATTGCGCAGTTTTCTCAGAAGCAGTTTCGGTTTATATGTATAGTTTATATCATCGGCTATGAATATTTCTTTTCTCTTCTCAAACGCGTATCCTTCTTTTCCCGGAAAAAGTGCCTCGACCCCTAAATACTCCCGGATAAACAGCAATGTGGAATAATATGCCCCGTCAGCCGTCTCATCCTCCAGATGAATGTAACGTTCCGCCCATCCTGCTTCTCTCCCCATCTCCCACGCTCCCTTATGAGGAGGATTTCCGCTGAGCCTGACTATTCCGTCTTCCGTCTCTATCTTCACTATTTGTTCATCAGTCTCGGAATAGCAGTATCCTATCGTTACGAGGGGTCTGCATAACGGAAGAGCTCCGTCCGCCCCGCGGGATAATACTTCCGGCGATTTACCTGTTATCCTCTTGAGCGTTTCCGCCAGAAGCATTGCCGCTTCCTTTGCCCTACCGCCGCTTTCATGGTAAATTAAGGGACTCTGTTTATCGGACGCTAAAAGAAAAGTTTTCATCAAACACTCCTTGATATTATGGATTAGGGGAATGAAGAAAGACATTTGAATACCCAATGCTTCCGCCATTAAGCGCCATCGGATAGCGTTCACTTGTCTCCTTCAGAAATTCTCTGAATTTCTGTACCTGTTTTTTATATTCGCTAACGTTTTTTTCATTCTTGGCGATATAAAGTTTTCTATTATATTCTCCGCAAACAAGGCCGGTCCTGAGAAACTTTATTCTCTCACTGAACTCATTGTTTCCAACTGCCTTTTTCTCCGCTTCATCAAGCAGGGCCTTCAACGCGGTAATTCTATTTTCGTCAAAAACATCGCAGATGCTCTCTGCCCCTTGCGCGGCCTTGTTCGAAATCGCTTCGAGTTGATTAAGATATTCTTTTATTTCCTTATGCGCCGGACCGAAACCGGAAACGCAATAGTCATCCAGGAGCTCGTCGTAAGTTTTGCTCTCAGGGTTCCAGTGCGCCTTAGCAAGGATATAGTAAATGAAGCCTTTCAATGCCCAGTTATTATCCATGCAGTCAAAATCCGTTCCGGCAAGGCCATTACAGGAAAGCAAATGAAAGTCTTCAAAAATCTTTCGCGCAAAATTCTGAGGCATTGAATAATGCCCCCAGGCGCCAAGGCTGTTCGGCCTCCAGAAAACAGGATTTCCGAAACTGCTCCACTTCATGAAATCCATGGTCTGCTCCGAACGGACTTTGTCGTCAGTATATCCTATGCCCACATACAGGAACATAAGGGCCGGATGCGGTTTTACCTTTACGGGAGGGGTTTTATAACAACTGTAGGCATAGACGGAAAGATATTTTCCTTTAATCTTTTCAGAAACTCTTTCGGCGACTCTGTTCGAAAACTCCAGTACTCTGTCGGAAAGCGACACATAAGGCATCTTGAATCTGGCAATCGTACTGCGAAACGACAACTCAAGAGGCGGTGCATTAACCGGATCAAGTTCCCTGCATGCCCTGCACATGCAGAAGCTTGTCGCTCCCCCATCATTAAGACATATTGAAACGGAGGCCGCGTCGGGATTTTCGGCAAAGGTTTTCAATCTGTCCTCCGCAACCTGTGCGGCCAGTTCCATGCTTGCCATGCAGAGCTGGGAACGGTCGGAAGAAGTTTCCTGCGAACGCAGGCCGTCCGGCTGAAGGGCGAACCATTCCGGGTGACTTTTGCCGAAACGCTTCCAGTAGTCACCGAAAGAATGCCCCCACTGGAAGTTCTTCCGTTTTCCCATTCCCTGCCAAGTAAACCACGAGTCAGCTCCGGGAGCATCAGAAAGCTCTTTCAAAAATAACCCGGTATATCTTTCAACATCAATGCCGACACGCTTCAATCCGCTCACGGGCCTTTCGCCTTTTACATTGCCGGGCCGGATACCTCTCACGGCAAGCGGAGGCGCCATGCAGATATCCATGAAAGGCGCTTCGATATTGTTTTTACGTGGAATGACTTTCCCAAGTTTTCCCGGCCACAAATAACGGCATCCGAGTTTTTCCAGAAAAGTATATGCGGCTATTTTTATTCCATTGCCCTCACCTGAAACAACAATTGTATTTCCGATGCTTTTAAGAAATACTGCTTCAGGAGACAGTTGTTTACCTGCGAGTTTCAGTTTTGTCAGGATTTCGTTGTCAGCCACGACTATCGCGTTAAAACCTTTAAAATCACCGGAGAAAATATTTAATCCTTTTTCTGAAAATTCCCAGTCGGGAGAATACTTCAATATTTTAATATCAGTTCCTCCCATTTCATCAATATGCCTTTTAACTGTATTCGCTATGGCGTTAAGTTCCGGAGATTTTTTAGCGGGCACTACTATTACGGCACACGGTACAGAATTTTTAACAAGCGGCAAAGCTGCAATCGTTTTATTGCTGACCGCTGCTGCTTCAGGCGTTCGGGAACTGATTCTTATTTCCGGATATTTCAGTTCTCCCTGCGTACCCAGTGGTTTGCAAACCCATTCCTCTCTTTTTACTGCTTCCGTCTGAGGGTTTCCGCTCTTCACCAGATATGTAATCAGCTTGGTCAATGCCTCGGCATCTTCTCCGTTTCTGTTCAGAATGAAATTACCGTCAGCATCCGCCTCTCCAAGTTTTCCCAATGCCTGAAGCGTTCTGAAATATGATGAGGCCAGCCAGAAAACTTTTCCCTTCCCTAGGCTGTTTTGCAGCAGATACGGCGCGAGGGCTCCAGTTTTTTCATCAACAAAATTGGCCAATGTTTCGGCAGTACCCAGTTCTTTAGCAAAGAAATTCGATCCATTCCAATTATACACCCGGTCTGAAATTCCAAGCATTCCCGGAAGTTCACTGTTTATAAATTTCACGCCTTCAGTTTTCGTCTTCAGATTCCAACAGACTTTAAATCCAATCAGTTTTTCTATCGCTTTCAAATCCCGTCTGCCTCCGCCAAGCGTATAGACTACAGCACCGCTCAGAATAATTATTCCGCCGTCTTCCAAATATTTGGAAACGGCGTTCATATCATCCGGAGAAGTCCAGCCTTCCGTAGCTATACCTGAAACATCGTTAAATGATTCCGCCAGATAAATAACTGAGTATTTATGATATTCAGAGGGAGGCAGCCAGTTTTTCAAAATCTCACATTTTATATCAGCCTTTTCCAGAACACCTTTTTTTACAGCTTTAACTGCCCATTTCACTCCTATAAGCGCAACAGGTTTACTCTCTTGAGAAAAAGCTGTCCAGTTTAGAAACAAAACAAAGATAAAAATAACAATTCCAGTCTTGTTCATATTCCTCATGCTCCTTTTTTTGTTTTTCACATAAAACTGCATTTCATTCCCTATATAATATCGTCTTCATCTGGTCCAGGGTCTCCAGAACTGGTTCCAAGTCGTTGAATAACGCGTATCCCAAGTGGGGATATTTCCCAATTTTATAGTTCCCGCATGAAAATCCCAATATAATATATTTGCCTTGCCGAAATGGCGGAATCCCATTTCGTCCATATAAGTGTCTGGCGGTATCCTGTAACAATTAGCATCATTAGTGCTTTCTGTGAGAAGAAATCCAGTGGAAGGATAAACGATGGAACTCAGACGATAATACGAACTAGTCGCGTTCTGTGCATAAGACGTCAGATAAGTACGAGTATATCCAGGGCATCTCCATTTTTTTGCCTGCTTGTCTTTTAAACTTGCTGGATACGGTATATACAATGCAACGCATTTGACCCACGTCCATTCCTCTGTAGTTATACTCCAATCACGATATGGAGGGATGAAATCACCGTAATCACTTGCATAAAGGGCATAACCACCAACTCCAAGCTGTTTTATGTTGTTCATACAGAAAATACCGTTTGCAGTCTTTCTGGCATTGCTAAGAGCGGGCAGAAGAACAGCGGCAAGAATCGTTATAATCGCTATCACAATCAGGAGCTCTAATATAGTGAAAGTCTCCTGATAACGCTTAATTGAAATATGTTTCTGTTTATTCATATTCATTTTACTGTATCCACGGACGCCAGAACTGATTCCATGGCGTTGTATATCTTGTATCATAAGTCGGTATATTACTGAGTTTTACAGCTCCCACATGAAAATCCCAGTGCAGAAGATTCGCCTTGCCGAAATGGCGGAAGCCCATTTCATCCATATAAGTGTCTGACGGTATTCTGTAAGTATCCATGTTGTCACTGCTCTCGGTAAGCAGCATACCGCTTGACGGATAAATCAGGGAATTAAGCTTTATGAAACCGCACGAGACCTGCGCATAGGACGTGAGGTATGTGCGGGTATATTCGGGACATCTCCATTTTTTTGCCTGTTTGTCCCTCAGATTTACAGGAGATGGAATATATTCTTTTATACAGGTTATCCAGGTTATTTTAGGGTCCTGTGAAATAAGATAATTCGGGATGAAATCACCGTAATCGCTCGCATAAAGGGCATAGCCGCCTGTCCCCAGTTGTTTGACATTGTTGAGGCAGAATATTCCATTGGCTGTCTTTTTAGCGTTATTCAAAGCTGGGAGAAGAATGGCGGCAAGAATCGCTATTATCGCTATCACAATCAGGAGTTCGATTAAAGTAAACCCTATGCGAAGCAATAACTTACGCCTCACCGGACTCACCTCATCGACCAATCCGTACGTGAGGTTTTCCCTCATACGGCTTTCCCCTTGTCTTTCTTTGTGCGGCATTCGTTTATGCCTTGATAAGGTATGGAACATAGAGCAGTCCTCCTTGATAAAAGTATTTGTCCGGCCATTTCTTGTATGACCTTCTGTTTTTCCGGGCTTTGTGCCGTCTCCAGTATATCCGTAATTGTTCACAGGAGTATTGACTGAGTTTCAATGCTTCACGGTAACTGTTACCGATTTTGAAATATTCAGCCCATCCTCTCAATTTCGGATTTACTTCCTTTATTACTTCTCTCAGAGCTGTACCGTTCGGTATAGTCTTAAGCAATTGTTTGATGTTATCGCATATCTTCTTCATGCTTTTGGCTCTCGGATATTTGACAACAACCATTCTTTTCTGCCTCTCAGAATATGCCTCGCGGTAGGTGAAGCCGATGAAATCAAAACTTTCCTGCACGTGGCGTATTTTTGTTTTATCCTCGTTCAGCGTCAGTTTCAATTTCTCAAGTTGGCTTCTCAGTTTTCGGAGTACGAATTCGGCCTGAACTTTGCTTTTGCACAGGAACACCATGTCATCGGCGAACCTTACCAGTTTCACGCTCGGATTGTCGTGCCAGAGTTTATCAATTTCGTTTAGATAAATGTTGCTCAACAACGGGCTGAGGACTCCGCCCTGCGGTGTCCCTTTTTCCGGTTTTGTGATTTCGCCTTTTTCCATTATCCCTGCTTTCAGCCATTCTTTTACAAGGTATAATATCCGGGCATCGCTTATCCTCTTCCTCAGCAATTCCATCAGTATGTCGTGGTCTATTGTATCGAAATAACTTTTCAAATCAACATCCACTATCCACTTATACGTATTGCTGTATTTGTGCGCCAGTTTCGCGGCTTCTTTGTTGTCCCGTTTGGGTCTGAACCCGTGTGAGCAATCCTGAAATCCGGCTTCAAATATCGGCTCAATTATTAGTTTTACCGCCATCTGAGTTACACGGTCTTTCATTGTTGGAATGCCCAATGGACGCACTGCGTTTTCACCTTTCGCTATGTACACCCGTCTAATTACATTCGCCTTGTAATTGTCTTCTTTCAGGTCGCGTTGCAATTCTCCCAGAAATTCACAGACTCCGTACTCTTTTATCTCTCGTACGCCCTGTCTGTCAATCCCCGGTGCGCCTCCGTTTTTACTTACTCTCTTCCATGCCTCATTTAACGATTCCAGTGCTGTAACCTTGTCTTTCAGCACTCCGAATCTACGTCCAAGGACTCCCTTGGCCGCACAGTATAGTTTCCGCTGTAAAGTCCTGACCCAACTTTTCGGATGTTTTTGAGCGTTTGACGCATTCATCGCTGGTCACCTCTGTTACAATTGAAACTCCGACAAGCTAACGCCCCTTTGCATAGTATTGTTTTTGCTGTCAATACATCCTCGCTTCTATGGACGTCTCCGACTTCCCATACAACTTCACTCCAGCTTTCAGCATTACGCCTTATACTGCGGTTTACACCGCTTTCACGGTGATTGCATGGACTCTCTCCAGTTGCATCAGTTCGCTTTCCCAACATGTCGCCGCCTTTTACACCGGGGCTTCCACAGGTGCTCGTATCCATTTTCTTCCCTGTGGACTGCGGTCTTCGTGCATAGAATGCGCACTCGACTCCGCCCAATCCCATCTCTGACAGTAATTCCCGATGGGTTACCTTTACGATGCCTTCAGTCGTTCGTTTCCCTGCAACCTGTTGTTTTGCCTCGCCGCTCCGACTGCCTATGAGTCCTCCCTTGCAGGATTTCCCGTCCCGCGGCTTTGTCACCACGCTTCGACAGACAGACGACCATGAGCCGCTGCTGCCGGTGGTCAGGCTACATACCTGAATTGGATAATTGGTATGGACGAAACTTTTCATTCGTCTAGTTCCCTCTGCCTTTTCTGGACACACGCTCTACAAGCGTAAAGCATGATAGTATCATTCTTCCAAATTCAGAAATACATCTCTGTTTTCTTGCCACCATTAAAAACCCCCGATATATTTTCATTTTTCACAGCCCATCACTTTGAAATTAATAGTCATGTCTTTGTCGCTTGCCTGGTCAAAGAGTGTATGCGCGGCCTTATAATAAATATTTTCATCAGGAATGAGCAGTACGGTATTTTTCAGGGAAGCATGCTCAAGCTGATATGTTCTCATTTGCAGTATTACTCCGATGAGGGGCTTATTTTTCACATTGTTTTCCATGAAATAGTTAAGCATATTGACATATATGTCAGTCCCTATAATGACGAGTGCGTCGAGATCAGGATTTGCTTTCAGAAAATCCCTGATTACCGTATAATATTGCGTTGGCCCATAGTCTTTGTGAAACCAGCGTTCGGGATTGATTTCCAACCCGTTTTCGCTCAACGCATCATGATATGCGCGGAAAATGTCATTACTGCTGGGATTTTTTGTATTGCTTCTTCCGGTATATCCTATTTTACGCGCGCCTCTGGATATGAGTTCATCCATAAGCTTCCTGGTACCGGTATAGTATTCGTAATAAACAGTAGATATTTTATCTCTGCATGGATTGTTTCCGAAGGCCAGCAGAGGTATTCCGGCAGGTTTCAGAAAATCAATCCATCCCGCATTAATCCATCCATACAGCAGTATGCCGCTGCAATCAGGTAGATGTTCCAGCACGGAAGCGTCCGGCTCTTCGGGAACTTTCAGGTACTGCAACCTGTAACCCTGCCTGATGATTTCTTCTTCGACTGTCTGATACCCGGAACTGTACTGCGTCTCGCTTGTGTAGCCTATTGAAATAAAGAGTATCTTACCTGAATTCTGCCTGTTTTTGACCTCAGTTTTCAGAAAAGTTCCCCGCCCGTGAACACGTTCAATAAAATTTCCTTTTTCGAGTTCCTGCAGGGCACGTCTGATGGTTATCATGCTGAAACCCAGTCTGTCGGCAAGTTCCTTTTCCGGCGGAAGTTTGGATTTCACGCTGATATTTTCATCCGCGATGAAATTCAGTATGCGCTGATGCGCGATATTATATTTGGGCATCATTTCGGTTTAAATCCTCCATTAACAATATAAGATTATAATCATATAATCTATAAAAGCAATACCTATACTCGAAAACTTAGAAAAAAATAAGAAAAAATATGATGCCCGGCTATTTGGAGTACAATTTTTCAGTAACAGACAGGAGTTTCTTTATTTCCTTGTCGGTACCGATTGATATTCTTGCGTATTTTCCGGTTTCGGGGCCGGGGAAATAACGTATTATGATATTTTCTTTACGCAAAGCTTTGAAGTAAGATTCGCCGTCTGCGTCGGGAGGCGACACAAAAAGGAAATTTCCCTGCGAAGGAAGCACCCGGAATGAAAGCTTTAAAAGCTGTTCCGCGAGAAATTCTCTTGTTCTGACGGTTTTCTTCACGGTTGTTTTCAAATAGCTCTGGTCGCTTATTGCCGCTGCCGCAAGATGCTGGGTAACGCGATTGACATTGTATGAATCCTTTACCTTCATCATCCCTTCGATTATGTGTTCGTGCGCGATGGCAAAACCCATCCTCATTCCGGCAAGGGAATAGCTTTTAGAAAGTGTTCTGGACACAACCACATTTTCGAATTCCCGGACAAAATCCAGACAGTTGTCATCGGCAAAATCAGCGTATGCTTCATCGATAAGCACTATTCCCTTGAAATCCCTGCAAAGCTTTCTCATGTCGGCAAGGGACAGGGAATTGCCGGTCGGAGAATTCGGTCTGGCCAGAAGAAAAAGGTTCGCGCCTGACGCTTTGGCGGCAAGGTTTCGGGGTATGCTGAAATCTTTACCAAGGTGAATTGGAATAATTTCCGAGCCTTTTATCTGGGCAAGGGATTTATACAGAGAATATGTAGGCTCAAGACACGCGACGCGGCGTTTTTTATCCGCAAAGCAGCGAACCGCCATACTGAGTATGTCGTCGGAGCCGTTGCCGACTACGATATTTTTTTCATCATAACCGAAAACTCTCGAAATTGTTTTCCTGACCTCCCCCGCAAACGGATCAGGATAAAGCCTGAAATCAGAAATATCCAACTGACTGTAAGCCTTTCTCACTTTCGGCGAAGGAGGATAAGGATTTTCATTGGTGTTCAGCTTCATGATATTTTTCATTTTAGGCTGTTCACCGGGAGCATAACCGGCCATAGCTTTTATTTCAGGCCTGAAATATAATTTACTTTTAGACATATATGATTACCTTTTTTTATTCATTCTGATTAACGCGCTTTTTCCATGAGCGTCGAGACCTTCCATTTCCGCAAAACTGACAATATCGGGAATTTCCTTCTGAATGGCTTTTTCCTGATAATTCAATATACTTGTTCTCCTGAAAAAACTCTCCACGGTAAGGCCGCTGAAATAACGCGCGCTTCCCGCGGTAGGCAAAACATGACTGGGCCCGGCGACAAAGTCTCCTGCCGGTTCCGGCGTCCATCTGCCGATAAAGATCGCTCCGGCGGCCTTTATTTTCTTTGCCGTATTCCAGGGATTTCCGCACATTATCTCAAGATGTTCCGGCGCGTAACGGTTCGCTATTTCCACCGCCTCAGCAAGAGTTCCAAGCTCTATAATGAAAACACCGTTTTCCAGCACCTTTTTAACGGCTTCAAGTCTTCCGAGTTCAGCGGACTGTTTTTTCAATTCTCCGAGCACCGCCCCCGGCAGTTTCGGATTAATACTCAGAAGCACGGCCTGTTCCAGTCCGCTCCCGTGTTCGGCCTGCGAAAGCATATCCGCGGCTATGAACGGAGCGTCTTTTACGGAATCAGCGATTATCATTATCTCTGAAGGCCCGGCTATCATGTCAATGGCGACCTGTCCGTAAACCAGTTTCTTAGCGGCTGTAACGTAAGCGTTGCCGGGGCCGACTATCTTTTCAACCTTCTTCACAGTCTTCGTTCCGTATGCGAGAGCGGCAATGCCGTAAACGCCGCCCAATCTGTAGATCTCCGTAACTCCGGCTTTTTTCATGGCATAGAGCACGGCGGGATGGATTTTGCCGTCCTTTCCCGGAGGTGTTACGGCGACTATTTCCTTTACGCCCGCGGCCTTAGCGATGGCCGCCGTATGTATTACGGTAGAAACCAGAGGCGCGGTACCTCCGGGAATGTAAACCCCGACCCTGTCTAGAGGCCCGAACTTTTCTCCGAGAAAAACGCCATCACGCGGTGAAAATGTCCAGTTTTCAGGAAGTCTTTCCGCCGCAAACAAAGATACGTTCCGCACAGCTGTATCTATGGCTTTCCTTGATTTGGCGTCAAGCGTCGCAACGGCGGCGTCAATTTCACGTTTCTCTACTCCCATCGAAGACGGCGAAAGTTTAACCTTATCAAAACGCAGCGCGTATTTTATCAGCGCCGCATCGCCCTTTTTTCTAACGTCATTTATTATCGCTTTTACGGAATCCTCTATTTCCGGCGGATAGCCCGGCCGTTCATAAAGGCTCTCCATCAGTTTTCCAAAATTCTTCTGCCCGCTCTTGATTATACGCATACAAATGTCCCGTTTTTTATCATGAAAACGAGAATATAATACTTTATTGAGGAATTTCTATTATAAAGGGTTTATATTAAGGAAAAGCAGGGATGAAAACACAATGAATGATACTATAAAGACAATAAAAGCCCGTCACAGCGTGCGTTCATACAGTGAGAAAATAATTGACGAAAAACTGATAATGCAGGTGCTCGAAGCCGCCAACTGCGCGCCTTCCGCTCATAACAGCCAGTCATGGCGCTTCATAGTCCTGCGCGGTGAAAAAAAAGATGAACTCGCCCGTCTCGTCTCATCAAAAGCTGAAACGTTCCCGCGCCCGGCGTCGGTGCTGCTGAGAATGTCCGCCAAAAGCATTTTCAGCGCTCCCGCCGTCATTGCCGTCGCCAATACGGCGGAACTTATCAGTCACGGAATAGAACTCTTTAAAATAAAAAAGGAAATGGGCCGGGATTTTTTCCGTACCATGGAAATACAGAACTCCGCGGCGGCCGTCGAAAATCTCCTGCTTGCCGCCACATCTCTGGGACTCTCAACGGTATGGCTCGGCATTCTCTATCTGATGAAAGATGAAATATTGAAATTCCTCGGCGAACCCGAAGGCGAATTCATGGCTGTAATTCCCATCGGTTATGCCGCAAGAAACAGCAGCAATCCCTCCAAACGCCCCGTCAGCGAAGTCGTCAGGTTCCTCTAAAGCCTTGAAAATTTCGCGGGTGAAACTCCGCCACGTAACCGAGGCAAGGCATATAAAGTTTTTATTTTTCCATTTATTTTTTGCTGTTTTTTTGTCCAGCATTATTGACTTTTAACAAAATTAGTTATATAATAAAACTATAATTATAGTAAAATTTTATATAAAATATTAGTCATGAAAAAAACTCCATATTTTCTTTATAAATGTTTTCCTGAGAAGAAACAAATTAAAATGACATTTACAGTAATAGAGCTTTTAATGGTTATTTCAATAATTGTCATTCTTGCGTCAATATTATTACCCGCATTAAAAAGAGCCCAGTACACGGTATTGAAAATTCAATGCTGCAATCGCCAGCAAAACCTATTTAAAGCATCTTCCATGTACAGGGATGACTATAATGACTATTTCCCTATATCATCTTCTGCCGCAAGATGGCGAATAAAGCTTTTGCCGTATATCAACCAAAATCTTGCTAACAGATGGACGGAAACGGACGGTTGGAAGTCCTTGTCAGCCCCGACAAGCGTTTTCCGCTGTCCTGTCGTCCGGGATGAGATTCTATCTTTGTCTCAATATATCGCCGGAATTGGAATCAACAATAAAATCACTGGCAGTGAAGGCTCTTCCGAGGGAATAAAAGTATCGTCTTTAAGAAAACCGTCGTCGGTAATCCTATTAGGAGATACCAATGACAATTCAGCACAATATTGGTATCCTGTGCATTTGTATAAATCGACAGATTATAGAATTAATCTAAACGGGTTCAGGCATAATGACGGCATTAATATTGGATATTGTGACGGTCATGCGTCCTGGCATCTGAGAGAATTTCTTGTTACTAATTCATCTTTTTATGAACCAGAATAAAAAAGGAGATATAACCGTGTCCAATGGTAAGAAAATAAAATTAAGCGATATTGCAGAAAAAGCGGGAGTTTCAATATCAGCGGTTTCTGCGGTTTATAATGGAAACAGGAAAATCAGCGTATCAGATGAAAAACGTGATCACATAAATCGTCTTCTGAGAAAATATCAATATGTTTCACAGAAAACAGTTTCAAAACATCCATTACATTTGCGGGTAATCACAAAATATCCGGCAGATATGCAAATGTGGTCTCAAGTTATTGCCGGTATTCAGAAGCGGATTGATTTTTATCAGGGAACGATGTCAATAAATGAAAGCGAGGTTTTTCATGGTAATCTATACACAGACCCAAAGAATTTTTTGAGTAAAATGGACGGCGTAATCTTTATCAGCAAGTGCGAAAAGAAAGCATGTGATATCCTCAAAAATTTTAATGTCCCGTTTTGCATTTGCGGCAGCGGAATATTAGACGAAAACATTGATATGGTCTATCCCCAATTTTTCAGGTATTCAGACAAAGCTCTTGATTATTTAACGGCACTGGGACATAAAAATATTGTTTATATACCAACTGCATTTCTGCCCCATTTTGCAACAGAACAGACAATTCTTTATTATAAGGAAAAATGTACCAAACTCAATATTAAACCGGAAATATACTGTATTAATAGTGAGGGAAACATCTATTTACGATTAAAAGAGATACTTCTGCGGAAAAACAGGCCGTCCGCAATTGTAGGCTATGTTTCGGCCCAGAAAAAATATATAGAGTCTTTAGGTTTTTCGATTCCAAATGATTTGAGCTTGCTTGCTTTTGATGTATCCGGTTTCGAGAACCATTCCGTCAGTTATATTGGTACTGATAATGATCAATTAGGCGCTGAAGCTGTGGAATTGATAAATTACAGGAAACAGTTTCCAAATTCTGCAACAAGACATATTACATTGCCCCTTAAGCTTTTTGATTTTAAATCATCTGTCAGAGTTTTTTAAATTTTTTAATATGAAACAATCTAAAGGAGGAAATAGTGAATGAAAATTTTTAAACTTAAAGCGATAATTCTAAGTTTTTGTATCGTAGCAGGCATAGCTTGTAATGCAAAAAATCCAAGTGAATATCCGAGTCCTGAAAATATTGTTTTTTATGCCAGCTTTACTGAAGATAAGCAGCCGGAAATAAATAAAACCGGAAAGCCCATAAAATGGGAAGGAAAGGTTTCTCTTGAAAAAGACACTGGCGTACAGCCAGGAACCGGAACTGTATGTTTGGATATTGACGGTTGCGGCATGCTGGACAAGCGCGTCATTAATATTGATGAAGGAACACTGGCTTTCTGGTTCTATCCGATCGGCGATCCATTGGGAGGTTCCCATAGCTATATGTCATGGAAATGGAATTTCACTTGGCCCGAAGGTAGAGAACAGAACACATATATGATCATCAGTCAGGGATGGTTTGAAAATGCCGGGGGACAGCCTATAACCTGGGCGGCTTTGTGTAATACCTTCAGGGCCATAAGCATACGTAAAGAAGAATCCCGCCGCCGCTGGGTGCATTACGCCATGACCTGGAAAAGACAGAAAGATGGTGAGTTTCAATGGTGCGTTTATCGGAATGGCGAGATTTACAGACCGGGGCAGAGGTATTATTCTGCACCTCAAAAGATGGAAATAGTTTCTCCGGTATATTTAGGATCGGATAAAGGTTTTGGAACTGCTGAAAGGTTTGCGGACGGTTGTTTCAATGATTATTCCGATTCTCGTATTATTCCGATTTTTTTATGTGCATGTTGAAACCTCAAGTTAATTTCTATGCATTCATCTTCCTTCTAATGAAAAAATCGGAATAAAATTTTACGTTTTTTATTGCTACCTCTATAATATAATCCAATAATTTAATTTGGAGGTTCGCAATGAAAAACCATTCTATCGCCCAGGCCATTAACGAAATATTGGAGCACATGAAAAATGTGCCGTTAAGTCCTGCCACAGTAAAGCATTATAGGAGCTGCTATAATACTGTTTGGGCTTACTGTGAAGCCAATTGCATGCAGAAATTCACATCTGCCGATGCCAATGCCTTTTCTAATGTCCAACTGGCAAGATGTGATAACGGGGAAATTAAAAAAATCTACTGCTGGATTATACGCCGAGCTGCTGCCGTTCTTGCCGAATTTATGGAGGACGGAATTTTTCGGTGGCAAAGGAGAAACTATCAAGAAGATAGGCTGTCCATAAAAGCATATCAACTGTTAAACAAATTTAAAAATACATTAACCGATTCGTTGGCCGAAGGCTCCGTTACACTGATTGTCCAAGAAATTCGAAGATTCCTGACTTTTCTGGAAGATAATGAATGTCCTGATATTTATGATATTCCTTTAAATTCGGTACGGGATTACATTATCCAAAAGGCTCCTTCACATAAAGGAAACATGATCAATCTGACATGGCCATTAAAAAAGTTTTTCGCTTATATGAAGATTTCAGGCCACTCAACCCTAAATGTCGATTTACTCTTGTCAAATCCTGTTTCCTCAAGAAAAAGGGTGCTTCCCTGTTTTACGGATCACGAAATACAAGTGCTGTTCAATGTGGTTGATACATCAACCCTGTTAGGTAAGCGAGATTACGCTATCATGACTATCGCATTATATATGGGACTCAGGGGCGTGGATATCTTTAACCTAAAGCTGTCGGATATTAACTGGAAGGCTAACCTCATATTGGCGCATCAACAGAAAACGAACTCTTGTTATAAGCTTCCACTGGTTCCTTCCGTGGGAAATGCTGTTGCCGACTATATATTGTATGCAAGACCGAAATCTGATAGTCCCTACATTTTTTTGAGATATCGGAAACCACATCGCAAAATGAAGCGCCACGAGGGAGCAAACCTGATCTTACGTTATCAGAAAAAATCAGGTTTCGAACATAAAGCAGGGGATGGGAAAACCTTCCATGCATTTAGAAGGACATCCGGAACACGAATGGTGCAGGCCGAAATTCCACTTGCGACAGTTGCTCAGATACTTGGACACAAAAAATTGGATTCATCCAAACGCTACATAGCATTAAACGATGAAATGCTGCGTGTCTGTTGTATGGACTTGTCCGCATTTGCTACGGTAAAGGAGGAATTGAAATGATTTTTTCTTATCACAGCGGTTTTGCAGACGACATTAATTCTATGATAGAATTCAAAAAGGCATTAGGCCGCAAAGCCAAAGGTTATGAATGGGGGCTCTTAAGTTTTGATCGTTTCTGTCAGATAGAATTTTCGAATGCCTGTGAATTGACTAAGGAAATTGTCTTATCATGGTGCAATGATGCCAAAGAAAATGGTGCCAGTAACTATCGTATGCATATCATGCGTGAGTTTGGAAAATATCTGATATCCATTGAAAAGAAGGCATTTGTTCTTCCTGCAAAATTGATACCGCCTTATAAAGTGGGTATTCCGTATATTTTTACAGATGATGAACTGAGACGATTTTTTCGTGCGACGGATGAGATACCCCACGACACACGTTCTCCACTACTCGAATATACGGCTCCAACAATTTTTCGACTCCAGTTTGGATGTGGCCTTCGTCCACCGGAAGTCAGACTTTTGAAACGGAGGGATTTTAATTTTTCAGATGGAACAGTTTATATCTCCGAATCAAAACGACGCAAAGACAGGCGGCTGGCACTAAATGAAGGTTTGGTGAAACTCTGCAGAAGATATGATGCCATTGCACAGATGCATTACCCGAACAGAACATACTTTTTTCACTCACCAAACGGTGGAGCCTACAAGTCCGGTTGGCTGACCGCCCAATTCCATAAGAGCTGGGAAAAAGCTGGTCTTGGTAATGAAAGAGGTCCCTGCACTCCATATGATTTTCGGCATAACTTCGCAACAAGAACTCTCATGCGCTGGGTGGAAGAAGACCGCGATTTGGAGGTTCTCATTCCATATCTGAGTGCCTATATGGGGCACGAAAGCTTCAATAGCACATATTATTACGTGCATTTGCTCCCGGAACGTTTGGCGAACATGGATTTCACCAAAGCAAACGGCATTATCCCGGAGGTATTGTCATGAAGAAAAAAATATATGACAACTTCCTGAAGCACCTGCGGAACTATTTCACCGTTTACCTTCCGAAACAGCGCAATAGTAGCCCACACACAATACTTTCAAGCAAACAAGCATGGAATGTCTTTTTGAGATTTTTATCCGATACAAAAGGTATGCCGCTTAATAAACTCGGTTTTCATAATATAGACCACAAAACAATAACAGAGTTTTTAAACGCTATGGAATCCGAAAAAAGCTGGTCCGTATCTACACGAAACCAGAGATTATCCTGTATCCGGTCGTTTTATCATTATGCTTCCATTTGTGAACCGTCCTTGGTGATATACCTGAATGATTTAAACGGTATTCCGTTAAAAAATGATATCGATACCTCCAAAGTTATTGAATTCATGAGTCCAGAAGCGATGCGATGTCTCTTGGCACAGCCGGACACATCGAAAAAAATTGGCATCAGAGACCAATTCTTCATGATTCTAATGTATGATACCGCTGCCAGAGATTGCGAAATGCTTGGAATGAAACTCTGTGATTTCAACGAAAAAGACAAAACCGTATATTTGATAGGAAAAGGTTCAAAACCCCGGATGGTACCGATAACGGACAACACCATCCAGCATTATCAGAGATATGTAAAACTGTATCATGAGAATAGCTTTGGAGAAGAACCAATGTTTTATACTATTCACCGACATGAAAAAACTCCAATGTCAGATGATAATGTTGCTCGTTTTATCAAACAGCATAGCATGGAAGCGGGAAAAAACTGTAAGGATATACCGGAGCGAGTTCATCCTCACATGTTTCGCCGATCACGTGCCATGCATTTATATCGTTCTGGCATGCCGTTGGCGTTGTTGGCTGAGTGGCTTGGGCATGAAAATCCGGAAACGACCCTCATTTACGCATATGCCGATACCGAGATGAAACGCGCTGCCATAGAAAAAGCATCTGCGGGGGCAGCCACATTGCCGAAAACGGAAACTGGTATTTGGGAAGGTAATGAGAACCTTATCAGGAAACTTTGTGGATTGGAGTAAATTATTATTCCGAAAAAAATGAAAGCTCTGTGAAAAATCAACTTATTTCCCAGAGCTTTCATAAAAAAATCGGAATAATACGAGAATCGGAATAATCAATATTATTCTGATGTCGGAATAATATTGAACTGGTTTTTTATAATAAATCTTTGCCTGATGATGACATAAAAAAGATTTTGATGCTGTATGCCCCTGACAGCGTTAAAAAAGAACTTGAAAATCCATACTACTGGGCTGAAGACTTCAAGCCGGTGGAAAAACAGCGGACAAAAGACGGGGTGTTGAGAGAAACACGGATGATTGTTGACTGGCATTGGCCATATACATTACAAGGAGGAAGGGAAGGAATAAAAAAGACTCTTGACCGACTGAAAGCGGCGGGTTTCAATGCCATTTTTCCGGGTGTCTGGTATGGCGCTGGCTTGTGGGTGAACAGTAAAGATTATCCCCGTGCCCCCGGCTATGAGGCATATCTGGCAAAACTTAAAGGCGATAGTTTTGATCATTACAAATTCCTGGTGGATGAAGCCCACAAACGGGGCATCGAAGTGCATTCGATATTTACCGTGATGAAAGCGCATGGTGATTCCAAGGGCAATAATGTTCCGGTATGGCCAAAGTTTCTCGCGGATTCCATGTGGTATAACGGTTACAATCCTGAATTCCGGGATCGGATCGTGGCACTGATGGTCAGCCATGCCAGGGAGTATGAGGTTGACGGCATTAATCTGGATTTTATAAGAATCCAGGCGGGTCTGGATTCCGCGGCGGCCGCTGGTGAGTATAAGTGGCTTTTCAAGCGGGAACTGAAACCAGACCGCAATGATAAAAACAAAATGGCGGAATTCACTTCACGGTGCGTTGATGATATCGTTGTCCGGGTTTCGAAGCAGACAAAGGAAATCAGGCCGGAAATAATTATTTCCGCGGATGTCGCTCCCCAGTTGCAACGTTATGGTCTGGCCAGCAACGGCAGAAATCCCAGAGATTGGGTGAATCAGGGATGGATAGATGTGGCCTTTAACATGGACTACGCCAAGATTCCGGGAATAACTATTGCGGATCTGACCAGACAGGAATCGAAACGCCCGGAAGCATGGACTTTTTTGCTTGGCAATCATGATATGGAAGAAAAAGGGGTGGCTTCGCGGTCACCGGAACTGTTGATGAAACAGGTCAGGTATTTCTGTGGAAAATATGGGAACGGGATTGGTATTTACATGTTAAAGCGACAGTCACCGGAACAGGAAAAGCAACTGAAGGAATTTTTCAAAGAACCCGCTGTCCCTTTTTGGCAAAAATAAAAAGCTTCCTATTACAAATAGTAGTTTTAGATTTCTTGAAACAATTCAGAGCCTTGAAAATTTCGCGGGTGAAACTCCGGCCATGCGCTTGAATATCCGTGAAAAATAAGCGGGATCGTTAAAGCCTGTTTTCTCAGCGGCCTCTGCCACACTGATATTGGGAAACGAAAGAAGGCGTTTGGCTTCCTCAACCCTTATGGCATTCAGATAATACAACGGAGGGACTCCAAAATTTTTTCTGAATATCCGGCAGATATGTTCATAACTGTAGGACGTTTTTCTTTCAAGATATTCCCTTATGGAAACATTCTGTGAAGGGCGCATGTCCAGAAGGCTTTTTATTTCATAGGCCAGATCGCCGCTTTTGTCTGAGACATCCCTGTCATTTTCAGCATCGCTGAAAAGCCTTATGAGAACTTCCAAAAGCAGCGCCCTGCATGTGAGACGTTCCTTGAATGAAGCGGTTTTCCAGCGGAGTTCCAAGGTTTTGAGCAAGCTTTCAATCCGGGAAAAATCTTTGACATGCCCTCTCATTATCCCCTGGGGAATAAAAGACGGTCCGCGCCTGATAAATTTTCCCCGCACTTTCGCGGGGGGAATTACAAAGACGGGTAAATCAGGAGACTTATCCACTGCCAGCCAGTCAAAATGAATACAATACCTGAATACATCTGTTTTTTCGGAATAGGAACGGTGCAGTACGCCGGGCGGAACAATTATCCAGCTTCCGTCATGGCAGATGAAATTTTCACCTTCTATTATCACCCTGCATGTACCGCCTCTGAATATCACAAGCTCATGGTCGAACAAATATCTGTCTGGTTCGAGAGTACCGGCCCGCCAGTCGCCGAACCAAATTGTATTTAAACACGGGGATATTTTTTCCAGCCAATCCATAAAATATCAATATTATCCAAATAATATCATTTATTTAACAATAAACCCTATTGTTTTAAAATCAATATAATCTTATAATTTACACAAAACTTAATTAAACGGAGACGTATATGAAAAGTAAAGCGATTGTTTTCAGGGAAGCCAACAAACCTCAAGTCGAAGAGATTGAAGTACCCGCATTGAAAGATGACGAAGTTATGGTGGACATTGAATATTCAGGCGTAAGCATCGGTACAGAGTCCTCCATATTTTCAGGTAAACGCACTCAGAACGGGACATTTCCGCTGGTATCCGGTTACATGGCGACAGGTGCTATAATCGAAAAAGGCAGAAACAGCGGAATCCTGAAAAAAGGCGACAGAGTGGCAGTTGTGGGCGCAAGGCTTGACTGTGATGTAAACAGCGTATGGGGCGCTCATAATTCCATTCAGGTAATAAGCGCGGCAAATGCAATCCCCGTACCAGAAAAAGCCCCCATGAAAGACGCGGCGATGTTTATAATGTCAAATGTGGGACTGAACGCAGTTTCAATGGCGGAAGTGAACGAACAGGAAACAGTACTCATATCCGGACAGGGGCTCATAGGTCAGATGTTCGGGCAGTGGAGCCGCGCCAGGGGAGCAAAGGTGATAACAATAGAGCCCGATCCGCAAAGGGCCGCTCTTTCAAAAAAATATGTTACTCAATATGTTCTTAATCCTTTCAAAGACGATATCGCAAAAAGCATTTCAGAATTAACATCAGGCAAAGGCCCTGACGTCGTAGTCGAAGCCACTGCCTCGGCAAAACTTATTTCTGAATCCACAAAACTTCTCAGACCGCACAGCAAAATGGTTTTCCTCTCATGGTATCCTGAAGAGATAAGTATAAACTTCTCGCATTTCCATAACAACTATGTCAGGGCCCTTTTCCCTATGGGTTCAGGCAACACTAAAACAACGGAAGCCACTCTTAACGGCATCGCGATGAACACTATCACTTTCGGTGAAAACATTACAGACGTTTATAGTTTCGACAAGGCCGTTGATGGCTTCAAGCGCCTGATTGAGGGGGACAGATCGGTAATGGGCATGGTTATAGACTGGAGGAAGGCATGAAAGGCGCAATCACAAATGGAAAAGGCGATCTTCAAATAAGAGAAATGCCCATGCCTCATACAGGTGATTATGACTGTCTGGTCAGGATTGAGGCCTGCGTCTTCTGCAATTCAACTGACAAACATATAATCAACGGGACTTTCCCTTTCGGGAAGGATTATCCCGGCATACTCGGGCATGAAAGCGTCGGCATTATCGAAGAGACAGGTAACAAAGTAAGAAATTATAAAAAAGGCCAGAGGGTACTCCGCCCTTATGCTATTTATCCGGGAGAAATTCTTGACGGGATACATTCCTTCTGGGGCGGTTTCGCCGAATTCGGAAAAGTTGTTGATAGCAAAGCAATGCTTGAGGACGGCATATCAGAAAAGAAAATTCCCTCCTGCGGAAAACAGCAGCAAATTGTGCCGGAAGCAATACCTTTTGAAAAAATGCTCCTCATGATAACGATGAAGGAAATTTATTCATCAGTCAGAAAAATAAATGATATAAAAGGGAGCAATTTCCTGATTGCCGGGGCCGGAATAACGGCGTGTTTTTTCGGCATATTTCTGAAGATGGCAGGCGCAGGGCATATAGCGATGACGGCCAGAAGACAGGCCCCGCTTGATTTCGCCCTTGCCAACGGCGCGGCAGATGATGTTTTCACACTTGACAATATTCCAAAGCGCAAATATTCCGCCCTTATAGATACCATAGGCAATGAGGAATTATTGAAAAAACTTACTACTTCAATCGCCAATGAAAAAACCGTTTACAGTTATGCAGTGTATAACGAAATGAGCAAAAATAATTTTGCGGATGACATGAAAAAGTTTTGTAACTTCATCAGAATCGACCCGGAGGAGTACAGCGTCCATGAAGAGATTTGCGATATGCTTATCAGGAAAAAATTCAATCCCCTGCCCTTCGTCACATACAAATTCCCTTTTACTGAAATAGGAAATGCCTGGAAAACCGTGAAAAACGGTAGCTCTCTCAAGACCGCTGTGCTAATGTAATCTGATAATTTTTACGGAGGCAGCATGAAAGCATATGAAGTTCTTGATTTTGTCGCGGGTAAACTTGAAATACCTCTGAAAGATTTTCCTGACGGCGGTTTTATAATCGGAAACGGCAGCGACGAAGTCAAAGGTATCCTTGTTACATGGCTTGCTGATATGGATGCGCTGCGTACCGCCATAAAAAAAGGCTTTAACCTGATCATCTGCCATGAGCAGTTCTACTGGGACGAGCGCGAAGAAATCTGGCCATACCGCGAAGCAGGTACCTTCAAAAAACCTCTCGACTGGAGACGCCATCCCAATAACGCCATCAAAGAAACGGCGGAAAAGAACGATCTTATAATATTACAGATTCACTATGGACTTGACAGAGCTTATATCTTCGATGAGTTTTTCAGAAAACTTGGAATTACCGAAGTTGTTTCAGGAAGCATTTATGAAAAAGTTTACAGGCTCCCCTCCCCTATGCGTTTCGGGAAACTTGTGGAACATGTGGCGGAGAAGATCAAAGCACCCATGATGCGCATCCTCGGCGATGAGGACAGAATCATAAAACTTGCGGGCAACGGATGCGGAGGGACCGGCCTTTTCTGCAACCGTTATTTCACCAGAAGGCTTTTCGAAGACGGCGCGGATGTCGTGATATGCGGAGAGCTTGATGAGATGGCTTTTTTCTTCGCGAAAGAATGCGGCGGATGCCTTATAGAAACTTCACATGTGCTCAGTGAAAATATCGGAATTTCTCAATTCTCCCGCGACATTGAAAAAAAATTTGGAATACCAGTATTCTTTTATGAAGTGAAAATACCGTATAACGTCAGAATGCCATCCTCCAGCATCTGACGCAGGTGGCACAGAGACTTCATGTTTTTCTGAAAAAAGACGGAAAATTTCTACTTTCCACTGCAACGACAGATAAAACTGTTTGCCGTTTAATTCATTTTCTATCAGAAATTTTACCAGGAACAGGTTCAGCGCCTTGTCCGAATCCAAGATAAATGTATATTCACAGATAAGTAAAATATATATTAACAGACAGGGAGATTGTTTCAGTATGAGGAACTTCAGTTTTCATCCAATTATTTTTTCGGTATCTATAATTATCACGGTGTTTTCTCTCCATGCGGACAACAAGGAGCAGTCACACTCCGAAGATTTCAATAAAGCGATTGCGGCAATACATGCCACCGCAAGAGACAGGAACCCTGAAAACATTTCTAGAGTTTTGGGCGCTTTGAAAATATTTTCCGAAAAGACCAGAACTGAATTACTAGAAAAAAATTCCGAATATATTAAATCGGCTAACGAGCTGGAAAAGGCTTCGGCAGATTTTGAAATCTATCGGAAACGCATAATCGAAAGCGATCCCGAATTAAAACAGTTGCTGGCTAAACAGGACAGGTTGAAAATCAATATCAGAAGAGACCCTGGCAACATGGAACAGCAGGAAGAGCTGGAAGAAATAACTGAAAAAATCGACGAATATTTTAAAGGCGACAAGGAATATATAAAACATGAATTGAAGAAAAAATTCTTCAGCGATCTGAAATGGGAAATTCTCAGAAGCTCTCCTGACCTTCTCGCAAAAGAATACTTGACCATAGTAGATGAATTCAAAAAACTGAAGAATTCAAAAACAGAAACAGATACCGCATGTATCGCTGACATTTTCAACGAGATCATTCCCAAATTCATGGAAAGCGATATATGCAAAATGAGAACGGATTTCATTGAGAAAAAACTGAAAGAAGAAAATCCCGGTATCGAAAATGAAAAAATCAATACCATAATCACCGCAATATGCGAAAAGGGAAATCAGGATAAAGCTGTCGAAATCCTGACGGGACTGACGAATAAAATCCGCGGCAAGGATTTCACCAGGATATTTCTGCTTGTTGCCGAAGAGATAAAAACGGAAAAAGTCATTCATAATAATCTTCTGCAATCCATGGAAAAAGTGATCAGCGAAGGACGTGTATCGGGAAACGACGCGCTTTTGATATTGAGATGGTTTTATTCGATATATGACGAAGATATGCACTGTGACTTTTCAAAAAATCTTTCAAAAAGCACAAAAGCGGACCCTTGGCTTAAAAACGTGATTCTGGGAGAAGCTGAAATTCATCTGGCCTGGAAATCAAGAGGGAGCGGATGGGCAAAAACAGTAACAAAGGATGGCTGGAAAGGCTTTTATGAACACCTCGCTAAAGCCAGGAAGTTTCTTGTACAGGCCCATGAAATGCGCCCTGAATTTCCTGATGCCGCATCCGGTATGATAAGGGTTGCAACGGGCAGCTGCGGAGAGCTATCTGAACGCATCGAATGGTTTAAAAAAGCCATAGAAGCCCAAGGCGATTTCAGACCCGCTTATTCATGCATAGAATGGGCCCTGCGCCCACGTTGGGGAGGCTCCCCGGAACTGCTTCGCGATTTGGGCGAAGCCTGCATCAATTCCAGATTTCCAGATACATCAATTCCCGAATACGGCCTGAATTCTCTGACAGCGGCGGCTGAAGAATGCGATGATTACCGCTGGCAGCTTTCATATCGTGAACCTGCTGTAATAAAACTTATCAACCTGCTTGAAGAAAAAAAATCCAGAAAACTGAATCAGGAAGACAAAGACAAAATCACCGTCACGCAGATATCTCTCCTCATCGCTATGAGAAATTATGAGAAAGCTGCCGCGGCAATATCTGATATGGGAAAAGAAAAATTCAATTCTCTTCTCAGGAAAATTGTGGATACGGAAGAGGAATGCAACAGAATGAAAACAGTTAATGCATGGGTAAACTGCGAAACTGTTTTAAAAGTTTTTACAGGACCGAGGAAGGAAAAATTTTTCGCTCTGGAAAGTGATTATCTTAATGAAAAAGACAATTTTAAGAAAGACTTGCTTGCTCTGATAAAATCAGGCGCGCTCCCGGAAGATGAAAAAGAATTCGCAATTGATTTTTACGGACGCACAAAACTTGAAGCCTGCTCACTGGACAGCCTGGGCAATCATAAAACGGCTCTTAACGCCGCCATTGCCGGAATCGAAGAAGACCGGAATCTCAGACTGACAAAAGAACTGATCATACTCGGCGCATCACTGAAAGCCGCCGATACGGAAGGCCGCTCTCCCCTTTGCCTGGCGGCAATATATAAAAACCCGGAAGTATTCAAGCTTCTACTTGACGCCGGCGCAGAACTTAACTCCAAAGATAAATATGGACGGACAGCCTTTGTATATGCCCTGCGCAACAATGCGCCTTTTGACATTATAGAAGAAGCCATAAAAAAGGGCGCGGATCTAAATACCAAAGACAAATATGGGTGGACGCCGCTCATGCACTTCGCATGGTTCAGTTCAGACCGGAAAATTATTTTACTGCTCCTGCAAAATGGCGCAGACGTAAATGCCGCGGACAAAAATAATTCCACTCCGCTCGGCCTTGTGGCCTCCCGAAAAAAGGGCGCGGAAAACATTAAACTCCTTCTCGAAGCGGGCGCAAATGTCAACGCTTCCGGAAAGACCGGACAGAAACTGACTCCGCTTCTGGAAGCCCTCTCAAATAAAATCATAACTCCGGAAAATATTAAACTCCTCATTGAAGCCGGCGCTGATTTCAACGCCGTCAACTCCGAAGGACTCTCTCCGCTCTTTTTGGCCGCAAAACGAAAATCACCTGAAATATTCAAGCTTCTTCTTGATGCCGGCGCAAATGTAAATCTAAGGGAACCTAAAAAAAATTATACGGCTTTTGTATGGGCCATCCGTTACGATATGCCGCGTGAATGCATAGAAGCCGCGATAAAAAAAGGCGCGGATGTCAACGCCAGGGACAAACGTAATTGGACGGCGCTGATGCAGGCCATCTGGTGCAGTACGGACCCGGAAGTCGTTTCATTGCTTCTGCAAAATGGAGCAAAAGTTAATGAAGGGGACAAGGACAACTCAACGCCCCTCATGGTCGCGGCATGCCTGGAAAACGGCGCGGAAAATGTAAGATTTCTCCTGAAGGCCGGCGCTGATGTCAATGCGCAGGAAATCAGGGGCCAGGGCCTGACTCCGCTTATCGCGGCAATCTCCAGGCACGGGACTCTTGAAACCGTAAAACTTCTCGTAGAAGGCGGCGCAGATATCGGCAAAAAAGATTTAAAAAATTTAAGTCCTCTGGACTGGGCTGTGAAACTCAAAAAAAATAATATGGCGGATTATCTCAGAAGCAAACTCTGAGAGACTGAGAGGCCCCTTGTATTTTACTGAAGAAAGACGGAACAAACTGGATAAGGTAGCATACAAGGATTATAAGGGCGCAGTAGCCTGTCAGATATATGCAACCTTTCATTGAGATTTGCCGTTGCGGGCATGAGTATGAATTTGCAAATTAAGAGCAATACTGTCAAGTTATAGGCACTATGAACAGCAAGAAAAAAATAGTGGCGGCAATCAGCGGCGGAGTGGACTCTTCCGTTGCCGCCGCCATTTACAAAGAAAAAGGTTACGAGGTAATCGGCGTAACCCTGAAAATGAAGTCCTGTGACGAAAATACCGAAAAACGGAAATCGTGCTGCGGAATAGATGATGACCTTCATGCCAGAACGACGGCTGACTCCATTGGCATAGCGCATTATTTTCTGGATGTCAGAGAGGATTTCACGGCGAAAGTATTAAAAAAAGGATGGGAAGAGTATGCGTCAGGCAGAACCCCGAACCCCTGCGCCCTATGCAATCGTTATCTGAAATTCGGAAGACTTCTCGACTATGCCCGTAAAATAGGAGCTGAAGGCATTATCACCGGACACTATTCCATAGTACGTCAGAATGCAGGCCCTACGTATTCACTGCACAGAGGAATTGACTCGCAGAAAGACCAGTCGTATTTTCTTTTCGCGCTCACTCAGGAACAACTGGCCTCCACTCACATGCCTTTGGGGACAATGACCAAAAAGGAAGTCCGCGAATACGCCAGGCGCATAGGTCTGCCGAACGCCGAAAAAACGGAAAGCCAGGACGCCTGCTTCGGTATCGGAGATGAGGCTTTTTCCGAAACGCTGAGAAGGCTTTTCAACGGCCTTCCGCAAAAAGGATTTATCATAGGGGATGACGGAAAGGCACTCGGAGAACATAACGGCATACATCTCTATACCATCGGACAGCGCAAAGGGCTCGGAATAGCCCTCGGCAAACCGGCATACGTATGGAAAATAGATAAAGGCAATGTTTACCTGAGCGCCGATGAGGGCAGGCTCTTTTCAGAGAATATGCTAGTAGAAAACGTAAACTGGCAATGTCCGGCGAAAACCGAATCGTTTGAATGCGAAGTGCAGATAAGATACAGGAGCAAACCGGTAAAAGCCAAACTGACGCCATGCGGCGCGTCATCTTACATGGTTGATTTTGAAAAACAGCAGAGGGCGGTTACTCCCGGACAAGCCGCTGTTTTCTATGACGGGGACAAACTTCTCGGCGGCGGCTGGATATCCTGAAGCTGATTAATCCATTCCTGAAGGCTTCATCTTATTCATCGCATACCTGACCGCTGATTTCGCGAGTATTTCCGTTGGATCAATAAAGGGAACTTCGATGTCTCCATTTTTCAGCGCGAGAGGAATTTCGGTACAACCCAGAATAATAAGTTCAGCGCCATTAGCGACAAGTTCCCGGGCCGCTTTCAAAAGCAGTTCCTTTGGTGTTCCGGTTTTATTCCCGGCCTTAATACCGCCTTTCCCGTAAATCGCCTCCATTACACAACTTTCCTGTGTTTCGGGACAGGGAACAAGAAGAGCGATATTCTTCGACTGGAGAGGCGCTTCATATACCTTTGAGCCGACGGTGCCCGAAGTCGCGAGCAAGCCTGCCTTTCTAAGTTTAGGAAAGTCCTTTGCGATATATTCCGCGGTTTCCTCAATCATGCTCAGGATGGGGGTTTTTATATGTTGCTGAATATCTTTCAAAAATACATGGGCGGTATTGCATGGGACAATTATAAAATCAACTCCTGCGTCCCTGAGTTTTTCAGCTGTAGCGAGCATGGCAATCCCGGGGTTTTCATCTTTTCCTTTCAGGGCGGCGGTGCGGTCAGGTATCTGGGGGTTATTTTCGATTATTACTTTTATGTGTTCCTGATCACGCGATGCCGGAGTGTTTTTTATAATCTTGTCAAATATGTCAACGGTCGCCGCTGGCCCAAGCCCGCCAAGTATTCCGATAGTACCGTATTTTTCAAGTTTCGGCAATGAAACGTCCACGTCACTGACAATCGCCCTGGCTATGGCTTCATTACAGTCAAAATAATTTTTCTCCGGATAATACTGTCTTTCAATCAGAGGCAATTCGGTAATCGCGGACATCACAACTTCGGCGCCTTTTGAAAATAAATGCTCACAGGCTTTTCGAATCAATTCTCCCGGCCTGCCTTTTAAAACACCTCTTTTTACCCCTTCAGGTCCATATACTGCCTCCATGACCATATTATCCTGAATATCCCTATCAGGATAAATAATCTGAAGGGCGCTCCTCTCGAATTTCTCGTCAAAAACCTTTTTCTCTATGGATAAATTTGTAGTGAGAAGACCTATTTTTGAGGCCTGAGGCCATTTCTCTTTAAGCCCCGTCACCAGCACACCGACAATATCCACAAGAGGTACTTTGATATTATCGCTTATGGTTTTGACAAAACTGTAACTGAGAAAATCAGGCACAAGTATTCTGTCCACGCCCCGCTCTTTCAGTTCTCTTGTAACCTGATATATATAGAGCACCCTGTGGGACATGTCATAATTACGGACAGAGCTGTCATCAAAACTGTTGCCGCGTTCTTCCTGTTCCAGCGCGGCGCTGATTATTATATCCGGGTAATCAGCATCGCCATGACGGGATTTTACCTCTTTCATGGCCTTGAGATAAATATCGGCGGTCGCCAGCGGACACAAGCCCCCGACAATTCCTATTGTCAGCCTTTCTCTGTGCATAAAAGTCTCCCTGAAATTATTTATTTAAGCCAGTCAGGTTCCGTCGTTCTGCCGGCAATCGATTTGGAACTGAAGAATTCTTTACCATTATGCGTTGTCAGGAAGTTCCCGCCTTTGCCGCATACATTCCCATCACGCATTATTATCTGTCCTTCCACAATCGAGAGTTCCGCCTGGGACGTCAAAGGATTTACCGCTATCAAATCGGCTATGCCGCCTTCGGCGATATAACCTCTGTCATTCAGGCCGAGCATCCGCGCAGGGGCCAAAGACGCTTTATACGCCAGTTCATTAATTGTCATTGCGCCGAAATTAACAAGACAAAGTCCTTGTTTCAGTGTGATATTTCTAGGAATTTCCCCTCCGTCAGTTGAGAGCGCGTCAACTATGAACTTTCCTTTTTCATCCTTGGCAAGCGCTATCGGAATCGCTGAAACAGGTGAGTTCACAGGAAAGCTTAATCTTACATCGGTATTCAGCTTCATGTAAAAATCCAAGGCTTCGGCCGGCTCAGGAAAAACGACTTCATGCTTTTTCTGATCATGATAATTTACTTTTGCCCAGCCGCTGAGAATGGCTTTTTTAATCCCTTCGGCATCCGCCGTGTATCCGCCGTGAAGCAGGGAACGTTTCGTAACCTCGCTTTTAGGAATTCCATTTTCATCAAGCCTGCCGCTTGTTCCGTTTATCAGGGCCAGATATGATTCAGAATGACAGTTGGGAGCTTTTTTCAATGCGTCAATAGCTCTTTGGGCTTCTTCCAAGGGACTGCGGCCCTCCGTACCTCTGCAATATGAGTTGACATGCGCGACATGAAGCGGATTGCCTTCCGCCAGCTGAACAAGTTCTTCCATTCCCCGGATGTTTCCGGGAGTTTCAAGCGTTCCGGCGTGTACCGCAATCCAGCAGTTTTTCTTTCGGGCAATGCGTATGGCATTTCGTGTAGCGTCCCTTCCTAACGGGTAATGCCCTCCAACGATTTTTATGCCCAACGCTCCATTTTTCAACCCGTATTCTATAGCCTTTTCGAGTTCATCTTCAGATGGCGATGTTCCTGAAATGCTTTCCCCCGGAATCAGAGGATAGAGGAAAGCAAGGGTTAACCCAGATCCCCGCTTCATGAAACCACCTATGATTTCATCGGGGTTTCCAGCCATGTCAAGGGCGCTTGTCACGCCGGCTTTTGCCAGCATGAAATGCCCGTCGGGACAACTCGAAAAATGAACATGTGTATCAACGAGCCCCGGCATAAGCAATTTCCCGGAAAGGTCAAAAACATCATCTCCGTTTTTTTCGCTGATGTTTTCGGCGACTTCCTCAATTACATTTCCCTTAACCCTCAAATCTCCAGTAAAAACAGAAGATTGCAAGGGATTGACAATCACGGCATTTTTCAACAATAAACGATCGTCAGCCATAATAAAAATCTCCTCCGTTAATATTTGCCTTTGCAATTATAATAATGTATCAGGAAGAGGCTGAAAAACATTTTAATGGGATCTTTGAGAAGATTGACTTTGGAATTTTTTTCGGTATGGTCGTCCTGAACATAAGCGGGAATTTCGCCTACTTTGTACCCGAGTTTTCTAGCTATGAATATCAGTTCCACATCAAAGGAGAAACCGTTTATTATCTGTTTGCTGAAAATCTTTTTCGCGCCTTCCGTCCTGAAACCTTTCATGCCCGCCTGCGTATCGTTATACGGCATCCGCATTATAACCCTGATGAGACGGTTGAAACCCCAGCCGAGCAGTCTGCGAAGCGGCGGAATGTTCTTCTGGTCTTCGCGGCCAAGCGTTCTGTTGCCTATAACCATATCCGCGTTTTTCAGGGCATCAAAAAGAGTAATCAGCTGTTCCAGCGAATACGCCAAATCGCCATCCATAAAACACAGGTATTCAGTCTCGACATGTTCGACACCTTTTTTCACGGCAGCGCCTTTGCCCATATTTTTTTCAAGTGAGATATATTTTATTTTGTCAGCAGGAGCGCCTTTGGTTTTTTCCATGATTATGTCCAAGGTGTTGTCGGTGGAACCATCGTTCACAAAGAGAAAACAGTAATCCTGATGCTCTAGAAATTCCAGTATTTTATCACAAGTAAGGGAAATCCTCTGAGTTTCATTGTAAACAGGAATTATAACGGTATGTTCAGGCATCGGCAAGCTCTTTCTTTTCCTGTTTTTTCTTGACGGTAAAACTCAAAAGCTGATATATGCAGACAAAGAAAATAACTATGCAGGGAATTGCTTTTATTCCATAGGGCGTGAAAAAAAAATTTCTGAAAAGCCTCGGAAACAGGTCGGTGCTGGAAAGGCAGGTAAAAAGAAACATGAAAACTATAAGGGCGATATATCTCATTCTGAATTTATTCTGCGCCGTAAACCATAATGCCGTTCCTGTTACGGCTATCACATAAGATGGCGATTCCGCCTTGTGGCTGAATATGACAACCCATATCAGAAGCAGGGCCATATAGAGAAGCCTGAACTTCAACTCTTTGTACCTGAAAAAAAGAAAAAGCGGCAGTATCAGGTACAAAAGGGAATACATCTGTATATGAACTTCATGAATATATATATTGAACCACCCTTTCAGTATCCCCATAAAATTTATATTGCTGGAAGTGTCCAGCCGCAAAGCGTCAAACCAACGCTCATAAAGAAAAAGGAAATGATCATGCGGCACTATAAGCAGCGGCAGTACAAGAAACGCCGCGAATGAAAGCGCCATATATACAAGGAACTTTATT